>JAIOSJ010000145.1 GCA_021107705.1 Thermoanaerobaculales bacterium | reverse complement strand
CGCACGGCCGTCATGGTCGAACAGTATACGACTGAGTCTTCAGAAATATCCCAGGGCAACGCCACGAAGAGGGGGAAATAGCCACAAAAAGGAGCAAAAATGCACAAAAAGGAAGACTATTCTCTCGCAAAGAGCACAGAGGTCGCAGGGGGGGGGAGACAAGGAAGAGGGGTTTCTCGTAAAGACATTCTCTCTGCGTTCTCAGCGTTCTCTGCGAGATCTTCTCCTGTGTTGTTCCAGGAATACGATGGCCCTTTCTCATGGGCACCCGTTGCGGATAAGAGCTCCGCGTCCCAATTGCGACCTCATAGCAACTCCCACTCCAACAACTTCGAAAGGCGAGGCAAAACCTCAGGTCTCGGGTCTCGGGTCTCAGGCTGCAGGTCTCAGGTCTCAGTTCGAGGAGCGCGTTGTGTTTTCTGAACCTGTAACCTGGGACTTCTACCCAGGTGTCCAATACGACCGGCGCAGGACCCCAACAGTGGAACCTCCCGGACAACTGTGCCACCATGCCGGTTGTGCTTGAACAACCCCACTTTGACGTTGTGATAGTCCCCTTCAGCAGTGCTGAGGTCCGCGCCGCCTGTCTTGGGGCAGTTCGCAGCATGGAACCATCTCATGACCGGCTTGTCGTCCTCGGCAACTGTTCGACCGACGACTCTTGCCTCATGGCCGAAAGGGCGGGCGCCGAAGTCGTAAGACTGGAGCACAACACCGGCTTTACCGGCGGCATGAATCGCGCCCTGACCCGAACCGACTCCCCCTGGGTCTTGCTGCTCAATCCCGACTGCGCCCCACAACCGGATTATGTCGCACGTCTCTTCGACGCCGCTCTGGAGAGTCCTGAAAGCATCGAGATCGGATCGGTCACGGGACTCCTGGTGCGTGCTGCGGGCCCAAATCTCGAACCTACGGATATCATCGACGCCGCCGCCATGGTGGTCACTCCTCAAGGCCGTCACTTCGATCGGCTGGCCGGAGCGGGACTCGACCACGCCCCCAAGGATCGAGCCTGGGTCTTTGGTGGGACCGGGGCGGCAACCCTTTTTCGTCGCACCGCACTCGAAGACGTGGCCTACCCCGACGGTGAGGTCTTTCCCTCTTCGTTCTTTGCCTATCGAGAGGATGCCGAACTCGCCTGGCGGCTCCAGTGGAGGGCTTGGCGCTGCCTGTTCGTACCCGAGGCCCTGGCCCACCACGGACGCGGCTTCCGCCTGGAACTCGGCCGCCGGGATCAGGCGAATATCAATCGGCTCTCGGTGAGGAATCGATTCCTCCTGCGCGTCCACTGCGCTGATCTTGCATGGCACCTTCGCTGTTTTCCTTGGTGGCTAATGAGGGATCTCGTGGTCGTCGGCGCCTGCCTGACGATCGAGCGACAGTCTTTCCCGGCCCTCCTCGAGGCCTGGCGCCTGCGCAGCGATGCATGGAAACGACGCCGGTGGGTTCTGAGCAGGTCCAAGGCATCGTCCCGACAGGTTTCGCATTGGTTCCGTAGACCGACAGGACGGACAAAGGAGGTCGATGCTTCGTGAAACTGGCGATTCTCGGAACCCGAGGTGTGCCCGCGTCCTACGGTGGGTTCGAAACCTTCGCGGAGGAACTCGGTCGCAGGCTCGTCGAGCGGGGTCACGAGGTCTGGGTTTACGGTCGTTCTGCCTTCGTTGACCCGGATCTGAAGACCTACCGCGGCATGAACATTGTGGTAATCCCCGCGATTCGCAGCAAACACCTCGAAACCGTCAGCCACACTTTTTTTTCCGCCTTTCACGCCCTTCGTCGAGGCTACGATGCGGTACTCATGTGTAACGCCGCCAATGCCCCCTTCGTGCGCATTCTCCAACTCGGTGGAATACCGGTGGCTCTGAACGTGGACGGCTTGGAACGCAACCGGCGCAAGTGGGGATGGGCCGGTCGAACCTACTATCGTCTCTGTGAGCGCCTCGCCGCCCTTCTGCCTGACAGGGTCATCACCGATGCCGAGGTCATCCAGAGCTATTACCGCCAGACCTACAAGACCGAAACCACGATGATCGCCTATGGATCCGACCTCGAACGACCTGTCGGGACCCAAGCCCTGGATTCGCTTGGGCTTGAAAAGGGCGAATACGGACTCTACGTCTCCCGCTTCGAACCGGAGAACAACCCCGATCGCGTCGCCGCAGCCTGGGCAAATCTTGAAACTGAGCGCAAACTCGTGATGGTCGGCGGGGCGCCATACGCTCCTGAATTGGCTCACCGTATCCGAGAGGCGGCCGACGAGAGAGTCCTTCTGCCGGGACCGATCTACGGCGAGGGATATCGTGAGTTATTGTTCAACTGCCGAGCCTACATCCACGCCACCGAAGTTGGGGGAACCCATCCGGCGCTGGTTGAAGCCATGGGCGCCGGCAGGCCGATTTTTGTGTATGACACGCCCGAAAACCGCGAAGTGGCCCGCACGGCCGGCCTCTTCTTTACTTTTGAGGAACAGAACAACCTGACGCAACGACTCTCAGAACTGCTGGAAGACACCCCGCGTCTGAAGGAACTCAGCGCCGCTTCGACGAAACGCGCTCGGGCCGGCTACAGTTGGGAGTCCGTAACCGACGCGTATGAGAAACTGTTGGAGTCGCTGTGCTGAAGGAAAGAGCCAAAACCGTCGCCTACTGGGTGTGGTTGACCGACGTTGTTCTCACCGTCGCGGCCTTTCTGCTTGCCTGGGTGGTGCGCTCTCACCTTGCTCCGCAGCTCTTTCCGGGAATCTTCCCCACCGAACTCTATCCTCTGTCCCGATATCTCGGTCTGTTGGCCCTGGTCGTTCCGATCTGGACGATTCTTCTGCTCACCCAGGAGGCCTACACATCTCGCCGCATGGTTTCACTCTCGGCAGAGGCATGGCACGTTCTTCAGGTCGTAGCTCTTGGAGTCCTCAGCTTGGCGGCCGCCGGTTGGCTGCTTCGGTTGGATTTTCTCTCGCGGCCTTTTCTCGGTCTCTTCGCCGGGCTCAACCTCCTTTTCCTCCTCGCCGAGAAGCTCGCCCTCCGTACCCTGGCACAACAGGTGCGGCGCCGCGGATTCAACTTTCGAACCCTGCTCATCGTCGGCCTGAACTCCCGCTCAGCCGAGGTCGCACGCATCATCAATTCCCATCCTCACTGGGGTCTCAAGATGATCGGTTTCGTCGCCCCAAACGGAGAGATTCCCGAGAAATTCGCCGATTTTGAGGTTCTTGGAGGCGCCGACGATTTGCCCCGTATTCTTCAGGAAGAGGTGGTTGACGAGGTCTTCTTCATTCTCTCCCGACGCCGGCTGGACGAGTTTGAGGACGCCGTCCTCTTGTGCTCGGAGCTTGGAATCAGGGCTCGCGTCGCCCTGTTCTTCCCCCACCTCAAGGCACGGGTCCTGCTCGAAGAACTCGAGGGCATTCCCCTGCTCACCTTCACGACAACGCCGGCATCTCCCTTCCCCCTGTTCCTCAAGAGGCTTGCCGACGTGGTGGTTTCTTTCACGGGCCTGATTGTGCTCTCACCCCTGTTCCTCCTGCTTGGCATGGCAAATAAGGTCACCTCCCGCGGTCCCGTATTTTTCGTCCAGGAACGATGCGGCCTCAACGGGCGTCGGTTCAAGCTATTCAAATTTCGCACCATGGTGCAGGACGCCGAAGCTCGCCGCGACGAAGTTGCTCACCTCAACCAGGTGAACGGACACGCCTTCAAGGCCCGGAATGACCCACGTATCACCCGAATCGGACGGCTGCTCAGGAGATTCTCACTGGATGAACTTCCTCAGTTGGTGAACATCTTCCTCGGCCATATGTCCTTGGTCGGACCACGCCCGCCCATACCTGATGAGGTCATGCACTACTCCCGCTGGCAGAGACGACGCCTTTCGATGAAGCCCGGACTCACCGGTCTGTGGCAGGTCTCGGGGAGGGCCGCAATCGACGACTTCGACCACTGGACGAGGCTGGACCTCAAGTACATCGACCAGTGGTCCCTGTGGTCGGACCTCAAAATCATCCTCAAAACCATCCCGGCCGTCCTCTTCGGCCGTGGCGCATCGTAGGAAGCTGTCGACCAAATTCTGAGCCACGCGCAAAAACCAACACAGAGAACACAGAGAGCACTGAGGCAAAGGAGCAACGGATGACAAGAACTCGTTCTTGACATCTGTTCCTCCATTTGCCGCTCGCGGACGAAGTCCGCATGCCGGGCACGGACCGGCGGTTCCGTTGAAAACAATCTCTGTGCGGCTCTGTGTTCTCTGTGTCTCTGTGTTTTTTCTTCCGGGTTTTTGCGGACGACTGAACCTTTAGCTTCTCACGCTCTCAGCTCGAGCATTCGCTCGCGTAGGAGAACTCGAACGAAGAGATCGACTCGGTCCTCCATCGCTTCGCCATCACAGGCATTCATTTCGTTCTCGAGGACCTCGGTAACCCGGCCGAGGGTGGTCTCACCGTCGAAGAGCCGCCACGCGGCACTACCGATTTCGTCCAGCCGAATCCGCTGCGGACCGGTCCACCAGCTAAACCACGCCTGAAGATCTCGGAAGCCGCGCCCGGTGGGTCGGGGGCATCGCACGACGACGACACCATCCTTTTCGACCCACTCCGCCAGACGGATCGGCAACAATTCGCCGAGTTCCCATTGAGCAACCACGACTTAACCCGCATTCCTTATGGGCGTATGGGCGCCCCCCCTTGAAAGGGTGACCAAAGTCACCCCTTTGGGGCTACCGTTCGACCATCGGCTCAGAAGCCGTAGGACAGACCCAGACCGGCGATGAAAGGATCCAATCTCACCGATCCTGCGTCCGCGTCATCATCCAGGTCGATATCGAGGAAACGCAGTCCGAGATGAAGACCCCACGCCGTTGCCCGACTCAAAGGCACATCGATACCAATTTGACCTCCCCAGCCGAAATCGGACCCACCCTCGAAGTCGACCGTATCTCCAAGCAGTTCGAAAGAGGCATCACCGACATCCATCAGGGCCACCACCGGACCGAGGTAGAAATCGACCCCAGGTTGCTTCGTCAGGTGGAAATTCAAGGCGCCGATGAAGGTCGTCAGACCCAGCGAATCGCTGTCGGCAGCATTCAGACCGAAAACATCGCGCCGCAAGTGGCTGTCAACGCTACCGGCCATCACGCCAACCTCGATGCCGAGTCTTCGGGTCGCACGGTACTCGAGACCCACTTCCGCTCCGAGGCCGCTGTCGAAGCCGACGGTCCGGACATCGCTACCCGGAAGAACAAAAGTCTGTTCCCTGTCGGTCGGGCTGATGTTCACCGCCTGCGCCCTGACGTTCCAGCGCGGCCGAACGTAGACCATGGCCTCGCACCCCGCCGTTTCACCGACCTCATTTGTGGCCCCACCCTGAACCCGGTAGAAACCCGGCTTGCTGATCGACGTGGTGTAGGGCAGCGCCGGTGCAGGGACCAGCCGCTCCACCTCATCACCCTTGCCGTCCAGAATACGCAGGGCGAGCCCATCCTTCGCCCAATGGCCGTCGGCATTGACGACAAATTCATCCCGAACCCAGAGGTCACCTCCGCTCAGGGTCAAGTTACAGGCCGGCGCCGGCGCCGGACAGGCATCCACCGTCACCGTTTTCTCAGTTCTCTGAACAGCGCCTTCGCGTGACGTGTTCTCCGCCACAGCAGTGAAAATGAGAGGCGTGGAGTAACGATAGAGATCCTCAAATTCGCCTGGCGCCACTTCCTTCTCAATCCCATCCTGGGTCTTCATCGTGATCCGAACGCCCTCGGATGAACCGCCTGGGTCCACTTTGATCATGCCGCTCTCACAGTTTCTGTCGATCGCCAACAGCACAATCGGCGCCGGAATTGGCGGCAGCGGCTTCACCACCGTTCTGGTCGAGACGAGAGCCAAGTTACCGCACACCCTGGGAACAACAAAGGTGTGGATCTTATCTTCGAGGAGGCCCTCCTCCTTGACCTCCAGCTCGAACGCTTCATAGGTCTTATTGGCCGCCATGCAAACCGGCCCGAACGATGTCACACGGCCTTTCTTGCGCGTCGTCATCCACTCGAGGATGTCACCTTTTTCGAGTTGAGTCTCCACGACCTGACCGGCGGCAAGGGCATGGAAGAGCGCCTCAGTTATCCCCGCGAGCCCCCTTTCGGCCAAAACAGCGGAGAAAGCATCATTCTGGCCTTCAATCAGAGCCCTAAGATCATCGGCCGACGCCAGGGTCCCGTCGATCACGCCATGTGGCCCGTCGAGTCGCGTCACGAGGCCCTCTTTTTCAAACCCCTGACAGAGATCTTCGGCCACGACAACTCCAGATGCACCGATTACCAGCATCCCCAAGAAAAATACCCAGCCAAACCCACACGCACGTCCCAAACTCGTCATCTCAACCCTCCACCTGCTTATCATCGTCGCAATTCTACCGTAATCAGACCTTTTTCGCTCGCATCAGCGGTATCCCCACCAACAACACCAACAACAAGGGATAAACAGCCAGTCCGAGCCAGAAATTTTCCATCAGCCGCGGCAACACCCTCTCTCCGTCGGGAAGCTTCATCACCAGGCTGCCGTAAAGGACGACGAAAGCCAAGATCAATGCCATAAGACTCTGGCCGGCGATGAGCCCCGAGGCGACCAGAATACCGGCATTCTCACCTCTCTTGCGCTCATCCACCCCCGCCTCACGTCGGTCCATGAACCACTCCAAAACCTTCTTGATGAGACCGCCCGCGAACACCGCTGAAGTTGTTTGGAAGGGCAGATACATCCCTACCGCGATCAGCATCGGCGCCGGTGCACCAATCAGAATGAGGGCCACACCGAAGAAGATACCGGCGATCACCAAGGGCCACGCCATCTCCCCACCGACAATACCCTGGGACATCAGAGCCATCAAACCGGCCTGGGGGGCGGGCAACTCCGAAGATCCGATGGTGTAGACCTTGTCCAAAACTGCCAGAACTACCGGCAGAGCCATGGCGGCGCCGATGACGCCTATGATCTCGGCCAACTCCATGCGCCACGGCGTGCCGCCGAGAATATGACCGACCTTGAGATCCTGAATCATGTCGCCGGCAACGCCCGCGGCACAACACACCACACCGGCCACACCGAGAACACCGGCCACGCCGTGCACCCCGGTCACGCCCATCATCACCATCAAAAGAGCTGCAATGACGAGGGAACTCAAGGTCAAACCGGAGATCGGATTATTGGAGTTGCCGACCAAGCCGACGAGGTAACCTGCGACCGCCGCAAACAAAAGACCCAACACCAACATCACGGCTGTGAGCACCATGGCGCCCATATTCGAGGCCGAAAAGTAGCGATAAAGCAAGAACATGGGAATCGCCATGAAGGCAATCGCCACAAAGACTTTTGGAACACTCAGGTCTCGGTCGGTGCGAAGGATTTCGCTCTCTCCACCAGCAATCGAGAGCCCTGACAGGGCCTGACGCACACCGTTCACCAGAGAACCCCGAAGGGTGAACAGAGTGTAGAAAGCCGAGACAATCATCGTTCCGACCGCCAAAGGTCGGATCTGTGTGAACCAAACGTCGTTCGCCAGATCGATGTAACCCGCCTCGCCCGAAACACCGGCAAACAAAGACGGGTTGAGGAACAGAGCCAGGGGCACCAATACCAACCATCCAATCACTGCGCCACAGAAGAGCACGGCGGAAATGCGGAGGCCGACGATGAAGCCGACGCCCATCACCATCGGAGAAGCTTCCGGAGTCGAAAAAAGAATTCCGCCCCTGTAGGTGATCTTCTCTCCGGCCACCTCGATCACCGAACGACCGAAATGAACGAAGGTGCTCGTGCTGTCCCGAATAATCTGCACCCCGTATGAGTTCTTGATCAGCTCCCAGGCTGCGGCAATGGCCATCGAGCCGAACACCAGGCCGGCACCGGTCTGACCCTTCTGGCCCGCCTTGACGATTTCAGCCGCCGCCACACTTTCCGGAAACGGAAGGTTGCTTTCAACCACCAGCGTGCGCCGAAGGACGATGACGAAAAGCACCCCCAGAACACCGCCGATTCCCATGATCAGGGAGGCCTCGAGGAAGCGGAATTCGTCCCAAGCGCCGGTGAGAATGAATGCCGGAATCGTAAAGATGGCGCCGGCGACCAGGCTTTCACCAACCGAAGCCGTCGTACGGGCGAGATTCTCCTCGAGAATGTTTGCCTTGAACATGCGCAAAACCGCCATCGCCACCACCGCCGCCGGAAAAGTGGCCGCCACTGTCAAGCCGACCTTCATTCCAAGGTAGGCATTGGCGCCGCCAAGCACGATTGCCATCAACACCCCCAGCAGCAGAGCTCTGAAGGTGAACTCGGGCATCGTAGTATTTGCGGGAACGAACGGACGGAAGTCCTTATCAGCCATGGATCCTCCTCAGCAAGTTCTGCCGGGCATTGTAACGCGGCTTCTCTCACTCGGCTGACGGACCGGCCCGAGTAAGCGAAACGACCCGTGAACCTGAGATTGGAATCCCGGCCCCTCTCGGGAAATCAATCAAAACCAGGCGTGACTCCCCGCGGATAAATCACCCGAAGTTGGTCATCCCCACGGGCGTTGCTGTGGATTCTTTCATCCCCGGCCTTCTGGTGCGGCTTTCGCCACCCCAGCGTCGCCCGAGCAGCGCGGTCGCGAAGGAAAATGGTCGAGGCGTCTGCGACCACGCTGCTCAGGCGAGCGGCGGCCTACCTCGTTTCCGGGAGGACCAAGGTCGGAGAGCGCTTCCCGTGGAGAGCCAGGCCAGGTCATTGTGCGGAAGGCGGGAGATTCGCGTTTAGTTTGAGTGGGTGCAACAGGTCCGACCTGGCAACTCACGGGCAGGTCGTTCAAAAACAGTTCTCCCGGTAGTTGGGCAGGCCGCCGCTCGCTTTTTGTGCGGGGTCGGGTATTCGTTCCAATTACACCCGCTTTCCGGCCCCGCAGACAATGCGACGCTGGTGCACCCACCAGGTGCACCAGAAGGCCGGTGATTCGAACCGGGCGACACACGGGGAGATCGTTCAAAACATCGGCGCGCTGATCACACCCTCAACAGTCCGCCAGAGGAAGAAACAGTCTGATTCAAGGCTCGAACAGTCTTTCCGTGGAACGGATCGGTACGACTCCCGCACCAGGTCCATCTTTCCAGTTTTTGTGTTCTGCGAACAGCAAAATGGCAAGCCACATATTGTGATGCCTTGACAGCAAATTTCCTTGATGTCATGATGCATATATGAGAACGACGGTCACACTCGACGCCGATGTGGAATTGCTGATTCGTGGTGCCATGGAACGCGGACGCACGAGTTTCAAGCAGGTTTTGAACGAGGCCGTTCGGCGCGGGCTCAAGGGTGATGGAGGCGAACAAATGCCCCCCTTCGTGGTCAAAGCCAAGGCCATGGGGCTACGATCCGGCATCGATCCGGCGCGACTCCGCGATCTTGACAACGAGCTGGAAATTCAAGAGTTTCTGGATAAAGGCCAAAAGCTCGAGGCTGCGGCAAAGTGATCGTACCGGACGCCAATCTCCTGCTCTACGCCTATGACTCGACCAGCCGTTTCCACCGGCCTGCGGCAGCCTGGTGGAAGCAGTGTCTGGGCGGCGCAGAACCCATCGGATTGTGCGCAGTCGTCCTCTTCGCCTTCCTGCGGATTGGTACGAGCCGGAGGGCATTCGAAAATCCGATGACGATCGACGAGGCTGCCGAACACGTTCGATCCTGGCTCGATCGTCCGGTAACTGACTTTCTCGTAACGCAAGAAGCCGACGTGCTTCAGGCCCTGCAATGGCTGGAAGCGGCAGGCTCGGGCGGTAATCTCACAACAGACGCACAGATTGCCGCTATCGCCTACCGACATCGAGCCACCGTCCACACCGCCGACACCGATTTCAACCGCTTCCCGGATGTTCGGTGGCGAAACCCGATCCTTTTGCCCGCACCTCTCACCAGTTTTCGTCGCGAGGACTGCGAAGGTTAGTTAGATGTTGGGTTTTTCGGAAATTGGGCGACGCAGTCGTAGTTGCACTCCGTCGAGGAGAACAATTTGCGAAAAGCACGACAGATGGCTGCCATGCGAAGGACCATCGGGGAAAGATCGGCGGTCTCTTTAAGCTGCTGGAAACGGTAGGCGACATTGCCTATCGAAGCGATATCCCGGGCGTTTCCCTCTTCGGCCAGATCATCAATGCCTACGTCAAGTACAAGGACGGCCATTGGTCAACCATCGGGCCCCTCCTGGTGATCGTCGACGGAGAAACGGCCCGCGCCGGACGCCTGGTGTGGAAGAGGATGAATACGGAATGATGAAGGGTCAACTCGCGCCATAGGTCTCGTAGATTCCGACAATGATCAAGAGGTCGGCGCCGGCGTGGAAGAGCACAGAACCCCTTATTGACTGGGTTTTCTGAATCGGAAATTCGGAGTTCCCAAACCGTGATAGTGTGACCGGTACGACCCATTTCTCGAACCGGGGGAACGGCTGGGCATCGTGTCCTGACCGACACCAAACAACCCTGGTGTGGCGTCGTTTACAGGAGTGTCCGTGTTCAAGCTCATCGTCGGGATCTTGTCTCGAACGCCTTTCCCAGTCGCATGGTGCTTCTCCTGGACCATCGCCTGGCTCTGGTGGGTGGTCGCTCCGGTCCGCAAGGCCGTTGCGGTCGATGGCTTCTCGCGTGCCTTCCCCGAGCTACCTGCTGGGCCCAACTTGCGTCGAGCGACAGCCGGGTTTGTGATGGGCTATCTCGAGTTGTTTCGAGAGACCCGCCAACCGTGCATTGACCTGACAATCGAAGGTGCCGACGTGATCCAGGAGCACGTCGATCGGGGCCAGGGGATGATCCTTGTTGCCGGTCATTTCGGCTCCTGGGACCTCCTCGGGCCGATGGTCTGCCGCCAGGAGGCGTTGCCGGCTACTGTGGTCGTGAAAACGACGAAGTGGAAGCCGGCGGCCGACTTCATCGATGAAATCAGGCGCAAATTTGGTATGGGGCTGCTGCCACCAAAGAACTCTTTTTCGGAGATCATGGAGGAGCTTGCGAGCGGACGGGTAATCGTTTTTCTACTCGATCAACGCTATAGAAAGGGAATTCCTGTCCCGTTTTTCGGACGGCCGGCCTGGACCTCTCCGGCAGTGGCGGTCGCGGTTCAGCGAAGCGGGGTCCCGGTTTTCGGTCTCGACTACTGGCGCGAAGGGGTCGGCAAGCACCGCGCACGCTTCACCGGCCCGTTGGAGATGATCGGCGACGTCGAAAGAGACACCATGACCATCCAGAGCTTTTACGAGTCTTGCATCCGAGAGCGGCCCCATGGATGGCTGTGGCTACATGATCGGTGGACGATACCCCGACACTTACAAACCGGGAACCAGTAGTTCACTTTGAATGAAAGGGTTGACTACTTCTTTTCTCGTTTTTGTGCCTCTTTTGTGGCTATTCCTGGGGTTTGCATACGCCTATTTGGCGGTTATCGAACCGGGACCGGGGCACCGATGTCGGACTCCTGAACCCCGGCGATGACCTCGGTGATCTCGAAGCCCGCTTCATCATTCACCACCAGGCGTAGACCCGAGAAGGCCCCCTGAAATCGGGCGCGATTTTTCAGGTAAAGTCCGGCCTCCACCACCATTATTGCCGAAACCTCCGGCAGGACCCAGCATATCCCACCCGGAAACTCCGGGTGGGAATGCTAGTCTCCGACGATGATGCAACCCAACGTAGCTTGCCTTTTGTTTTTGACGATGTCTGAAAAATGGTGAACGCCTGGGTCCCTCTCGGCGCGGCGTTGCTGGCGTTTCACGAGGGTGACCATCAGGCGGAGATCTTGGTCTCCAGCGACTACTTTGCCGACGAGAGGGTGGCGGCGCGTTCTTACTATCGACCCGACGACGAGGTCCTCCCGGAGTTGGAGATCCACGCCCTCCGTCGCTGTCACGATCGGGTGCTCGATCTCGGGGCCGGGGCCGGCAGACACGCTCTGGAATTGCAGGGCAAAGGCCACAACGTCTTGGCGCTCGACGTCGCTGAAGATGCCGTTAAAGTCATGCGGTGCCGCGGGGTGAGAGACGCTCGGCTCGGCAGGCACTCGGATCTCGTGGGCGAGACCTTTGACACGGTACTGATGCTGATGAACGGTATTGGGCTGGCGGGTGACCTCCGAGGATTACGTGATCTATTGACGGAACTACGACCCTTGCTCGCGCCGGGTGGACAGATTCTCTGCGATTCCGCCGATCTCGGAGACGCCTTTGATCCGGAGGCCATGCGCTCACTGGTCGGACTCAAGAGAAGATCGGGCTATCCGGGAGAGGTGACCTTCCGCCTGAGCTTCGGCCGCCTCGAAGGGGCGACCTACCCGTGGCTCTTCGTTGATTGGCGAAAACTCAGCCTTTACGCCTCAGAACAGAATCTGGTATGTGAAGTTCTCGCTCACGGAAGCCGGGGCAGCTACCTCGCTCGGTTGTCTTAGTCCTCAAAGACCAAAAGGAATACGGACTGTCGTCTCCTCGAGATCGATACCGAAGACCCAGCGTCCAGGGGTGATACCGCCCGGCACCCTGAAAAACAACCTGCCTTGACAGACTCTTCGATTGTTGAACGATACTTGATCATGCGAGACCCCCCGGCCGGGCGCCACGAAGAAATCCAGATTGCACGGCTGCCGACTCGGGGGAAAGTAATCCAGCGGATCTCGGTTGATGTTTGCCTTGCTGATGACCCTGCGCATCTCACCATATGCCTGACCGAAGAGCGTCTGGGACGCCACCGGAATCTTGGTTCCATCCGGCTTCTTCACCCACACGCTCTCTCGGTGAACCGTGGTTGAGGCTGTGGGAGGGGCCGTCATCGCCACCTCGAGAATCATCCAGTCATCTGCGATAGAACCGGCCGCAAATCGATAGCCGAGAACAATCTCGATTTCGGGTCCTTTTTGGCGGAGAACATACTGGCCGAGTTCATCGACTCCTGGAGTATCGGTGGGGATCCCGCTCTTACACGAGGTTGTATTCATCGATGTTGCGAGGGCCAGCACCAAAAGTCCGGAAATTCCAAAAATTCGTCTCATCGTGACCTCCCGTGCCACAGGTAAAACAATATTCAGACTTATCATCATAACTCCCCATCATCGAGGAGGCCCATGCTACGATATTTGTAGTGTCTTTTAAGACCGTACCTGCCCCGGAAAGACCAACCGAGGCGCCGAATCTCTCGGTGCCTGTGAAACGAAAGCGCGCCACACATACTCCGCCGAAGAAGGTCGATCGGCGGTTCAGGAAGAAATTACTTCAGGGCGCGATCGACGAGAACCTTGATCTGTTGGCCGACCGCCCACTCGGATCCACCACCAAGGACCGGGAACGACAACGACGCCGGATCCGGAGATGGCTGTTCGGTTCGGCAATGGCGGGCCTTGTTCTCATCGGCACATCAATCGTTCTCACAATGCGGCCCACTCTTGCCACAGGCGAGGCTGTCCCGAACAGCGGAAGCTTTCGCCTTATCTCCAGCCCCGCTTATCAGATTGATGTCAACGACCCCGACCCTGCTCTTCCTTCGCTTGAAGGCGCCATTCTGATTGCCGAGGCGATTCCCCTCACGATCCGCACTGTGGTTATCGATCCCGGCCACGGCGGTCGAGACGGGGGAACCTCGTTGAATTTCGGGCTCTTGGAAAAAGACCTCACTCTGGACATCGGAATTCGCTTGGCACGGCGACTCGAGGAGGCGGGCCTCTCACCGATTCTCACTCGATCGCAGGACGTGGAAATATCACTCCCCGAGCGTGTGGCCGTCGCCAACATTGAGAGGGCCGACCTATTTATTTCGATCCACATCAATTGGCTGCCCGACCGATCGGCTCGCGGAGTTGAAACCTACTACCTCGGCCCGTCCGATGATCCGTTCCTGAACCGCTTGGCCGCTTCGGAAAACCGCGCATCAGGTTTCACTCTTGCCGATACCCGTCGACTCTTGGAGGTCATCTACGCAGATGTCCGACGAGAAGAGTCGCGACGTCTCGCCAGATCAGTCCAGGACTCACTCTTCGAGGTTCTTCGTACGGAGAATCCCGACATCGTCAGTCGAGGTGTGATGTCGGCGCCGTTCGCCGTACTGGTGGCAACCGAAATGCCCGCCATTCTGGCCGAAGTGGCCTGTCTTTCGAATGATCGTGAAGCTCGGTTGCTCGCCATTCCGGCGTATCGCCAGAAAATCGCAGACGCTTTGGCTGAAGGTGTCTTTCGCTTTGCGACACAAAAAGAACGAAATTCCCTGGCCCGCACTTCTCACCGGGTCTCGTCGCGAGACCACAAAGATGGTGCGCAGCGTGGGTTTTTGACCGATGAGGCGACGAGTCGTACTCAACGGCACGTCGCAGGAGACGAATCGTGAAAAGGACCACGCAGTGCGCCAGATCTGCGGTCGGAGCAGAAAACCGGTGAGAAACGCGGGCAAGAGCAAGGAGAACTGGGATGACTGAAAGCAAGAATGTGTTCGTTGGTATCGACCTGGGAACTTCGAGGAGTTCCATTTCCACCTCCGACGGCGAGCATCACATGGTGGAGAGTTTCGTTGGGTGGCCTCTCGACATGGTGGCGCGAAAAGTCCTCAAACAGAAGGTCCTGGTCGGCCGAGATGCTCTCGAGAACCGGACGATGCTCGACCTTCACCGGCCGCTCGAACGCGGCCTGCTCAAAGAGGGGTCCGACAAAGATCAACAAGCCGTCAGAGAATTGGTCTCCTACCTGATGGAAGTCTCAGGCGTTTCACAAGCGCGCAAGGGCGGTGCCAAGGTGCGCAGTGTGATCGGTGTCCCGGCAGAGGCGCTTCGAGTCAATCGTCAACACCTTCGTGAGGCGATGCGCGGATTCGTCGATCACCTCATTATCGTCTCTGAACCATTTGCCGTAGCCTATGGGCTCGACGCTCTCCTGCACGCCCTTGTGGTTGACATCGGCGCGGGCACATCCGATTTCTGCGTCATGCAGGGGCGCTATCCCACAGACGAAGACCAGCGCACGCTGCCAAACGCCGGTGATTGGATTGACGACCAGATACTGAAGATCCTGGAAGAGACAAACCCCGACCTCAAGGCGTCCATCCACACCGCAAGGGCATGGAAAGAGGAATTCGGCTTCGTCGGACACTCCAAAAAGGTCGTCGAGGTCACGACACCGATTAGCGGCAAACCGACGGAGATCGACATAACCGCCGCACTCAAACAGGCGTGCGAGGCTCTCGTGCCGCCGGTTGCCGAGACCATGCTCGACCTGATCACTTCAATCGAGCCGGAATTTCAGGAAAGGGTCCGTAACAACGTCATCCTTGCCGGCGGAATTGCTCCGATGAGCGGACTGGCCCAAGCCCTCGAAAAGGCCATGGCCCCCTACGGCGGTGGAAACGTCCAGGTAGCGGAGGATCCGATTTTTCAGGGTGCGGACGGGGGCCTGGCCCTGGCGATGGACGCACCACGATCGGATTGGGAGAAACTCCCGGCCTGATTGACCCAGTACAAAGCTCGGGTATCCTGAAGGGCCGGCGCAGGGTCGACGCCGTCCTTGATTTAACCGGGTTCCTGATTAATTTACACGACCGCAGGGAGCAACAATGACTCAACCGCGTTACTATTTCCCCGGCGATACCGAAAAGGTGAATTTGGACTTTGCCAAGCTCGGTTTCGATTATCACCCCTGCCCCTATCGCTTCGAGGCCGTGTACGAACTCGGTGTCTGGCGGTCCAGAGGTGTTGTGGAAGAGACTTCGATGGCAATTCCGGAGGGGAGTCAGTGCCTTCATTACGGACAACAGCTCTTTGAAGGCATGAAGGTGCAGACCGGCATCGACGGCAAGATCTATGCCTTCAGGCCACGAGAGAACGCGCGTCGTATGAACGAAGGCGCCCGATACCTTCAGGGCGCCGAAGTTCCTGAGGAACTCTTCATTCGCGGAGTCGAAGAGGTCGCCCTGGCCAATCTACCCTACGTTCCACCCTACGGCAGCGGCGCCTCTCTCTACGTACGCCCCTTTTACCTCGGGATCGACAACAACGTAGGAGTGAAACCGGCCTCGCGGTTTGTCTTTCGAATTCTCGTCACCCCGGTTGGGCCGTACTTCAAAGGCGGGTTCGGCCCCGACCAGGGGAAATCCTTCATGGTCAGCGCCTATGATCGAGCCGCCCCGATGGGCACCGGCCACATCAAGGCGGGTGGAAACTATGCCTGTTCGTTCCAACCGGGCGTCGAAGCCAAGAACGCCGGCTTTGCCGAAGCAATTTATCTCGACCCGGCGGAACACAAATACATCGAGGAGATCGGGGCCGCCAACTTTCTCGCCTTCAAAGGTGAAACACTGCTGACCCCGAAATCTCCCAGCGTCTTGCCCTCGATCACGCGGAGATCCCTGTTGCAGATCGCGACCGACATCTTTGGTTGGCCGGTCGAAGAGCGACTGATCGAACTCAACGAATTGGACGAAATTGATGCCGCAGCAGCCTGCGGCACCGCTGCAGTCATTACATGGATCAAGGAAATCGCCGACGCCGATCGCCGTTGGACCTTCCCCTTCGATCAGCGGTGGCAAAAACTCTACGACAATTTACTGGGTATTCAGACCGCGGAGATCGAGGATCCCTTCGGCTGGCGTCACGAAATAGGGTGAGAAGGTCGGGTTAGCCGGTCACTCGCTCAGCGCAGCGATTCCTTCTGATTCTTCGGCAACAGTTTGGTCAACTTCAGAAGATTGAGAATTCGAGTATGAGGTCGCAGCAAGGCCAAACGACGTCCTTCGGCTGAGAAACGTTGGAGATATCCCACGAGTTCCCCGAGCCCCGTTGAGTCGACGTAATCAATCTCGGACATATCCACCAACACCGACGAAGTCCCGTCATCAAGCAACTTCTGAAGATACTCGGAAAAGGAACGGGCGGACTCACCGAGTTTAATCATACCTTCCATCTTCACTACCGTCACACCGTCTCGCTCTCTACTCTCAACTTTCATCGGGCACTCTCCTTCACCAGCGGGGTTTTGGCGGCCACGTCTTCCCCGGCCGCTTCTTCTGCTCCGAGGAAAGCTGTACACGCTCTCCTGAGAACCTCTGCGCTCCATTGTAGTGGTCGCTTGGCGATGACAGCAACCCGCCGAAGCCGATCCTTTTCTCCATGATCCGATATCAATTTCAGCACTGCCCAGGGCACGTCCCACATTTCAGCCACTTCAGCCACCGCCGAACTCTCCCAATCTACTGCAACCGGACCTTCTCGGAACGGCATGCCCGGAGGCATCGTCTCCGGCGAGGCCTGGTGGCCCTCCCAACACAGAACAACCCCTTCGACGGGCCCGGGTACCTCGTTGAAACACCTTAGAAGACCCACTGAGGATTCAAACCGGGAGGGAATCTCCACGGGGAGATCTTCCAGCTGAGAGAGGGCGACGTCAACAACCGTCCGGGCAATTACCATGGTACCCACCTTGACGGCCGAGTCGGCACACCCTGCGACACCGAAGCTGAGCAACAGGGCCGGTTCGAGGTATTGAACTGCCGCTTGAGCCGCGGCGGCGGCCGAAACCTTGCCCGGCCCACAGCGAATGACGGCCAAGGGCTGATCCCACATCTCACCGCGGTACAGCATCCACCGTCCCCACGGTTCCTTGGTCATGCCCCGTCCAACACCCGCGACCGCACGGGCCTCAAATGCATGAGCGGCAATGACAACTATGGTCCTCTCCAACACTCCTCCCCGTCACACCCCAATATGGTACCCCATTACCTTGTGGACGCCTCAACACTTTAGGAGTAGAATTATGATACCAGTACAGGAGCTTTTCATGGAAGAAGTCAGGATTCATACCGGAGCCCGAGTCAAACTCAAGAAGGTGGACGAATCCAGCCTCCCCGAGGATTTCCTGGCCCGGATTCGGGAATACGCTCACGGTGACACGCGAATCCAGGCGGTGTTTATTTTTTCTCTCCATTCTGAGGGTCAAGAGGCGCAGACAAGCATTGCCCTCGCCATCAAGTCTGGTCTTTTTTCCGCAAAAAACGAAGATTTCCTCCAAATCGTGGACGAAGTTCAACTGCTCCTGCCCGAAGACCTTGCCGTCAATCTCTATCGCTACGGAATCTCCGAGATGCTCACCCGATACTGCGCGTCCCAGGTCGAGCCCACCTATCTTCGCAGCGCCTCCTGGCTCAAGAAACAACAGAAGAAGTACGGCTAATCAAACGGCCACCACCAACGCTTAACTGTGTCCTCCAACGACTCGGTTTCGGCCTCGGGAGATCGGGCTGCCGACAAAGCTCTCCTGCGTTCCTCTGGGCAGGGTTCAACCAGCAGGCACTCGGCCGCTTCGACCGGGAGCAAAAGTTCCGGCGCCGAATTGAGGATCACTACGTCGATGAAACGATCCTTGGGCAAGACCCGGGAAACAGCTTCTGATACCAAGTTCAAGGCGGCTCGCAGGGACCGCAAGGATCCTCCTCGCAACCAGACAAAGAGTGCAGGACCACTCTCTCCCCGGACCGGGACATCAACCTCTACGAGGTGGGCAAAGGCCACGTCCGGGCACATTTCCAAAGCATCACCGAGTTTCTGTTGCACTTCCTCAGACAGGGGAAAGCGTGGCGCGGTGAACTTCATCTCCGGTTCGATCGGCGTCTTGGTCATGGTTTATCCTACTCCATATTCCCGACCCGGCAGAGCCGAAGCCAAAGAGGGTCCGAGTCCGCCGGGTCTCTTTGCGATGGTGCGACGGCGGGACAGTGATACTGTGGCCAGGATGTACCGAGCAGCCATCCTTTCCGTTATTGCCGTCCTGGCTCTCGTGCCGTACCCCGAAGCCCAAGAAAGGCTTCCCTCGGAAGATGCACTCGACAGGGCTCGAGCGCTGGCGGCCGAGAACCGCTATGCCGACGCGTTCGACCTTCTATCGCCACACCTCAGAACATCATTGACCGATGAGACGTCCTGGGAAATCGCGGCCGAAGCCGGTCGAGCAGCCTTCCACCTCGGCCGGTATCGGGAGGCATTGTCGATCCTCCGAAACGTTGTGGCCGCCAGGCCTATCGTGCTCGAACCTGCGCTCTACCTCGGGGCGAGTTCATTCATTCTCGGCGAACGCGATCAGGCGCTCCTGATTCTCGAAGCCCTTCTCAAAAGTGAAATGCGTGACCTTTATCTTGCCGTGACATTGCCCGGAGAGAGTGTGTTTCTGGCGGATCCGGACGTTCAGAAGCTTCTTGAACAATACTCGAAGGTCCTTCCGGTGAATATCGACAGTGGAAGTTGCCTGGGTCTTCTGCTCGGTCAGCCTCGGGCCGAGGTCAGCGCAGCCCTCGGTGCAACGACCGGTGAGGGAAGTCTGGCGGCCAGGGCCGGCCCCCACCTGATTTGGATCTGGAATTTCGACGACCACGGGATCCTCGAGGAGGTCGTCCTTCACGCCGACAATCTTCGACGCTACACACCCTACCGGATCTTGATTCAAAATACTCTTGGCGTTGGGGTGACGCCGGCGGCAGCCCACGACACCCTCGGCCCTACAGACCGGCGAATCAAGGCTGACGACGAATCCGTGATCCTTGGGTGGACCAGGAGGCGAGTGGCCCTCGACCTAATTTTCAGCGCCGGCTCTGAGAGTCAGGATGGACAACCCCAATTGGAATTGGTTCGCCTCTACAGGCCGCCGGGTTAGGATACCAATATGGGCGAAACCACCCTCGGCGGAAAACTGTTGATCGCGATGCCCTCCCTTGCTGATCCTAATTTTTTCAGGACGGTGATTCTCCTGGGCACCCATTCGAATGAAGAAGGCGCCTTCGGTCTGATCATGAACCGGCCGTCGGAGATTCCTCTGGTGGTGGTTCTCGAGCAGCTCGGCATCACCGATCCACCTGTCCGCTCTCCCAGCGTGCTGACCGGCGGACCTGTCCAACCCGATCAGGGATTTGTCATCGTAGAAGGTTCCTCCCTTCAACCAGGCGAGCCGGACCTCGAGGCCGGAAATTTCACGATCTCGGGAAGAACCGAATTCCTGGAAACACTTGCTCTTGGAAACCTCGAAAGAGCCTTCAATCTCTGTCTTGGATATTCAGGATGGTCCCCGGGCCAACTCGAACGCGAAATCGAGGAAAATTCCTGGCTGGTGGCGCCCGCAACCGGTCGGATCCTGTTTCATACCCCCTTCGAGGATCGTTGGACCGCGGCCCTGAGATCAATCGGTGTCGATCCTGGAACCCTGGTGGATCTCGGCCACGGTGAACCGTCTTAGTGCTCTCAGCTATCAGCTTAGCTGTTTGCAAGCCTCCAGGAATAACCACAAAAAGGCACGAAAGAGCCCGGCGCGAACGCCGGGCTGTCATCGGGTTGGGGGGGGCGGTTCGGCTCGTAAGGAAGGAAAAAAGATAGGAAATGTGGTTGGCCTCGAAGGTTGGCCTAAATAGGCAGGCTCAAAAGTGGTTCGCCTTCCCGTATCCCCCCCGGTTAACAATTAAGACGATTATACTTCTTTCCTGAAGAAAAGTCCATTCCAACGGGGTTCAAGCAGGGATTTTGTCAGACAACTTTTCGAATGACATGTGGGGGAAGTCTCGACAGGAACTCGTAGTTGATCGTCCCAGCGAGACCGGCGAGTTCCTCCGCCGAGATTTCGAGTTCTCCATCTCGGCCCAAGAGGATGACTTCATCGCCAACCTCGACCTCGGGAACATCAGTCACATCGACCAAGGAGATATTCATGCACACTCGTCCCACAACCGGAGCAGGACGGCCGTGCACCAGCACCCTCCCGCGGCCGCCAAGAGCCCTTGGGTATCCATCCGAATACCCCACGGGCAAGACGGCCAGGCGAGTCTCCCGAAGAGCTGTCCAGGTCCGCCCATATCCGACCGTCTCACCTGCTTCGAGCTTTTGAATCTGCCCGACGACGGTCTTCCAAGAAAGCATAGGTTCCAACTGAAGGCTGCCTTTGGGATGCCCCATTCGCCATGAAAGTTGAGTCTCGCGCGAGGGCCAATGACCGTACATTGAAATCCCAACCCGGACCAGTGTGAAATCAGCCTCACGGAAGAGTAGAGCCGCCGCAGAACATGCGGCATGGATCCATGGCGGGTTGATGCCGTTCTCGCGTACCCTCACAATGCACTCACGAAATCTCTCCATTTGACTGCGAGCAAATTCGTGTTCGAGTGTGTCCTCGATATTCGCAAAATGAGTCGCCAAACCAACCACATCGAGGCCCTGGTCCACTACTTCCCCGCAAAGACCCAATAGCTCATCCGGGTTAATTCCCTGCCTATTTGTCCCCGTATCCACCTTCACGTGAACCGGAACGGAAACTCCAGAATTTCTCTTCAACTCCCCGAGGTTTCGAGCCACTTCCGAGTTGGAGACAAAAATATGGGTGTCGGCATCCAGCAGATATGTGTCGGCCGCAGAAACGTATCCCATCACCAAAATACGATGGCCAAAACCCAGATCCCGAATTGCCCTCGCCTCGGAAGCGGTGTGTACGGCGAACCAATCGACATGAGGCGCCGCCACCGGCACCACTGCGGCCAGGCCATGACCATAAGCATTCGCCTTCACCACTGCGGCCAACTGGGTCGAGTCGCCAATGATGCTTCTGAACAATGCCAGATTTGAACGCAAGGCCGAGGACCTCACCTCCATCCACTGCGAAAGAAGAATATCCTTCGTCATGACGCCCATAGTGTACACCCCTGCCTCCGAAAAGAATTTGACAGCGTAAATTATCGGCCATAAACTGTTCCATAAATTGGAGGAAAAATGGCTTTCGAAAAATACATCCCAACCGAGAAAAAGGTAAAACAACCTATGGCGCGAATCCGACCATCAGGGCTCATCTCTCTTGATGGTGATTCTGTCGAAAAATTCGCGGTCAAAGAAGCGACCCACGCCGTCCTGTTCTTTGATAAGCCCAGGAAAATCCTCGGCGTTCAACTGATGAATAACGGAGCCGAAGAGGGTGCGTTAATGATCTCAAAACGCCGAAATTCGATGACGATAAAGGCTCCGGATTTCTTTTTTGCCTTCAACCTTGTCATCGACAAACCAATGGTGTTCCCCGTGAGTCAACATCGTGACGGCAAGCTTCTGTTGGATCTCAAATCAGTGAAGAGGCGTCGTGGTCGCCGCCCGAAGACATCCTGAAGGTTAAAAGCCCTGTGCCAAGCCCTCTCGCGGCTACAATGCCCGATAGACAGCAATCTGCACGATTTTCGCTCGTCGCCACACTCAACGTATCTCTTGATACGCCTTCGAGTTACGACTTCGCGAGAAAGACACATCTCACAGCCTCTCGGGCCTTTCGCTTCGCGGACGAAGGGCACAGGGCTTTTAGAGTTCCGGACGAAAACCAAAGAGACGTTCAACATTCGCCGTGGTTCCGGCGGCAACTTCATCAACCGAGAGACCGAGTTCCTGTGCCACTGCCCGGCCGACGAACGGGATAAACGAAGGTTCGTTTCGTTTCCCACGGTGGGGCACAGGGGCGAGAAAAGGACTATCGGTCTCGACCAGTAAGCGGTCAATATCCACCGCCGCAGCCATCTCCCGAATGTTGTGCGCCTGGCGAAAAGTCACCATCCCGGAAACACCCACATACAAACCGAGTTTCATGACCTTTCGAACCCGATCGGGTCCCTCCGTAAACGAATGACAGACGCCACGGAGGAGACCGGTACGGCGAACCAACAGAGATTCCAGGTCTTCCCAAGAATCGCGATTATGGAGAATAACCGGAAGATTCGCCTCAAGGGCCAGATCCAGTTGCCACTCGAGGGCCTGAAGCTGGTCTTCTCGTGGCGAATTCATATAGTGGTAATCCAAACCAATTTCCCCCACAGCAACCACTCCGGGCTCATCCAAAACTCTGGTGAGCCTCTGCTTGGACGCTCGATCCAAAGAGGAGGCATCGTGAGGGTGGGTACCGACGGCGATCGACACTCGTGACCCGTGTTCTCGACCAAGAGCCAGGGTTCGCTCAAGGTCGTCCGGCCCCGTCGCCGGAATCAGAACGCCGACGACTCCTGCATCCGCCGCTCGATCCAAGGTTGCAACCACTTCGTCCGGCTCGAACATCGTGAGGTGAGCGTGGGAGTCAATCCAACAAGATTCGGTTATGGTCCCCATTTCTCACCGGGTTTCGTCGCGAGGGCGGGGAGGCACCGTGCTCAGCGGTGTTTTCGACCCGATTATCGGGCGCGGCTTGTACTCGACAGTAGGGACCTCGCGCACCGCCCGAAAGGGCGGCCATGCCGAAGGCGCGAGGCCCCGGAAGGGGCCAGCGTGGGCTCGGCGAGCATCCCGAAGCGAGAAAACGACACTGGGTGCAGTACACCGCCGGCCGCAGTAGAAAACTGGTGAGATATGGGGATTAACCATGGCGCGGGAGTGTAGCACCGCCGGTCAGGACGAATTTCGGCCGAACCTCATTCCGAGAATTGCAGCACCGACAATGGCGGCAGTCTCGGCCCGCAGAACATGAGGCCCGAGGTTGAGCCGAAGCCAATCGGTCTCGTCCAGTCTCATGATCTCTCGAGGTGTGAAGCCACCCTCGGGACCCACAAGCAGAGTTCGGCACACCTCGAGAGGAAGACTCTCCAATTGTCCTCCCTCAGGGTCGGCGACTACGCCGGAAGCGATCCTACCGATCGCCGTTTCCAGGTCCTCCGGCTCGAATACTTTCATCATCCATGGCCGGTGACACTGTTTGAGGGCCTGACGCGAGACTCGCCGCCAATGATCGAGACGGCGCCCGGCGCCGTGAACATCCCCTTGGGAACGCCCACATACAACCGGAAACAGTGACTGTGCTCCGACTTCCACGGCCTTCTGAACCGCCCAGTCCATCGCCTTGGTGTGGAGAACGGCCAACACAAGCTGAACCCCGCCGGTGGTTTCTTCGGTCCTCTCGACACCGGTTATCCGCACCACGGCCCGTGACCGGGCGCACTCGATGAATTCGGCATGGGCAACAACCCCTGCCCCATCGGCCAACACAACGCGATCCCCCACCCGACACCGAAGCACTCCCGAAGCGTGGCGCGCCTCCTCTTCATCCAATAGAATATCCACCCCTACCTTGAGGGAACCCGGCGACACCAGCAACCACGGATCAGTCCGCATCTCTCACCCTTTTCGTAACGAGGGCTGCGAAGGGTCGTTAGGTGTTGAGTTTTTCGGAAATCGGGCGACGCAGTTGGAGTAGCGCTCCTTCGAGGAGAACGATTTGCGAAAAGCACGACAGATGGCTGCCATACGCCGCCCGCAGTAGATACCTGGTGAGATATGCGGGCTAGCCACGACGGACCCTCAGCGCAACCCAGTCATGAAGATGTCTGGTTTTCTCGACTCTCAAGCCCCCTTTTTCGAGGGCCAGGGAAACCTCCTCGGCCTCCTTCGCGAGAACCCCGGAGAAAACCGCTGTTCCTTCGGCAGTCATGATCCTGCGGATGCCGGCGATCAACGGCCGAAAATGCTCTGAGATCATATTGCACAGAACCAGGCTGAATTCACCTCGGCCCACGGCCGCCAGCGGACCAGCCAGGTATCCTGGCGAACATGCGAAATCCTGGTCCGCGACGATCTGTCGGGCCACAATGACGGCTTGGAGGTCAATGTCAAGCCCAACCGTTCTGACCGCTCCCAGTCGCTCCGCCGCGAGGGCCAGGATGCCCGATCCGGTGCCGATGTCCATGACCGAAAGCCCTTCCGGTGGATCATCCTCGAGTTCGAGAAGGACGAGATGGGTCGATTCGTGGGACCCTGTTCCAAAGGCCATCCGGGGCTCGATCACTAACCTCAAACGGCCTTTCGGAGCTTGACTCGGCATCTGCGGGTGGGGATCGATCCACCAGGTCCGTCCCAACGAGAAGGGTTTGACCCTTTCACGATAAGCCTTCAACCAATCCTGGCCGGGAAGAGTACCGACCCTTAACTCAGAACAGGCCAATCCTTCCAGATCCTGAAGCAGAGAGGGAATGACCGGCTCCTGAGAGGAGTCCAGGTAGATCGTCGCTTCGACCCGACCTTCAAAGACCGATCCAAGCATCGAGCCGAGAGTGGCATGAGACCCAAGGACTTCGGCCAAATTAGGTTCGCGATCTTCTGCGATCCAAAGATTTACGGTCGTGAACTCGGTCCCCGTCATCGGTCCTTGATTAGGCTCACTCGCTCCCGAGAGCCCTTTTCAGCTTTTCGAACAGGCCCTCGTGGCCGGCGGGATCAACAACCTCTCCAACCGCATTGGCGGCAACTTCTACGAGTTTTTTCTCCTCGGTGGAGAGCCTCTGAGGAACCACCACTTTTAGGTGAACGAAGAGATCACCCCTGCGTTGGGAATTGACATCGGGCATGCCTGCGGACCTGAGGCGAATGACCTCACCCGGCTGTGCGCCGGCGCCGACGACGACATCCTGATCCTCCCCAAGAATGGTTGTGATCGGAACGGTTGCGCCCAACATTGCCTGAAAGGCGGAAATGGGCAATTCGAAATGAAGGCTCGATCCCTCCCGCTCGAAGAGATCGTGGACCTTGACCGCCATCACCACGTAGAGATCACCGGCGGGGCCACCACCACGCCCACGCTCCCCCTCCCCAGCCAAACGGAGACGCATACCGTTGTCGATCCCGGCCGGAACCTTCACCTGCAAATTGGCTTCGTTCTCGACCTGGCCGTTGCCCCGGCAGGCCGAACAGGGCGTACGGTTGACCCGCCCGGCGCCGCCGCAACTGGGACAGGTCTGCGCCACAGAGAGAAAGCCCCTGCGAAACATGACCTGACCGGAGCCGCCGCAGGAGGTACAAGTTTCGGGCGACGTCCCCGGCTCCGAACCGCCGCCACCACAGGTCTCGCAGTCCTCAGCCCTGGGAATTCGAATCGACTTCTCGGTGCCGGTCGCGGCCTCTTCGAGCGACAGCCGCAAGGTGTATTGAAGGTCTCTTCCCCGCCTCGGTCCGGATCTGGCCTGCCTGCGGCCACCGAAAATGTCACCGAACCCAAAGCCGAAAAGATCGCCGAGGATGTCCGAAAAATCCCCAAAAGAGGAGGGGTCAAAACCGGAGAAGTCCTGGCCGCCGATGCCCTGGTGACCGAATCGGTCGTAACGATCTCTCTTCTTCGAGTCAGACAACACGGCATAGGCTTCGGACGCCTCTTTGAACCGTTCTTCCGATTCCGAATCACCTGGGTTCTTGTCCGGGTGGTACCTCACCGCCAAGATACGGTAGGCCTTCTTGATATCATCGACCGAGGCCCCGCGGTCAACGCCCAATATTTCGTAATAATCACGCTGAGTGGTTGGCGTCATGAATCTTACGCGTCCGATCCGTCGTCTGAGGAATCGCTTAACCCCACCATCCCCAGTGCAGTCAATGGATCCATCATGATGACCTCGGTAAGAATTCTGGAAGCCTGCTGCACCGCCAAGATGGCCTCCTCGAGGACCGATCGCTCTTCGACGGTAACCGCTTTGCGAGCTCGGTTCAGAGTCGACCGGACCTCTTCCCGATCCTCGGAATTGAGGCTGCCGCCGAATTCTCGAACGACTCTGTCATTGGTGTAGAGCAAGCCTTCAAGCCGGTTCTGGAGGTGCCGAATCTCGCGCCGACCATGGTCCTCCTGACGGAATTTGTCGGCCTCTGAGATGAGGCTGTCAATCTCGGCCTTCGACAGACCACCCGCTGGGTTGACCTCAATGCTCTGTTCTTTGCCGGTTGCGAGATCCTGGGCGCCTACATGGACAATCCCATTGGAGTCGATCGAGAACGTCACTTCGATCTGTGGCACTCCACGCGGAGCGGAAGGCACACCCACCAGATCGAATCGACCGAGGGAACGATTCTCGTTTGCAATTCCCAGCTCACCCTGCAGAACGTGAACATCAACCGTCGTCTGATTGTCGGCCACGGTCGTGAAGACCATCGATTTCTTGGTGGGGATCGTTGAGTTTCGTTCGATGATCTTCGTGAAGAGGCCACCGTGAGTCTCGATACCGAGAGACAGTGGTGTCACATCCAGCAGGATGAGGTCCTTGACCTCTCCTCGCAAGATTCCCCCCTGGATCGCTGCCCCGATACCCACAACTTCATCCGGGTTGATCTCCTGGTACGGCTCACGGCCGAAGAACTCGCTCACCTTCTCAACCACCAACGGCATCCGCGTCTGGCCGCCGACCAAGATGACCTGGTCGATGTCCTTTGCCGTCAAGCGAGCCGCCTCAAGGGCATTGCGGCAGGGTTCAAGGGTGCGCTCGACAAGATCCCTGACCAGTTCCTCGAGCTGACTCCGGGTCAGGCGCGCCTGAAGGTGTTTGGGTCCAGTATGATCTGCGGCGATGAAGGGCAGGGAGATCTCAGTTACCTCGGCATTCGAAAGATCACATTTTGCACTTTCGGCAGCCTCCTTGATCCGCTGCATGGCCATCGTATCGTCGGACATGTCGATCCCGGTGTCCTGTGTGAACTGTTTGAGAAGGCGTTTCATGACCCTGGCGTCAAAATCCTCACCCCCCAAAAAGGTATCGCCCGCAGTTGACTTGACCTCAAGAATCCCCTCCCCGATCTCGAGGATGGAAATATCGAACGTACCTCCGCCGAGGTCATACACCGCGAGGATTTCATTTCTGTCCTTGCCGAAACCATAGGCGAGAGAGGCTGCAGTCGGCTCGTTGATGATGCGCAGCACGTCCAATCCTGCGATTGCTCCGGCGTCCTTGGTTGCCTGGCGCTGGCTGTCGTCGAAATAGGCCGGAACGGTGATAATTGCCTGAGTTACCTCTTCACCAACGAACTCCTCGGCGAACTCCTTGATCTCCCGCAACACCGCAGCGGAGATTTCTTGCGGACTCATATCCCGGCCATGGATCCTCACCCACGCATCACCGTTTTCGGATTCAACGATCGCGTACGGCACCAGGGACCGTGCCCATCGAACCTCCTCAGCATCGAATTTGCGCCCGATCAAGCGTTTCACCGAATAGGCTGTGTTTTCCGGATTGGTCATGGCCTGACGCCGAGCGATCTGTCCGACCAACCGGTCGCCGGATGCGGTGAAGGCAACCACAGATGGTGTCGTACGCGCCCCTTCGCGATTCGGAATCACAACCGGATTGGTGACATCCACGACCGCCGCACAGGAATTAGTAGTACCGAGATCAATACCGATGATCTTGCTCACGACTCGGTCTCCCCGCCTCCCGCATCCGCGGGTTTAGACGCATTCACGATCGTTGTTTCTTCAGCCGTGACGCCAACCATCGCCGGACGGAGGAGGCGGCCACCGTAGCGGTAACCCCTCGCCAAAACCCAGGCCACAGTTCCCGGCGGCAGATTCGGATCATCGACTCGTTGAATGGCATCATGAATTTCAGGCTGGAAGGGCTCACCCGTAGGGTCGAACTGCTCGAGCCCGCGACGCTCCAACACTTCCAAGAATTGTTTGGAGATCATATTCACACCCTGCAGAATCGACTCCGGGCTTGAATCACCGGAATGTTCCAGCGCCCGCTCAAAATTGTCGAGGACCGGAATGAGATCGAGGACGACCTCACTTCCTGCAGTCTTGACCATCTCGACTCGCTCCCTCTCGATTCTCTTACGAAAGTTGTCGAATTCCGCCAACTTTCGAAGATACATTTCACGCAGGTGTTCTACTTCATCCTTGAGAGCTACCACATCGTCGCCGGCTTCCTCGATGCCGTCGACGACAACATCCCCTTCGGCCCCCTCAACAGTAATCTCATCGCCGGCATCCGAAAGCGCTGGATCGTCCTCAATGATTTCGATCTCGATCACCTCACTCTGCCCTTCGCGATCTTCAGCTGACACGGTGGTCTCATCATGCATTATTTCGATACTCCTTGGCGGTCATTGTCTTCCTCCCACAAAACCAACCTCCTCCGGCCGGGTCTTCATTGCGCCACCTCGCTCCTCTGAGGCTCGAGATACTTCGACAGCGTTTCCCCGATACACTCGACAACCTGGACGATGCGCCCATAGTCCATCCGTCTCGGCCCAACGATCCCAACCGCTCCCGCCGCTCGTTCTCCCTGATAAAACAACGTTGCTACCATTCCCAGATTCCCACCGGCGGTAAGAGTCGATTCACTTCCGAGAAGAACCCGAGTGGATTCTGAGCGCAGTACGCGACGCCATTCGATCGCGAGACCCGGACGGTCCTCGAGGACCCTCACCACGGACCTGATGCGCCCAACCTCCGCAAAGGCCTCGTGTTCAATGAGGTTCTCGGCGCCTATCACCAGAACCTCACCGTCTTTCTCGTGGGAGAAAAGGTCCAACAGCAACTCTCGTTCCCAGCCGGCAAAATCGCCGATCCCCTCCGTCCGGTCATTCAGGAGATCGCATGCCTGAACAAAATCCAGCCCCCGAAATCGGCTTGTTGCGCGTTGGGACAGAGCCTGGAGATCTACGCTCCGACCAGGCATGGAAAGGGTTGCAACGCGCTTTCCGACCCACCCGTCGATGGTCACGACGATTCCCAAGACCCGGGCGCCACCGAGGGCCACCAGGGTCATCGCTTCCATCACGGGGGCTTCTCCCATAGGACGAACCACAACCCCGGCCTCGCGCGTCAGGTCCGCCGTCAAACGGGCGACCCACTCCATGTCCTCGATGAGTTCCGGGTTTGCGGCTTGAAACCGATCCTCAACATCCCGCCGCAACGCCGCGGATGGACGTCTTTGGGGAAGATAAGCGTCAAGAAAGGACCGTAGTCCCGGATCGGTCGGGACGCATCCGGAAGATGGATGAGGCCGCGACAACATGCCACGCTCTTCGAGCCGAGCCATCACGTTACGAATTGACGCCGCCGAGAGCCTTTGTCCGGGGCGTTCCGCAATCTGCCGCGATGCAACCGCCTGGCCGGTTCGTAGGAAAACCCCTACCACAGCCGCCAGAACGAAATGCTCTCTTTTGCTCAGTTCCATCAATAATTCCCAAAATGTCCGGAGATCAACCTTTAGACAATCGGTACCAGGTCGGGCAGAAGCGCCATTTTCGATTGCATTGTAGCATCAGACGATGGGATCCCTACTCAGGAGTACCATCCCGTCCCCTCCTCACTGCCCCCTCCTTTTGACACCATCAACCGCGGAATCTCAACCTCTAGACGAATTGACCACCAACAGGCGCTGTGCTAGCGTGGATCAGCGTGTGAAGGTGTATATTAAGCAATGGTTTTCTTCAATTGGGCTACGATGCAGATGGCGGCCAAGATCGTGTATTACGGTCCTGGTCTGTGCGGTAAGACCTCCAATTTGAGCTTCATTTATGCCAGAACTTCACCCAAGAGCCGGGGTGAAATGGTCTCTCTGGAAACCGAAAGCGACCGGACGCTCTTTTTCGACCTGCTGCCCATCGAGGTAGGAACCGTCGGCGGTTTCAAGACGAGACTCCAACTCTACACTGTGCCGGGACAGGTGTTTTACAACACCACCCGAAAGCTGGTGCTCAAGGGCGTCGACGGTCTGGTTTTCGTCGCCGATTCTCAAAGACCGATGCGTGAGGCCAATATCGAGAGCCTCCGCAGTTTGATGGAGAATATCGCTGATCTTGGGATGGATACAGATGACGTCCCGCTCGTGCTCCAGTACAACAAGCGCGACCTGAAACACACCCTCACCCTCGAAGAACTCAATGCCGACCTGAACCCGGAGGGGCAATATCCCTTTCATATGGCTTCGGCCATCAACGGCGACGGGGTCTTCGAGACCTTGAAGGAAATCACGAAAATCACTTTGAAAAAGCTGCGAAGACGCATGGCCTCGCCTCAGGATGAGGCACCAACGCGTGTCCCGCGCAGGCCCCCGGAACCACCTCCGAAAGCCGCCGTATCGGACAAGAAACCCAGCCCAATCTCAGCGGCCTCCCTCGCGAGGGCGGCGGAAGAGGGTGTTGGAGACGCCCCCGTTTTTGCGGGCCCTGAACTCGCCGCGGAATCACCCGTTGAACCTATCGCTGTCGCCACACCGCCGGAACCACCAATCGAGGCCCCACTCGAGAACCAGCCTCCATTCTCCACCACTCCCGACGAGACCGATTCGAGAGCCGATCACCAAGCCCAAGAAATTTCCGGAGACATCCCGGAAACCCCTTCCCCTGAGGAAACCACGGCGCCCTCCATGGCGGAGTCCCACGCCGAGGAGACCTCTGAGGAGACCTTCCCCACTGATCTACCGGGGGAGGAGACCACTTCAGAACCGATCGACGAAGTCATCGAAATCGAGTTTGTGGAACTCGAGGACCAGCCCACCGAGATCGAAGATGTCCCCGTTGAGATCGAAGATGTCCCGGTTGAGATCGAGGACCAGGACATCGAAATCGAGGATGTCCCGGTTGAGATCGAAGACCAGGATATCGAGATCGAGGCCCCGTCTGACGACATTGACGATCAGCCGATTGATGACGAGGGTCGGTTCGAAGAAGGGGGAGTCCAAAGCCAGGATCCGACTGAGGTCCAGGTCGAGTTTGATACCAGCGCCGGCACTCAAGAGGATGAAATCGAACCACCTCCAATCAAGAGAGTCCGACTTTCGAATGAGATGGACGTCTTGTCCGAGCTTGACGGTTTACGCAGAATGACCACCGAAGTCGCCGGTGCTCGACAAAAAGATGCCTCAGCAGCATCCGATCTGGACCTCGACAGTCTCCTCACGGGCCGTAGCAGCAACACACGGGATCTGAAACGCCGTATCGAACAGAGACTGAACTCCAATATCTTCCGGAGAATGCACAGCTTGCAACTGGCCTTCAGGATCCAGAATGAAGATGGAGAGACCATTCACACTCTCGACCCCGTGTCCCTCTCCGTCGAAGATGCCGCCTCGTTCAAAAACCTCATCCTCCAGTTGACGATCGACCTGGAGAATGTTCGGTAGGATCCTGTAGGGCATAGGTCCTGTTACGCATTTTGCCGTTGGGTCCGTTTCGGGGCCTCTGCCATACAGGATCCTAATGGATGGGGGCGATATTGTGGGTGTAGCCGTCTCGGCTGCACAGTTAAATGAACAGTATTGGGGTTAAGGGCCAATGCGGTACATTCCCCTAACCCGCACTTCTCACCGGGTTTCGTCGCGAGGGTTGCGAAGCTGCTGTGCAGCGTGGTTTTTTGAGTAATGAGGCGACGAGGCCTACATTCCGCACATCGTGGGCAAGATATCT
>JAIOSJ010000148.1 GCA_021107705.1 Thermoanaerobaculales bacterium | reverse complement strand
GCCGGCGTGGGACACCTGGAAACCCCCTATGCGGAGGAAATGATCATTGCCTTTGAGATGCAGGTGGCGCCTGAAACGTCGGTCGAGCTGACGTACATCGACAAGCAGACCAAGTCGATGATCGAGGACACCTGCAGCAACAATACCTGGATCTGGACCGATGATCCGGCCCCCTCTCTGGATGATCCCAGCAGTTGGACCACTTTGGGGGATTGTGACCACTATATGATCACCAATATCGATTCCTTCTACCGTGAGTACAACGCCTTGATCGCCAAGGTCGAGACTCGTGGCGACTGGTGGCATGGAATGCTGAGCTGGACACATTCCGAGTCCAAGGGGAACGCGACCAGTGACGCGACATGGTCCTACGCCCAGGCCCTTGGTGACGCTTTCCCGACTGACTTTTACAACCGCGACGGCTATCTCGGGGACCATCATGAGAACCGCTTCAAATGGAGTGGATACCTTCTGCTTCCGTGGGATGTGACGGTCGGCTTGGACGGGTGGTGGTCGGACGTGGGCCACCAGACGGTCCATTCCACTTGCCTGAACTACGTCGGCGCCGACGAGGCCGTGTTGGACTTCTACGGTATCACCGATGAGCAGCAGCAGTACTGCTACTCGGGTGACGGCTACCTCTTGGGGACGATTTTCCTTGAGCCGCGTGGCTCGACAACGACCAAGTCCGTGTGGAATATGGATTTTCAGGTCAGCAAAGCCTTTAGCATAGGGTCTTATGACCTGTCGGCAATTTTCTCTGTCTACAATCTCTTTGGGCACGAGCAGGACAGGGCCTTCAATTCCACCGCCTTCCGCCAGACGACTGAAGAAACTGGGTTGGGCGACCCTGTTGATACCGGGAACCGTGATATTGACGGGAACATCCTTTATGACTACTACATTCCCATCGGTAAGCCCTTGGGCTACAGTCTGCCCCGTCGCTACGAGATCGGCTTTCGAGTCGAATTCTGATTCTCACAACGTGAGTTCGAACAAAACCCGCGCTTCGGCGCGGGTTTTTTATGGCACCGCGGCATGGGGCGGGGAGGGATCGTGAGGCATTGAACCGCGGCTTGAACGCAGAACGGCATAGGGGCTGGCCAATCTGAAGTTCGATACGCGTGATGTGTAAATATCAGCGGAGCGTTCGACCTGATGGGCCAGATGGCTCTTGTCGTTGCCGGAGCGCAGCAACGGTCCCCAGCGGCTGTTGACCAGGGAGGAAGCGCTGCGCGCAAGCGGGGCGATTTGTTCGTCGAGAGCGAGGAGTTGTTCGCGCAGAGAGGAAACGCTTTTTTCGAGTTCCCTCGATCTTTTTCTCGGTGGGGAGGAACAACGGTGCCGCTGCAGATCGAGCCGAGCGAGGGAAATCGAGTGCTCGAGGCGGACCTTTTCGGCCATCATGTCGGTGAGGCGGTCCTGCTGTGCCTTGAAAGTCTCCAGCTCGGTGATCTCAGCCTCGAGTTCGCGCAGAATCAGGCCGGTCCTCCAACGAAGCTCGGCCTTGGAAACCCTGACATCCGCGAACACATGGTCGCCCACGTACAGGATCTCTGCGCCCGAAAGCCCGAGGTAGTTCTCAACCCGCATGGCATCCCCACCGACGTAGAGCCCGGGGCCCGGAATGGGCCCGGGAACCGGCTCCAACAGGCCCCGGTCCTCGTCGACCACCGAAAAGAGAGGGAGAGGGTGGGCGAAAAAGACCGGTTTGCGCGCCTGGAGGATGACCAACTCGAAGAGGTCGCGCCAGGTCATTTTCCCCGGTAGATATTGGTCGAAACTCCATGCCATGACGTCACGGGAGTAGGACCACTCGGCGTTGGAGATGAACATCAATCTTTTGCCGGCGTTCAGCTGGTCGAGGAGAGCCGTCGCTGCGTCGGGATCGGGAACAACGTATTCCCCGGGATTCTGGGTAATTTCCGCTTTGATGACCCCTTCAACATGAGCTCGCTCGACGCTGGATCGAACCCTGCGGTAGCTCCCGGGAATCGGTCCCTCCGGGCATCGAAGAGATCTACGAGTTGGGAATAAAGGCAGCACTCCGAAAGCGAAAAGAGGGTATTGAGGAAAACGAATCGGGGGGAGGCCAGATCGACCGGCGTCTGGCGGTAATTCTCCCTCTGTTGGTCGAAATCCAGGGGACGTGTCCCGTGAGCGGCCCTGACGACGTAACCGAAACGGTTGGGTTTGACGACATTGCCGAGTTCAAGGTCAATCACGAGGCCACGGATGACAAGGTCAGGGTCGAATTCCAATCCGGAAATCGGCCATCCATCGGCTGCCAACAGCTCGCGCATGCGGCTGTAGGCCCTCTCCTCCCACGCCGCCGTTCGGTAGTGAACCAGGGTATAGTCCATGTCGTAGCCGATGGCGCCGATGGACCTGAGGTTGAGGGTCCGGCTACAGTAGATCTGTCGTTCGGGCGGGATCGGAATCGGAGTCGTTTGTTCCACCATGTCCGACATGCTACAGGAGTCAGCCTTTGAAAATCACCATACAAGCGGATTCCAAAGTCACCGTGAAAAGATCTCGGTTCATTGCCCGGGTCTTCCCGGCAACGTCTCTTGAAGAAGTCCAGGCCGAAGTCAAGGCGGCGAAGGGCCGGGTCCGCAAGGGACGACATCATTGTTGGGCCTGTCGTTTTTGGGAAGGGGATACGCTGTATGAGCAGGCGCGTGACGATGGCGAGGTCGGAAAACCCGGGACCGTGTTGCTGCAGATTCTCAGTCGTCACGAGTTGGAGGGCGGAATCGTGGTCTCCCGTCTCTTCGGTGGGGTGAAACTCGGCGTCGGTGGTGTGTCCCGTGCCTTTCGAGAGGCTGGGGAAGAGGCGGTGGAGAATATGTTGTCCAAGAGGGGAGTCTAGCCCGTCCACCGCGGACTGCGTCCGCTCTCGGCAAGAAGAGAAGCTCTTTTCATCTTCTTGCTCATAAAGACAGACTTCCGACCCAGGAGTAGCACAAAGGACCTGAAGAAAAACGTAAATGAACACTCAACGTCCAACGCTCAACCTCCAACGTCGAAGTCAGATCCGCAAGATTGAGGGGTGTGTACTGCTGGACAGTCTGCCGTTGCCAACGCGCTCGGGTCCGGACTTCGACGTTCAGCGTTGGACGTTGAGCGTTGGACGTTTTTCGAGTTTCTTTCCGATGGGTCGAGCCGGCTCCAGCTTACGGGGAGCTTTTCACCGATTCCATCGACTCTCCAACATCCGGGTAATCGACTCAAAACCCTCGCGATCCACGTCGTCGAAGTGATCGGCCCGGTGTGAATCGACGTCGAGCACGCCGATGGGCTTGCCGTCCGGGCCGAAGAGTGGGACAACGATTTCCGAGCGGGTCCGGCCGTCGCAGGGGATGTGACCCGGAAATTTCTCGACGTCGGCCACGATAACTGTTTCCCGTTGGTCGATCGCTGCCCAACAGACCCCGAGGTGGCGTTCGAGTAACAAGCAGGCCACCGGACCCTGGTAAGCGTCCACCATAAGGTCGCCCTGCCTGAGCATGTAGAAACCGGTCCAAGAAACTCCCGGCACCTTGTGATGCAGGACGGCGGCTGCGGTTGCTCGGTGAGAGATCGGGTCCGATGTCTTGGCGACAAGTTCGGCGATTTGAATCAGCATACGAGCCCAGCGATTGGGACGTGGTCCGTCAGTCATAGTGCCTCCTACATCTCCTCCGGCACGGGAATGCCCAACAACTCCTCAAGCAATACGCCCATTTCATCCGCAAAGAGAGTGAAAACGGCGCGGCGGAGGCGACGGAGGTTCTCGTTCTCCTCCGGCACGACCGGGTGGGCGTGGTAGAGCTTGTGGAAGATCTGGGCCAGGGTATGGACATGTCCTGCGAGCAACGAGAATTCGAGGGTTGCAACAGCTTGAGCCACGACGTCTCTTCTCAGGGCACACTCCAAAATCAAGGCCCAAAGATCGTTCGGAATTTCGCTCTGTGCCAAGGCGTCGATCTCTGATTCTTCGATCCGTCCCTCGCCCCGCCGTTTCTGCAGCTTGTCGAAGATCTTGCGGGAGCGAACCGAAGAATATTGGAGGTATGGGCCCGTATCACCTTCAAACGAGAGTGCTTCGTCAAAATCAAAGGCGAGTACACGGTTGCGGCTCTGGCGTGCCATCAGGTAGCGCAGGGCGCCGACGGCGATGGCCTGGGCCCGGCTGTCCAGATCCTCCGGGAGTTCGGCCTCACCTGCGCGGTCCTTGATGGCTTCGGCTGCTCTCGCCTCGAGAATGTCCAGAAACTCGTCCGCCTTGACGCCGATTCCCTTACGTCCGGACATCTCGACATATGCTTTTTGCATCTGTTCCCTGTCGAGTCCGAAGGATCGCCCGCTCTTTTCCTCGATGATGCGAACGGCGGCCGGAGTCAGGGCCACCATCTCATAGGCAAAGTGGATTGAACGATCGGCAGCTTCCGGGTGGCCGAGGATCCGAACTGCCTCTTTGACCACCTTCTGCGGATAGGACTGGCGCACATCGATGACGTTGTAGACCCTGTCGCCATTTCCGAAGGTCAGGCCCGGCAATGTCTGTTGTGCATCCGAGGTTGTAAGTCCAAGTCGGTGGTCACCGGCGCCATAGGAAACGGGGGAGGCCGGCCGGTCCTGAGCCCAGGTTGTGAAAAGGTCATAGCCGAAATCATGCCGACTGCCGTCGGGATCGGTCAGCAGTCCGAGCTTCCAAAGCTGGTAGGCGATGTCCTTGCCGGTGTAGGTGACGGTCCCGTTCGAGCGTACGAGGATCTTGTCAGGGTCTTCCATGTCGGCAAACTCCGGACTGTCCGCGAGAGACATGACCCAACAGCCTGAGTTCTTTCCTTCCTTTTCCAGACGGATTGCACCGGCCTGTTTGAGAAGATCGAAGGCACGGGACCAGAACCCGAGGTGTAAAATATCCGACTCGTGCGGGAGTAGATCGTAGGCCACGCCCAATCGCGCCATGGTGGCGAGATGACAGCGTACGTTGGCGTCCGCCACGGCGGCGGCAAGACGGGCGATAGCCCTCCCGGAGAACGGCTCGCCGGAAATCACCGAACGCTGGAGCGAAAACTCCGCCTCGTCCAGAGCCATGGTGTCGAATCCCGCCTCAACGGCATGCAGAACCTCGGCTCTTCGAGCGGCGAGATTCTCATCCAGCGGGTAGAGATTTGTGACTCTGGGGTAGATCTCCCAGCACAGGTCGTCGAAGTCCTTCGAGTCGGGTGTCGGCATCGTGTCGCCGGGAAGGGCTTGGATGATCCGGCCGATCAGATCATCCCGACGGGAGGGCTCGACGTCCATGGCGGCTGCGAGGTCTATCTCCGGAAGGTAGAGCACGCCCACGACGACATCCGCCACCTGGACTCCGGTGTCGTCGATATAGTTCTGGACCTCGACCTCATGTCCGAGGTGAAGCAGGCAGCGAACCAGGACATCGCCCAACACGGCGTTTCTCAAATGACCGATATGGGCGGCCTTGTTGGGATTGATGTTGGTGTGTTCGACGATGGTCTTGCCCTGGGATTGGGGTTTGAACTCGTCGGCCCTAAGAAGTCTCTCGAGCACCGTTGACCGGTCCAGAAAGAGGTTTAGGAAACCCGGGCCGGCGATCTCCACACGGGTGATCTCATCAGGCCATCGGGTCTTTTCGGCCAAGGTCTCGGCAATTGCTCGGGGGGCTGTGCGAAAGACCCCGGCAAGGGGTAGGGCGCCGGGCCAGGCCAGGTCGCCAAGGTCGCGGTTTGGGGGCACTTCGAGAATGATCTCGTCGGTGATGTGGTCGAATTCGGTTTTGAGGGCGTCAGCCAGGGCCGCCGCCGCTCTCGTGCGGATGTCGATCAAGGGCATAGAGCGCCTCCGAAGGTGCATTGTAGCCTGGCTTTCGAATCATCCGGCCCACCTGGGCCGGATGATTCGAAAGCTGGAGTTCAAAGGATCACCTGCTTCAGGCGCCTGTCTCCGCTTTGTGGCCGGGCCTCTAGTCCGCACCTCTCACCAATCTTCGGCTGCAAGGCCCAATACACTGTAATCTTCAGCGCTTTCTCGATTCGCTCGCTCGACGTACAGTAAGTACTACTTCGCTCCCTCATCTTGCGAGATCACTGAATCTCACAGCG
>JAIOSJ010000221.1 GCA_021107705.1 Thermoanaerobaculales bacterium | reverse complement strand
CGCCTTCGATCTTCTCGATTCCATTACATTGTAGGCAGTACCCTGCACCCCGATGACAATCTAACTTATGGAACTAGCATAGGTTATCCCAGCTTCTTCTCGGGAACTTCAGCCTAATTGATGCGCTGCGCGCATCCGGTTTCTGGTGAAATTTCTTTCAGAGAAGCGGACATGATCCAGAAGACGATATGCCCCTTGTCGAGTGCATTTCGCATTGCCGGAAGGAAGCGGAACAATCAACAGGGATTCAATGGACGGAATAATTCTGAACATGTGTCATTCTACCCGAGAGCGGGACTGCGGTCCCTTCGCAAATATCCTTCATCCGATGTCTGAAACGCTTGATGCGCGCAGCGCATAAACTAGGCAGAGGCCACCAGTAACCTCCCATATCCTCGTTATGAAACCGGCCTATGCCTAGTCGAGGTCAATCTCACGGACCGGGCGGCTGCCGTCGTCCTTTTCAACAGCCCCCTTCATCAGTTCGGCGAACCGATCTTCCATCAGGCGGCTGCGGTCCTTCTCCTTTCGCAGAGCTTCGTCCATCTTGCCTGCGGCGCGCTGTTGGTCGGTCTTCAGCTGGTCGATCCGTTGATCCAAGTCGATCTTTTCTTTCTGCTCGGGTGGCGCCTCGTGGCTGACGATGACACCGGCTTTGACGTCCACTTTAAGAGCCGACCCGCAGTGTGGACAGGTGAGGTTGACTACATCGCTCATACCGTTCTCCCAACCTTCTTGATCAACTGATTTGCGGCGACAAGGACCGGATCCCACACTGGAGCGAATGGTGGCGAGTAGATCAGGTCCAGACCCTGCAGGTCAGCAACGGTCATGTGGGAAGCCAGGGCTGTGGCGAGGACGTTGGCGCGCATCGCGGCGCCCTCCCGGCCCACGATCTCGCCGCCCAGAAAGATTCCGGTAGGTCCGTCGGCGATCAAAGTGACCTGGATCGGCGAAGCCCCAGGGTACGCATGGGCTCTCGACTGCTGCTTGATGGTCACCCAAACCGGTTCGAATCCCTCGGTGCGTGCCTGCTCGAGTCCGAGACCGGAGCGGGCCACCTCGAGGTCAAAGAACTTGAAACCCGTTGTTCCGACGACCCCCGCAAACTGTTGTCCCGCGCCGATGGCATTTGCGCCGGCAATCCGGCCGTGTTTGTTCGCCGTCGTTCCAAGGGGAATCCAGACGTTCCTTCGCAGGATCCGGTGATAGGCCTCGGCACAGTCGCCGGCGGCCCAGACTCCCTCAGCCGAGGTCTGTTGATACTGGTCGACCCAGATCGCGCCTGTTTCTCCAATTCGCAAACCGGCTTCCACCGCCAGATTGACGTTGGGTTGTACGCCGACGGCCTGCAGGATGAAATCGGTTGGATACGGGCCCTGATCCGTGGTGAGTGCGGTGACATTTCCATCGGTCCCCGCTTCGGCGCCGGTGATGTTCATACCGGTATGGATCTCGACACCGTGCCGATTGAGTTCGTCCACGACGACAGCTACCGTTTCTTCGGACCATCCGCGAAGAATACGGGGACGATTCTTGAGAATCTGGACCTTGAGTCCGAGTTCGGTCAGAACGTTACACATCTCCATGCTGACGTAGCCGGCGCCGAGGACGATGGCCTTCGACGGGCTGTGCTCGGCAATTTGGCTCTTGATGAGGCGACCGTGGTCCAGATTTCTCAAGTGAAAGATTCCCGGCAGGTCGAATCCCGGCAGGGGCAGGTGGATCGCATGGGCGCCGGTCGCAATTACCAGTGCGTCATAGGGCTCTTCCAGTTCGGTCTCGGCCTCCAGATTTCGGACAGTGACGACGCGGCGTTCGGTGTCCAAAGCCACCACGTCGTGGCGAAGCCGGAGTTCGATGTCTCGCTTGAGGGCTTGGTCCGGGGTCAAAACAACCAGGTCCTCGATGTCCCGTGAGGGATCTTCAATGTTGTACGGCATCCCGCACGCGCCGTACGAAATCCGAGTTCCCCGCTCGAACACCACGACTTCGGCAGAAGGCTGCCTTCGTTTCGCTTGCGAGGCTGCACTCATGCCGGCTGCTACTCCACCAATGACGATGATTCTCTGGCCGCTCATCCCGCCTCCATTCTCGCCGCGTAGGCGACACTTCGTCCAATCCTAACCCGCAACGCCTTCCAGGTGCTATTCTGCCTGAAGATTGGAGGGTGGTTCAATGGTCAGCCTGCATTTCTCACCGGATTTCGTCGCGAGAGCGGCGAGGTACCGTGCTCAGTGGGGTTTTCGACCCGAGGGGCGCGGAGACGTACTTGACGGTCCGTTGAGCACCCCGAGGCGAGAAAACACCGCTGGGTGGGGTACATCGCCGGTCGCAGCAGGAAGCTGGTGAGATATGCAGCTTAGGCATCGGATTTGTACTGCTGTATTGGTTGCCATCGTTGTATTCGTCTGCTCAGGGTGTGAGGACACCATTCCCACCGCAGAGGAGAAGGCCGCCGTCGAAAGCCGCGTCACCGCTTATCTGCACGCTCTCGCGGAATCTTACTCGTCGT
>JAIOSJ010000426.1 GCA_021107705.1 Thermoanaerobaculales bacterium | reverse complement strand
GTCCCAGGAAGCCGAGAGATAAAGCCAAGGTCGAAAACGGAGTCCTTCAGACTGAGCGTTGGGTGTTGGCGCCACTACGAGACCGGATCCTGATCGGCTTGGAGGCAGCACGTACCGCTGTATGGGAATTAAAAGGGACACTGTTTTATTCTTGCACGCCACGAGGTGGTTGGGACAACGGCAGCAGCTGGGTCCCGGTAGCCTTCATCGACAACGACGCGGCGGGAAGTCTCTTTCGAGCGAAGGTGATCTCGTTCCTGACGAGCGAGAAGCTTTTGAGCGACGAACGCGGGCGGATTCTGATGAGTTGGAATCACAACAGCGGGTTCACGGTGGCGGTCTGAGGGCGTTCGGTCCTTGATCGTCGGCGGGGACCGTCCCGTGAAGGTCAACTATCGTCGTCGTTTTCCCCCTAAGGGTCGTCAACGGGGGTAGGATGGGATGGATGAGGAAAAGGAAATCACTATCCCTTACCGGAACAATCTTCATCAAGGAGGGATCCTCCGGGGAGACATTAACGATCTCGAAACCTCTTACCTTGAAGTCCTACGGAGGGGTTGCGACAGTGGGCCAGCTCTAACCCGCATTACGCGGATCTGACTGAAGCAAGCCTTTTCGAGGCAGTCTCAGCCGCGCTGGCGGCCGGCGAATCAACATGCGCGTGATACGCGGACACCTGAAACCCTTTTTGAAAATGCATTGACGCAATGAGTGGCACCGTTTAGTACCCGGGTGCACGTTTTCTTGCATCACGGGCACGATTGGGTGCGTGTCACATTACAGCATTGACTGCATAGGTATTCTGTATCCGGGCCATCGAACGCCACGACGGAACCGCGGAGGTTCGAAAGACCAGGGTCTAGCTACCGAGCAGACACCAAAGGATGCATCTGTACGCTGGCAATATTCCCGCGTACAATGTACGCCCTACGAAGCTGGTAGGAAGAACACTCGGAGGAGGAGATATGAAAAATGTGACGATCGTCACGATCGCAGTGCTCGCATTGGCTGTTTCGCCGGTATGGGCGGAACAGAATGGAATCTTTGGCTGGGAGGACGGGACAAGCACCGCACTGGGCACCTATGGCGGAAACCTTACTCTTGAAAACAGTGCTGAGCAGGCCAACGGTGGCGTTCGCAGCCTGAAAATGACTGAGGATCCGCTCAGTGGAACACCGCATGCCTTTATCTGGTGGATCACCGGCTTGGTCGATGGAGATACCGTCACAGCATCGTTCTGGGTCTACGATACAACCCCTGCCGCTAGCCCTTCGAGCCGGATCTGGGGTCATTACACCGACACGGATGTGAACTCATATTCCGGAAGTGCCGACGGCAACGGCGACTATTCTGACGGCTCCGGCTGGTCGCAGTTGTCCTGGACCTGGACTTTCGACTCGAATCTCGGGGCCAACGATGGTCTCGTTGTTGAGGCTCGAATATACAGTGGCGACTCTGCCAACATCCTCTACATCGACGATGCTGCTATCACCGTCAGTTCGGACACGGCGATCGTTTATGCCCCGGACGGCACCGTCGTCCCGGTCGAATTGATGTCCTTCAGCGTCGAATGAATGATAGTGTTTTCCTTTTCTCGTAACACCAACACCATGGATCGAGGCTAACAGATACCGCCATTCTGCCGCCAAGAAAGGGTTCCGCATCGGTGCCTGGCTTGAGGATCTTGGGAAGTTGAAGAAAGACCGATCTAACCGGTTGTCCACCACAAATACTCCATTCGGGTATTCAGGAGGGCCGGAAAGGTCCGAAAGAACAACTGACGACTCGGAGGAGAAGTGGCCTTACTGCCGATCACCGAGAGTTATGAGTACGGAGGGGTCGGCGGAGCGATCTCCGAAAAGAAGACCGTGATACCGCCAAAAGAAAAATCTTTGCGTCTCTGCGCCTTTGCGTTAATTTCTTCCGGATATCGCCCGTCCTTCCCCGCTTCTCCTTCAAAACCGACGACTCCATCCCCGGCTTTCGATTTATTGGTCGGATTCAAAGGATTCTGCAAAAGGAGTTACAGAACGTATTATCAATTTTCTTGCTCAAATAGACAGACTTCCGACCCAGGAGTAGCACAAAGGACCTGGTCCTTCGAAACGCCAACGTTCAACGCTCGGCGGTTCGAGGGTAAGTGTCTAAACCTCGATGACGCTGCCTGTCATGAAGGGCTGCAGTGTGTCTCCCATGACCTCTTTGAGGACCCTAAATGCCTTTTCGCCGGTGCAGTGGCCGGAATACACGGTTCTGGACGTTACGTCCATCATTGAACGGCCGATATCTTCGACGTCTCTCCGGCTCCCGGCCATGGTTTTGAGCAAAGGATTGCCGATCAGGTGGAAGCCGCCGAAGACCGCCTTGACCGGCTGGTCGGGAGAATGCGCTATCGCGGCGTCGATCATGTTGAGGATGCCGGAGTGCGAGCACCCGGTGAAGACGATCAGACCGTCCGGTTGGCGAATGACCATCTCCAGTTCGTGCTCGAAAGGATCGTGGATCAGCCGATTCCCACGTTTGACCCACAGGTAATCGTTGCCCTTCGGGCGGGGATGCCGACCGCTGAGATCAGTCAGGAGGAAGATTCCAGGACTTATCTCGACGGACTCGTCGATCGCCACGAAGCGATCGGCGTGGCGCTCGAGGATATCGTTGTCGATGCCGATGAAACGTTTCAGAAAGCCGAAGGCTTTGAAGGTGTGCTCTCGGTCCCCGCAGGCGCGCAGATAGACCTTGGCTTTGTCGTTGACCTCGAGGAACCGAGCCAATCCGCCCCCATGGTCGAAGTGATGGTGGGAGAGAACGGCGACATCGACCGCAGCGAGGTCGATGCCCATCTTCTCCGCATTGTCGGCGAATACACCCGAAGTGCCGGCATCGAACATAATCCGCCGATCACCGGTGTCGATGTGAAGGGACAGCCCAAACTCCGGAGACAGATCCTTCCGCTCCTCCGAATCACTGTTTTCGACCAGCACTGATACTTTCATGCTGCCCCCATTTCTCCGAGCGAAGCGAGGAGATCTTCCCTCATCATAAATTTTCCTGGAGACGCGCGAGCGTCGGATGGAAAATTTATCGGCTCTTGAAAATACTGGCCAGTTGCTCCCGTGTGTGGGAACCCAGGGTCCGCTGCATCTCGGCGATGGTCGAAGGACGTTCATGGCCGGACTTGGCGGCGTGCAACCGTTCCAACTCCTGATCCTGGGCCCGGTGCCAGTCCCGAATCCCGGTCAGGACGTCCTGACGGGTAATGGCGCCGACCAGTCGATCCTCGTCGACCACCACCGGTAGACTGACGAAATTGCAGCTGATGAACTCGGTCGCCGCGGCGAGGAGGTCCATGTCGGCCTTGACCATATGAAGCAGCGGGGACATATGATCACCAACGGTGCCTCCGGCCACCTGTTCGTTGGCCCATCGGCAGATCGTTTGCAGGCAGTTCTTTTCGCTGAGGATGCCGACGACGCGATTATCGTCGTCGACCACCGGTATCGCCGGGAAGTGTTCCCCGATCAGAACCCGCATGGCCTGACGCATGTCATCGGTGACCTTGAGGGACTGTTTGGCGCTTTTCATGCATTTACGAACGGTGGGGACTTCGACCATCTCGACCTCCTCAGACTCATCATTACTTCAATGGGTCTTGTTGATCCAGAGTATCACTAACCCGGCGGCGCCGGAACCAAAGCCTTCCGGCCCTGCCGGGTGGTGGCATCAAGTGGCAGCCACAGGTTTCAGGAAACACAACGCGCTCCTCGAACTGAGACCTGTGACCTGTGACCTGAGACCCGAGACCCGAGACCTGAGACCTGAGACTTTGCCTCGAATAATCGAAGTTGTCGGGGCGGGAGTTGCTAATAGGACATTTGAACAAGTACGAAAATTCACAATCTGAAAAGAAATGGTATTCTTTCGCGGCCCGGCTTTGAGACATCGTTCGGCCGGGAGAGGAGGTAATTGCCGATGGCAGTTCACGTCATCAAAAAGGGGCTCGACCTGCCGATATCCGGGAAACCCGAGCAGCGGGTTCATCCCGGCCCCGAGATCTCTCGGGTGGCGATGGTCGCCGACGACTACCCGTTCATGAGGCCTCGAATGCACGTCGCGGAGGGCGATGTCGTCAAACGCGGCCAGCTTCTGTTCGAGGATCGGAAGACCGAGGGCGTTCGATACACGGCGCCGGCAGCCGGAACCGTCGTCGCCGTCAACCGAGGCGAACGACGGGCTCTGCAGTCTCTGGTGATCGAGCTCTCGGAAAGCGAGAGAACCGGTCAGGTGTCGCCTGCGGCAAACCAGGAATTCGAGAGTTATACCGGTAAGGACCCGCGCGATCTGGACGGCGAGGCCGTTCGGGCGCTTCTTGTCGAGTCCGGATTGTGGATCGCCTTGAGGCAAAGACCCTTCTCCAAGGTGCCGGGGCCCACAGAGGAGTGTCGTTCGCTCTTCGTAACCGCGATCGACACCTCACCGCTGACTGCTGATCCGGAGGTGGTGCTGGAAGGGGCAATGGACGATTTCCATCAGGGCCTTCGGGCGCTGGCGACCCTGACGGCCGGGACGGTCTTCCTGTGTCGCAAACAGGGGTCCTCGATCGACGGTGGCGATGCTCCTCGGGTCGAGATCGCCGAGTTTGCCGGTAAGCACCCGGCGGGGCTTCCAGGGACCCACATTCACTTCCTCGACCCCGTGGGAGGCGAGGGCGTGCCCTGGTACATCGGATACCAGGATGTCGTTGCCGTCGGAAGGCTCTTCGAAAGTGGAACTCTCGATGTCGAGAGGATTGTCGCGGTGGCCGGCCCGGTGGTTTCCAGACCGCGCCTGCTCAAGACCCGAATGGGCGCCTCGGTCGATGAATTGCTCAAAGGGGAGCTCGAGGGCGACGATCTCAGGGTCATCTCGGGGTCAGTACTGCATGGCGGTCTGGCGTGGGGCGAAGTCTGGGGTTATCTCGGCCGCTACACAAACCAGGTCTCGGCGCTGGCCGAGGGCCGGAAACGCCACTTTCTCCGGTGGATAATGCCCGGTTTCGGAGTTTTTTCGACGGTGCGCGCCTATGCCGCCGCCTGGATCGGCAAGAAGACTTTCGACATGAATACTTCAACCAACGGTGGTCACCGCGCGATGGTGCCGATCGGTATGTTCGAGCGCGTGATGCCGTTGGACATCATGCCGACCTTCCTGTTGCGCGCTCTCGCGATGGATGATCTCGAAAGGGCGGAGGCCCTCGGTTGTCTCGAGCTGGACGAGGAAGATCTTGCTCTGTGCTCGTTCGTCAGCCCTGGCAAAGAGGACTTTGGATCCCATCTTCGCCGTAATCTGACTACGATTTGGAAGGAGGGATGATGCGTTTCCTCCGCACTTTCCTCGACAAACAAGCGCCGCTGTTCGAAGAGGGCGGCAAACTAGAAAAACTGTTTCCCCTGTGGGAAGCGACCGACACGCTGCTGTACTCGCCGTCGTCGGTCAGTAAGGGCACGATCCATGTGCGCGACGGGCTGGACCTCAAGCGGATGATGGGCATCGTCGTCTTCGGTCTGCTGCCGATCGTCTTTATGGCGATGCTCAATGTGGGTCGTCAGGCCCATCTGGCGATTGCCGCCGGGGCTACGCCGCTGGAAAACTGGCAGACCGGGCTCTTCCAGGCAATGGGCTTTCAGTTCACCAATGCTCTGTGGCCGAATTTCGTTCACGGCGCGATCTACTTCCTCCCGATCTTCATCACCTGTTTTGCCGCCGGCGGCGCGATCGAGGTCTGGTTCTCAATCGTGCGCAAGCACGAGGTCAACGAGGGTTTCTTCGTCACCGGATTTTTGCTTCCCCTGACGTTGCCGCCGACCATTCCTCTGTGGCAGGTTGCGTTGGGAACGGCATTCGGCGTCTTCATCGGCAAGGAGATCTTCGGCGGAACGGGCATGAATGTTTTCAATCCGGCGCTGGTCTCCAGGGCCTTCCTGTTCTTTGCCTATCCGGCCCAGATCTCCGGGGACGCGCCCTGGATCGCGGCCAATTTCGCCGGTGTGGACGGTTTCTCCGGGGCGACCTGGTTGAGCCGGGCGGCGACGGGCGGCATGGAGGCCATCAATAACCTGGGGGCCGATGCCTGGCGTCAGGCCTTCATCGGCTTCATGCCGGGTTCGATGGGCGAGACCTCGACGTTGCTGTGTATCGTCGGCGCCTTGGTCATCGTCGCGACCCAGATCGGCTCGTGGCGGACGATCGTCGGCCTCACCCTGGGGACCTTCGCCATGTCCTTCGTGCTCAACCAGGTGGGATCGGACACGAACGCTATGTTTGCTCTGCCCTTCCACTGGCACATCGTGCTTGGAGGATGGGCCTTCGGAACGGTATTCATGGCCACCGACCCGGTGTCCTCGTCCTTTACGGACAAGGGCAAATGGATTTACGGCTTCATGACCGGCGTACTGGTCGTGCTCGCTCGGGTTGTCAACCCGGCCTATCCCGAGGGCATGATGCTGGCCATCTTGTTCATGAACATGTTCGCACCCCTGATCGATCACTTCGTCGTTCAGGCCAATATCAAGCGGAGGGCTGCACGCCATGAAGCAGTACAGTAACGCCTACATCATCGGTTTTGCCGCGGGTGTGTGTCTCGTCTGTTCCATCGTGGTGGCGACGTCGGCGGTGGTTTTGAAGGAGCGCCAAGACCGGAACAAGGTCCTGGACCGTCAGAAGAAAGTTCTGATCGTTGCCGGCCTGATGGAAGAGGGTCAAACCATCACCGCCGACGAGGTTCAACAGATTTTCGACGACAACATTCGGATCCAGGCGATCGACCTCGAGACCGGTGATTTTGACTCGGACATCGACACCGTCACCTACGATCAGCGCAAGGCGACCAAGGATCCGGCTTTGAGTCGAGTCGCTCCAAAGAACAGGGCCGGCATTAAGCGGGTTCCTCTGAAGGTGCTGATCTACGAGAGAGTCGCCGGCGATGAAATTGAACTCCTGATCCTGCCGATCGAGGGCAAGGGTCTGTGGTCGACGCTCTACGGCTTTCTGGCGTTGGCGCCGGATACTACGACGATCGAAGGTTTGACCTTCTATGAGCATGGGGAGACTCCAGGATTGGGCGGCGAGATCGACAATCCGCGTTGGAAGGCCCTGTGGAAAGGACGTTCGGCCTACGACGCCGAAGGGAAACCGGCGATCACGGTGATCAAGGGCGCCGCCGGGCCGGCTGAAGACGACCCCTTCCGGGTCGACGGGCTGTCGGGTTCGACCCTGACCGGGCGGGGCGTCAGTGACCTGGTGCAGTTCTGGTTGTCGGACGACGGTTTCGCACCTTTCCTGGCTAAATTCCGGGCCGAAAGGAGCGCAACATGAAGGCCGCCCACAAAAAAGCGCTGTTCGACCCACTGTTCAACGACAACCCGATCGCAGCCCAGGTGCTGGGCATCTGCTCGGCCTTGGCCGTGACGACCAAGTTGGAAACCTCCGTCGTCATGTCTCTGGCGGTCATCGCGGTCATGGCTCTGTCCAATCTCTCGATATCCGTGATCCGGAATTGGATTCCCCCGTCGATTCGCATCATCGTTCAGTTGACGATTATCGCCTCGCTGGTGATCGTCACCGATCAGATCCTGCAGGCCTTCGTCTTCGACATTTCCAAGCAGTTGTCGGTCTTTGTCGGTCTGATCATCACCAACTGTATCGTGATGGGCCGTGCTGAGGCCTTCGCGATGCAGAACCCCCCGGTTGACAGCTTCCTCGACGGCATCGGCAACGGACTGGGCTACAGCCTGATTCTGTTGATCGTTGGTTTCTTCAGGGAGTTGTTGGGCGCCGGTAAACTCTACGGCTATTCGGTGATGCCTCTGGTCACCGAGGGTGGTTGGTACCAACCCAACGGATTGATGGTCCTGGCTCCGGGTGCGTTCTTCCTGATCGGGATTCTGATCTGGGTCCTGCGCAACTACAAGCCTGAACTGAGGGAGAACTGAGATGTTTGAACACTACCTCAGCCTCGCCGTCAAGGCGATTTTCGTCGAAAACATGGCCCTGGCCTTCTTCCTGGGTATGTGCTCGTTTCTGGCGGTATCCAAGAAGGTCGATACCGCGTTGGGTTTGGGTGCGGCGGTTACCTTCGTTCTGACGGTGACGGCGCCGCTCAACTATTTGCTCTACACCTTCTTGTTGAAGGAAGGGGCGATGAGTTGGTTGGGCCCCCAATTTGTCTCGATCGACCTAAGCTTCCTCCGCTTTCTGGCCTTCATTGGTTCGATTGCGGCGTCGGTGCAGATCGTCGAGATGATAATGGACAAGTTCGCTCCGGCTCTCTATTCCGCGCTGGGTGTCTTTTTGCCGTTGATCGCCGTCAACTGCGCGATCCTTGGCGCCGCCCTCTTCATCGTCGAGCGGGATTACACCCTCGGTGAGTCTACCGTCTTCGGCCTAGGCTCGGGCATCGGCTTCTGGCTCGCGATTGTGGCGCTGGCGGCTCTGCGCGAGAAGATGGTCTATTCCAACGTGCCGGCGGGACTGCGCGGTCTCGGCATCACCTTTATCGTTACCGGTTTGATGGCCATCGGATTCATGGCCTTCGCCGGCATTCAGTTGTAGGGAGGGCCGCCAATGGCAACAGTCATTCTCGGCGTCGTCGTCTTCGTCCTGATCATCGTGGTACTGGTGATCGTTCTGATGGTCGCCAAAGCCAAGTTGGTGTCGTCTGAGGATGTCACCCTGACCATCAATGATGACCCGGACAAGGCAGTCGTGGCGCCAGCCGGTGAAACCTTGCTCAATACCTTGACCAACGCCAAGATCTTCATCCCGTCGGCCTGTGGCGGCAAAGGTACTTGCGGGGTCTGCAAGGTTGATGTCCACTCCGGCGGCGGAGCTCTGCTGCCGACCGAGACGGGTCACATCAGCCGTGGTGAGGCTCGCCTGGGAACTCGGTTGGCCTGCCAGGTCAAGGTCAAGCAGGACATGGAGATCGAGATGGATCCGGCGATCTTCAGCGTCCGCAAGTGGACCTGCAAGGTCCGTTCGAACGTCAACGTGGCAACCTTCATCAAGGAGCTGATTCTCGAGTTGCCCGAAGGCGAAGAGGTGCCCTTCAGGGCCGGTGGCTACATCCAGATCGAGGCGCCGCCGCACGTCGCCGCCTACAAGGACTTCGACATCGAAGACGAGTACCGCGAGGACTGGGACAAGTACGACATGTGGCGGTACGTCTCCGATGTCGACGAGCCCGTGATGCGCGCCTACTCGATGGCCTCATTCCCGCTGGAAAAAGACATCATCATGCTCAACGTTCGCATCGCGTCGCCGCCGCCCAACAAGCCGGACGTGCCGCCGGGCCAGATGTCGTCCTACATCTTCAATCTCAAGCCGGGTGACGAGTGCGTCATTTCCGGTCCCTTCGGTGAGTTTTACGCCCGCGAGACCGACAACGAAATGTGCTTCATCGGCGGTGGCGCCGGTATGGCGCCCATGCGGTCCCACATCTTCGACCAGTTCAAACGGCTCAGGACCAACCGTACGGTCACCTACTGGTACGGCGCCCGCAGCCGTCGGGAGAGCTTCTACGAGGATGACTTCAATCAGATCGCCGAAGAATTTCCGAATTTCAGTTGGAACCTGGCTTTGTCGGAACCCCTGCCGGAAGACGATTGGGACGGCTACGTCGGTTTCATTCACCAGGTGGTGTACGAAAATTACCTCAAGGACCACCCGGCGCCCGAGGATATCGAATACTACATGTGCGGACCGCCGATGATGAATCAGGCGGTGATCAACATGCTGCTCGACCTCGGCATCGAACCCGAGAACATCATGCTGGATGATTTTGGGGGTTAGGGGAGCTGTTAGCTATCAGCTTTCAGCTATCAGCTGTCAAGGCGAAGGGCGGCCTTCGTGACCGCAGTCAACCACAAAGAGGCACGAAAAGGGAACTCGAGGTTCCCTTTTCGTCGTTTGATCGTTCCGGCGCTGTTCGTTGCGGCGTTGTTTGCCGTCACGGTCTTCCGGGATCGACCGACATCCGGTCCGGCACCGGCCGTGTGGACCTTCTCCGGTCGGACGATGGGCACTGCCTACAACGTCAAGGTCGTGGCACCGGACCTGGACGACTCCGCGAAGCTGGCGATTCACACGGCGATTCGTGAGGCCGTCGACGGCGTTGACGACACGATGTCGACCTTCAAGCCGCAGTCCGAATTGTCCCGTTTCAACTCGAGTGGAACCGAAGAGTTTCCGGTGTCGGAGAACCTTGTTCGAGTTGTGACCGAAGCCCTTGAGGTGGCCGAGCTGTCCGAAGGGGCTTTGGACGTCACCGTCGGGCCTCTGGTCGATGCATGGGGTTTCGGCCCGGACGGATGGACTGTAGTGCCGGATGACGTCACCCTCGACGCTCTGAGGGAAGCGGTCGGGTGGCGCAAACTGGTCCTCGACCGAGAAGCCCTCAGCTTGCGAAAGACCACGGAGGGTCTCCGGATCGACCTGTCGGCGATTGCCAAGGGTTTTGCGGTCGACCGGGTGTTCTCCGGGGTCGTGGAACTGGGTTATCCGGACCTTATGGTGGAGATCGGGGGCGAGGTTCGGACCGCCGGGCTCAATGAAGGAGGCGGGCCCTGGCGTATCGGGATCGAACGACCGGACGAAGAAGGAAGGGTCGCCGGCTTTGCCATTGAACTCTCCGGAATATCCCTTGCCACCTCCGGTGATTACCGAAATTTCCGGGATGTTGACGGGCATCGTATTTCCCACACCATCGATCCCAGGACAGGTCGGCCGATCGAACATCGTCTGGCGTCCGTGAGTGTTGTCGCTTCGACCTGCATGGAAGCCGATGCTTGGGCTACCGCTCTCAACGTCCTTGGTCCGATCGAGGGTTTCAGCGTGGCCGAACGAGAGGGGATCCGCGCCTTCTTCCTCGTTCGGACCTCTAGCGGTTTCGACGAGAAGGCGACATCAGAATTTCCGGTTCGACTTTCCCGGTGAGTGATTTGGATTACTTTTGGTTCTCTCCGATTGCCGAACTGAATGAAGGCGTACGATGCCATGAGGAAGACGCAAGTAAGAATGGGGGAGCATCACCAAGATCTTTGGAGGCCTCAACTGGGAGGCGACGTGGGCGATGCGCTCTTGCGACGCAGAAGAGACAGGTATTTCCCGGATTCCACAACCTCATACGCTCGAAGGTTGGCAACTTCCGGGTACTCGCGTGCCAATTGGGATCGGGTTCCTTCGTTGATCAGCAAGAAATAGTAGTCATAGAATCGCCCGGGGCCTGATTGTGCATATCGCAAGGTCTCGACGCGTTTCCTTGTCGAAACGTGAGGGACCAACTCTTCATTGGCCGTAACTGAGGCATCGGCGGGGATCAGGCTGATGAAATGCAAGAGTTCCTCTCTGCGCCGGCGGTCCTGCTGCGAGTAGTCAAAATCAACTACCTGAAATCCGGCCTTGAAGTTGTGTCTCGGATAAACGAATCCGTGATGATAGACATTCACACACGAGAGGAGCGCTGCGGCGAATATGAACCTATTCTTGGTCACCTGTGGCATGTCTTGAAGAGCCAGCAAGGTGCCGACCATTGCTGCCGGCACTAACAGGAACGCGTACTGGAAACCAAGTTCAAAGAGCGGCCCACGGCTTGAGAACAGACAAACAACGAGACCATAGCTAAGAAGAAGAACGCCGCGTTTGCGTAACAGCGGCATGAAGGCGAGAGGACCAAAGACCTGCAGGAGAAACAGGATCTTTGGAGGTGTAACTGGATACCGAATCGCAAAAAGCGGGTTTGCAATAAATGTCCTTATCAACCCCACTGGTCCCTCGTCACCTGGAATCATGTCTGTGTAATACCACGTGAACGAGTGGCCTCCGCCTGCGAAGTGCGGAATAACAACATGTTGCATCACGAAGTAGGCGAACCCACCCGTCAACAACAGCTTCATCCCTCTCGTCAGCCGTGATTCAGCGATACAGAAAAGACCGATGAGAGCAACAAGGATAGACATGTCCTCCTTGATCATCAGCATGCCGACCACAGAAAACCAGAATAGGAAGGGACGGTGACGATCGATGAACAGAAACGTCATAAAGAAGAAGAGAGGCAGAAAGGAGAGTTCATGGAAATCATAGAAATTCGCGCCGCCTGTGGCGGGATGACAGAGGTATACGGCGACCAAGAAAAATGCGACCCCACTTGATCTTGTGACCTTACGTGAGAGGAAAAACAGCGGAAGACTCGCTCCGCCGATGGCCAATGCTTGGAGAAAGATCAGGGTTTCTGTCCTGGGAACACACCAATATGCCAGGAATAATGGGAGATAAATGAAGGACGTGTGAACCGCCAGGTGGTTTCCTTCATGCTCGATCGATGAGCCAAAGAGATCTCCGTTGATGCTATTCCAGAACACGTTCTCCATAATTCCCATGTCGTAGGCATGGGTGCCCAAGGAGTAATGATGAAGTGTCTGGTAATAGCCGACAAAGGCAACGTAGCAAATGGTCGCCAACACCGCAGCGATGACCCACATTTTGCGAGCCCGTGATGACTCTTCCCTGTCGCCCCCGATATTTGCCGGCGAACCCACTTCCGAGAACAGCAAAATTGAACTGATTGCCGCCACAAACACCAACAGCAGCTGCATGAAAATGGGTGACTGGTTCCATAGCTCACCATGCAACAGATAGGGAAGAACAGTGAGCGGCACAAAGGGCTTCAGGCGTCTTCCGGTCCGTGCCATTCGTTTCATCCATGTCGTCGCGTCTCGCCGAAATGGCCGCGAGACGAGCATGACAATCATGGGTATTGCGATGGATCCGATGATGCTGAAATGAAAGAAAGCCTCCCTCACCTCAGGAGAGACCTGATTCCAGACAACCAACTGGACGAGTTGATCCCAGTGTTGCAAAGCGGCCAATGCGAGGCCCGTGCCGAAGCCGAAGAGAACGGGCCAGGCTAACGCATCAATGGCCCACTTGGGGAATTCCAATCCCGTTCCCGTACCCTTTCGGGCTTTTCCGTTTATCGCTGGCCTGCCCATCCCGGAATGCTAACATACGAATATTGTCCACAGATGAGGGGTTTGCAAAGCCTCTATGTGTCCTGATGTGGGTTCGGTAATCGTGCTCCAAAACGCAAGTACAGCGGTCCTATGGGCTTTCCATATATGTGACATTTTGTGGTTGTTTCTTGGAGTTATGCAAACGACTAAGCTGATAGCTCCCGGCGGGGCCGGAAGACTTCGGCGCCGACTTTATCTCAAGGAGGAAGGAGGTATAATGAGAGATCATGATAACTCTGGCGTTGACTCTCGTCTTTTTCCTCGGCTTTGTTCTTCTGTTGGCGGGCATCGCCGTACTGAGCGGGCATGTCCTCAAGGGTTCGTGCGGAGGGGTCGCGGGCAATGCCTGCAGTTGCAGTGGCGAAGGTGAGACCAGCGGCAGTTGTGAGATCGGCAATGGTCAAGAGACACTCATTCAGATCAGCCCCGGGAGATGAAGGTCTTCCGCGACGTCACAGCAATTACAAAGCCTCTGTTTTTCGCCCTGATCATTGCTTCAGCCCATTTGGTTGGCGCTGCGCCTTCACCGAAAGTCGAAATCTACGCGCCGGAGGAATTGGCCCAGACCGCGAACCGTGTACGGGAACTGGCTGAGGAAGATTTTAGCGAGATCCTAAATCTGACCGGCCGTATCGGTTTTTCCCGGGAGATCAGGGTCGTTCTGATACCCGAAGGTACGCCTCTGGCTGGGGAAACGCCGTCCTGGGTGGCGGGGTACGCACGCGGTGACCGCAGTACGGTTGTGCTTTTCCCGGCTCGTGTTCCCTCCTACCCGGATCGCAATCTTCGTGCCCTTCTCAGGCATGAAATTGCCCACCTCCTGGTGTGGGAAGCGGCGGGAGGGCGGTCGGTACCACGTTGGTTGGACGAGGGGATTGCGACGGTGGCCGCGCGCGAATGGGGTTTGGAGGATCGTGCGCGCTACGGTGCCGCGGTGATCGGACCTGGTCCTCGATCAACCCGCCAACTCGATCGGTCTTTCGCGGGGTCGGCAGTGGAAGTACGGAGGGCTTATGCCTTGTCAGCCGGCTTTGTCCGCTTTTGTCAGGTTGAGTACGGTTCCCTGACATCGGCGCGAATTCTCGACGGGCTTGCCGAGGGTCTGAATATCGAAAAGGCCTTTCGCCAAGCGGCGGGAACAGACCTCAGGCGTGCCGAGAAGATATTCTTCCGCGACCAGGCTCTGTGGAATACCTGGCTTCCATTTCTGACCTCGACAGGTGCGCTGTGGATGGCCGTGACCCTGCTGGCACTCCTGGCAATTCTCCGTCGCCTGGCAAAAAATCGTGCTATGAGAAAACAGTGGGATTCCGAAGAGGTTGACCCGAGTTCGACGTCCGACGTGAATTGAATCCGCCCAGAAACGCGGGAGAGTTTCTTTAGCCCGTACTCTCAAGAAACTTCAACCGGGTTGGGTTCGAGTGGGACGAGCCGAAGGCCCAGTGTCTTAGCGCGTTTTTCCATGCTTTTGACAAGGCGTTTTCGGTACCGCTGTTCGTAGGCGTCTGCGCCGGG
>JAIOSJ010000052.1 GCA_021107705.1 Thermoanaerobaculales bacterium | reverse complement strand
TCCAATCGCGACCGCTCGAGGCGGCGGCGATAACGCGGCCGACGCCGGCGAGGATATAGTCCTCATCAGAATATTCTGGACAACTCCGTTTCGACTTGGCGGCTTCAATTGCCTTCATGGCAGGAGTGAAAAAGCGATTGCGTACGGTATCGTGAAGTGGTGAATTCATGGAGAAATTCTAGCGGAGAACAGGAATGTAAGCAATAGGTAACCCGTTTAACATCAGTTACTTATGGCAACTTTTTCGACCCACTACCCTTGCTGTAAATGGCCCTGGGCACCCCTGAAGAGTACCTGGATCTCACAGAGAGGTGGGTCAAAAAGGGGCTCTACGCACCGAAAATTCCAAGCCCGTAGAGACCGCCGCAGCGGCCTTCTCGTGACGTTTGGCCCAACCAAATCCTGGAAACTGACAACACCGTTGAATTTCCCTTTTAAATTATCAAGCCCGGCGATGAGCTGAAGGATGAGTGCCTTGCGATTATTGATTTCCAAGAGAGAGAGTCTGGTCCGGCAAGGTGACGGACCTGCGGCGAAATGTGGCTGAAATCAGGAGGTCCAAGGCAAAGCTGTGTGTCCCTTACTTCCGTTTCCATCGGTGTCGTCGGTGGCGTGATGGCATTGTCTTTGAGCACCCGTTTGTGCAACTGTACGGAATTCTGTACACTATATCGACGGAGGAATCATGATACGCACCGACGACATCACGAGCTTCACAGAGCACCGCCAGCACCTCCGGGACCACATTCGTCAGGTTCAGGAGACCGGCCGGCCACTCTACGTGACCACCAACGGACACACCGACGTCGTGGTCCTCAGTCCAGAGGCGTTTGATGTGCTCGTCGACAAGGCGGAGCTCGTGGAGAGCTTGGTGGTACTCGAGCGGAGCATGGAAGACATCCGTGAGGGAAGAACACAGCCGGCAATGCCGGCACTCACGAGGATAGCTGACGAGTTCGGTCTGAAGCTGGATCGATGACGAAGTACACGGTCGAACTGACCGATGCAGCCTTGGCTGCCATCGCCGCTCAAGCGCGGTACATAGCGGTGGAAGCCAAGGCACCCCTGAACGCGAAGCGCTGGCTTGAGCAGGTTTGGGATGCGGTGGACTCCCTGGAGAGGTGGCCCCGGCGGACTGCGAAGGCGGAGGAAGACGCGTACCTCGCGTACGAAGTCCGGCAGCTCATCGTAGGAAGCCACCTCCTGCTCTTCACGGTCGATGATGATCGCCGAACAGTCTGGGTAGTCGGCCTGCGCCACGGACACCGCCTTCCGCGATCAGGTGATCTGCCGGTCGAGCCCGGCGCGACAAAACGCGAAGAAGACGAAGGGTGATTTGTGGAGATTGGCCGACACCGTTGTATACTGATCACTACGAATTGCTGGAGAAGTCCCCTTCGAGCGCCGATTCCCATTGACACAGAGCCTGTGTAACCATAATATGTGTATAGGGAGGCTCAATCATGGCGAATATCACCCTCTCAATCGACGATCGCCTGCTGCAGCGTGCCAGAGATGTGGCGGCGAGCATGGGTACAACGCTCAACGGACTGGTTCGCACGTATCTACGACAGGTCGCCTATGGGAACTCACCCTCAGAAACGGGTCGCGAGTTTCGAAAACTCTCGCTCGAACATCAGGGCCGCTCGAACGGCTGGACGTTCGACCGAGACGAGATCCATGAGCGGTAGGTTTTTTGACACCAATGTATTGATTTACGCCGATGACCATGACGATCCGGACAAGCAGGCCCGTGCGCTGGAACTCATTGAAACCGAGATCAATGCACGCCGAATGTTCGTGTCAACCCAGGTGCTGCACGAGTATTTTGTCACCGCCACTCGCAAACTTGGCGTACCGATCACGATCGCAAGGCGAAAGGTCGAACTGCTCACGGAGCTGAACCTGGTGATTCTCAATGGCCAGGACGTCCTCGGCGCCATTGATCTGCACAGGCTTCATGGCTTCTCATTTTGGGATGCACTGATTGTGCGTGCTGCTCAGCGCTCAAGTTGTGATGTCCTTTACACTGAGGATCTGCAGCATGGACGCCGATTGGACGGCCTGAGGATTGAGAATCCCTTCGCTTCCTGAAGCAGTCCAGGAGCGTGTAGGGCATTGATTGCGGTGTCTGCTTTGGGAAGTTAGGAAGTTCATTGTTTCATTTAACCTGCAGGCGTCAACGACTTGAGTCGTGGCCCCGGCCTTCGGGATCGCTTCGCGCTCCCGGTCGGCGTTTCCCAAGAGGGACAATAGTCATCGAAGTGGGTGCAGGTGTCTTGTCCCTCTTGGGAAATCGCTTCGATGGCCTCTCGCTCCATCGAAGCCGGTTTCCAGTTTGTATTACTCTGGCATTCCGGGCCCGCAGACAATGCGACGCTGGGGTGCCGCCAGGTGCACCGGAAGGTCGGGGTTTCGAAATAAGCTTGCAAAGCGGACGACAAAGCCTTATCTCTAGAGAGAGATGATTTATTACGACAGCTGTCGGAGGGTCGAAATGGCAAAGAGGTCGGAGCGGGCTGTCGGTGCTGGATTTGGTCGCATCTTCATGGGGGTGATGTTGCTCATGGTGGGTTTTTCAGTCTCGGCTTCAGTTCGTGCGCCCGCGGTTGCCGGCGCATTTTATTCCGGGTCACCGGATGAACTTCGAAATTCGGTGGAGAAGATGCTGCGGGCCGCCGGTCCTTTCGAAAGCAAAGATAAAGTCGTTGCTTTGGTGGTTCCCCATGCCGGTTATACATTTTCAGGGGCCACCGCAGCCGAGGCATTTCGTACTCTGGAGGGTGCGCGGGTTCGGCGGATCGTGTTGGTTGGGCCATCGCACCGGATGGCCTTCTCCGGCGGCGCTCTTCCTCGGAAAGGAGTGACCGCGTTTCGAACGCCTTTGGGAGATGTTCCGCTCGATCTGGAGGCCGTCAAGAAATTGCGGGCGTCGAAGGTCTTTGAGGGGCCCGCCTCAGCTCACGATGGTGAACATTGTCTTGAGGTGGAGATCCCTTTCATGCAGGTGGTGGCGCCACAGGCTCAGCTCATTCCCATTTTGATCGGAGTCCACACGGATCGAGATCAGCTTAAAGACATGGCTCAGCGACTGAGCGGCTTGATGGACGCCGGAACGGTTGTCGTCGTGTCCACGGATTTCACCCACCATGGGGAGGGCTATCGTTGGGCACCTTTCCCACAGAGTCCAGGCCTGGGCGATCGCCTTCTGAGTCTGGGCCGCGCCACTGCCGACCTGGTGGCTGCCGGTGAGAGTGCCGGTTTCTGGCACCAGGTCGAGACATCCGGCGACACGGTGTGCGGCCGTCACCCCGTTTCCGTGCTTCTTGAAATGGTGGAGCATGGATTCGAGGGCGCCGGGGAGGTCATGGATGTGACCACGTCTGGTCATGTCCTGGGAGATTTTGCACAGAGTGTGACCTATGCCTCGGTGGTCTTCAGCGGTCGCTGGCGTGATTGGAAGGAGAGCGAAGAGGTTGTCGAGTTGGGGAAATTGGATGTGGGCCAGGAGGAGATGATCCTCGATTTGGCCAGGGCCACATTGAAGACTCATCTGGGGCACGGGCCGGATCTCGCGCAATGGTTCCGAGCCTACGGCGAGCGGAAGGTCCTGCGAGCCCCGTCCGGAGCTTTCGTAACCCTTCATCACGCAGACGTGAAGCCCGGTTTGCCGGGTCGCCTGCGGGCGTGCATGGGTGTTATGGATGCGAGCCGGCCCCTGGTTGACGCCGTGATTCAAGCGGGTGTGTCCGCCGCCCATGATCCGCGGTTTCCGGCCATGAAGGAAAGGGAGCTGGAGGATCTGAACCTTGAGGTTTCGATCCTGTCTCCCCGTCGTCGGGTGGGAGGGTATGAAACCATCAAGGTCGGGCTGCACGGGGTGGTTCTCTCGAAAAATGGGCGAAGCGCGGTCTTCTTGCCTCAGGTGGCGGTGGAGCAGGGTTGGGATCGGGAAACCATGTTGTCGCACCTTGCGCGAAAGGCCGGTCTTTCGGCGGATGCCTGGAGGAGTGGGGCACAGTTCGAGGTCTTTACCGCTCAGGTCGTCGAAGAACATCGGAAGGGGAGTGGCAGCAGTGACCCGTGATCTAAGTCGTCGCGACCTTGGACTGTTTCTGGCCGGGCTCGCTTCGGCCCGGATCTTGAACGCCGGAGAGGCATCTTTCACACGGGCCGCCGGACGAGTGGGAACGGCCCGAATTGCGGCCGGCGCAAGAAAGTCGGTCTTCTTCCGCGCGGTTGGGGAGGCGGTGGCCCGGTCGGTCGGTGTTGCCACCCCCGAAGCGGCGATCAGTCGTCTCGTGAAACCTTCCGACACGGTTGGAATCAAGGTCAACTGTCTCGGCGGGCCGAGGATGTCGCCTCGACCGGAGGTTGTCGAAGCCCTGGTAGAGCTGGTGGCAGGCGTCGGTGTTGAGAGACGGAAGATTGTGGTCTTCGAACGCCTGAGTCGTGAGCTGGAGAATGCCGGGTTCACGTTGTATCGCAATAGGGGGCCTTATCGATGCTTTGGAATCGACAATGACTATGAGAGGGAACCCACCGTTGCCGGGTCGGTGGGCTCTTGTTTTGCACGCCTGGTGACAACGACCTGTACGGCTCTGATCTCGGTTGGCGTCGTCAAGGACCATGATTTTGCGGGGATTTCTGCGGGATTGAAGAATTGGTACGGGGTGATCCACAACCCGAACAAGTACCACGATGGCAATTGTGACCCATATGTGGCCGATGTTGTCCGCTCTCCCTTCATCGGAAGCAAGCTCAGACTGACCGTCTTGGATGGGGCTCGGGCGCAGTATCGAGGGGGCCCTGCCTTCGCCCGTCGTGGTGTTTTCGACCTGGGTCTGGTGGCGGCGAGTACCGACCCGGTGGCTGCGGATGCGTGGGCCTGGAAGGAGATTGACCTGGAGAGAGGGCGTCACGGTCTGCCGACTCTCGAAGAGCAAGGTCGTCCTCCTCGTTTCATCGCGACCGCCCATCGGTATGGGCTTGGACAGGGAGAGAGAAAGGCGCTTCAGGTGATCGCGGGATGAAACTGAATCGGCGAAAAGCCATGAGTTTGTGCGCCGGAGTTGCGGCCGGGACGCTGATCAGTCGGCCCAAAGCCTCGGCTGCCCAGGCCCCCGGGTCTCTGGTCGATCCGGATCAATTGCCGGTGAGGGAAGCCTCCTGGTACAAGAAGCTCGAACACTTGAAGGTCGAGTGCGGCCTCTGTCCTCAGGCCTGCGTCGTCGCCGACGCCGAGCGCGGCACCTGCGGAGTTCGTGAGAACCGTGCCGGCAAGTACGTCACCCTGGTCCACGGGTCCGTTTGCAGTGTCCATGTAGACCCGATTGAGAAGAAACCATTCTTTCACGTTCTGCCGGGAGAATCGGCCCTGTCTTTTGCAACGGCAGGGTGCAATGTGGAGTGCAAGTTCTGTCAGAACTGGGAGATTTCCCAGTTCAGGCCGGAGCAGGTTCGCAGTTGGTACATCCCGCCCGATGAACTCACCCGGTTGGCGAAACGAAATGGCGCGAAATTGACTGCGGCGACTTATTCCGAACCCACGGTTTTTTGGGAGTATGTCAGGGACGCGGCCGTGGCGGCTCGGAAGGCGGGTCTGCGACCCGTGGTCGTGAGCAACGGCTACATCCAGGCCAAGCCCCTCCGAGAGGTCTTGCCTCTCCTGGAAGCCTACAAAGTCGATCTCAAAGCCATGACCGAGGAGTTCTACCGGCGATACGTGCGCGGGCGGTTGAAGCCGGTACTCGAGACCTTGGAGATCATTCGTTCATCTGGAACGTGGCTGGAGATCGTGGTTCTCTTGATCCCGGGCCTCAACGACTCCCAAGCCGAAGTGAAGAGACTTTCGAAGTGGGTGAAGACCAACCTCGGGCCTGAGGTTCCACTTCATTTCACCCGGTTTCATCCGACCTATCTGATGAAAGATCTGCCGCCGACGCCAGTTTCAACGATTGAACGTTCACGCGACATCGCGCTGGCCGAAGGGCTGCACTTCGTCTATGCCGGCAACCTCCCCGGACATCCTGGGGAGAATACCTTCTGTCCGTCGTGCCGGGAACTCCTGATTCGCCGTGTTGGGTTCACCATCGTAGAGAACCGGCTTCAGGGCGGCGCATGCCCGGCCTGCAAGAAGGCAATCCCGGGGGTGTGGAGTTAGCCGAGGTTGTCCTCGATGCCCTTCCGGAGTTGATCGCCGAGCTGGGCCAGAGCTTGGACGTCGGTTGGTTCGTCGGGACGAAGCTCCAACTCCACGACCGGGTGGCTCTTGCCGAGAAGATCTCTCAAGTGGGCTGCGCCCTGGGCATCACGGTGGGCCAGCCACTGAAGGAGACGACGCCCGTCCTGGTCCGACCCGACCGTCGGCAGACCTGCTTTCGAGTCGTTTCCCAGATGAGGGTGGAGGCGATTGACGACCACCGGTCCCAGGTTATAGCCGGCCTCCTTGAGGCGACGGGCGAAGAACAGGGTGTCAGCGACCCTCTGTGGACCCGGTGCACTGACCAGCATGAACAGGGTGTCGGAAGATCGCAGCAGTTCCTGAACCTCGAGAGCCCGCTCGCGAAATCCGTCGAAGAGGGGTGCGAAGGCCTGAAAAAACTCGGCCATGTCTCTCAACAACTCGAGACCCACCATGCGGTCAAAAAAGCTCTCGACGTTACGCCCGATAATGCCGAATTTGGCTGTGGCTCGAAAGCGGCCACGGGCGTCAAACCATGGTTTGAGGGCAATTCTCAGGGCGCCGGACTCCAGAAAACCGACAATTCGTTCGGGCGCGCCCAAGAAGTCGAGGGCCTGGCGGGTCGGCGGGGTGTCCAGAACGATTCGGCCAAACCTGCCGGACTGAGAGATTTCAAACAGGCGCTCCGAGGCCATGTATTCAAGAACACCGGCAAGCGAACCGGACAGGTGGTCGTAGAATCTGTTCGTCAGGATTCTGCGACGAGCCTCTTCGTCGGGGGCATATCGGTCGATGAGGCGGTCGAATGTTCTGCGGGCGTCCAACAGGCTTGCCGTCAGAGACCCATCGTCGTAGTCGGCCACCTTCACCTCGTCAGATTCCTCGCCCTCGTGAATTCCGAGGGTATCCTTGAGACGAAGAGAGGGGTCAAAGGTCATGACGAGGGTGTCGTCACCGTGTTGCGCCTGATTCAGGGCGAGGGCGGCCGCAAGGGTTGTCTTGCCGACGCCGCCTGCGCCGACAACAATCACGAGAGGATGGTCGGAGGGGTTCACGAACCGGTCTCCAGTTCTCTCTTCAGATATCGGCTCAACCTGCCGACAAGGGCAGGGCCTGGTTCGATCGGCAGGATCGGCAATTCGGCGAGGGGGCCGAGCCACCCTTCATCAAGCCGTTCCAGTTCGCTGTCGTTGATTTGTCGCCTGCTGTACCAGAGATCGAAGAGCGGGTCTTCGCCTTCGGCGGGAATCTCGGGTGGAAGGGTGGGGTAGAGGGCGTTGGCGATGACCAGCTCCGGCGCCTGGTTCAAACGAATTCTCATCGAATGGATCAGTTCCAGAGTTTCCTGAACGGGCATTTCTTCGCCGGTGGTTATGACGACGACTCCGCTTTGTTGGTTGTCTTTGAGGAAGGCCGCCACTTCTGCCGCCAGGTGGCCGATCGGCCCCGAGGAAATGACGTCGGCAACCAATTGGGCCGCAGCCAGCCATGAGACCCCATGTCCGGTAGCGGGTGCGTCCAAGATGACGACATCGGGAGTCGGAATGCCCCTCGGAGTGTGCCCCCTGAGCAGACGAAGAATGCGGCCGAAGACGGCAGCTTCTTTCAAACCCGGAGCGCCCTCGGTGAAATGCTTGTGGACCGGGCTCGCGAGAACCTTCGATGCAACGACGTCGACCTTGAGTTTCTCACGAACAAGGTCATCGAGAATCGTCCTGGGTTCGATGTGTTGAACTCGCAGGCGAGGGGCGACTTCGACAATGTCACCGCCGGAAGGTGGCACCCCCAGAAGTTGGTGAAGATTTTCGCGCGGATCGACTTCGACGAGGAAAGTCTGGCGTCCAGCGTCTGCGAACAGGCGTCCAAGGACAGAGGTCAGGGTGCTCTTTCCTACGCCGCCCTTGCCGGTGACGACGATCAGCTTCAGTTCGGTGAGTCGTGCAAAAATCGAATTTTCCGTTTGCATGATTGGCTAAGAATACATCTCTTTGACCAGGTGGGCGAATTGCTCTTCGACCACCCGCCGTTTGACCTTGAGTGTGGGTGTTAAATGTCCCCCTTCAACGGTCAGTGGTTCGGCCAAGATTCGAAACTGTTTGATCTGTTCAAAGCGAGCGAGGACGGCATTCTGGCGCTCCACGATGTCGGCAAACAACTGCTGGGTTTCCGCGTGTGAAGTCAGCTCTTCATGGTCTGTGAATTCAATCTTGTTGGCCTTGGCCCACCGCTCGAGTTCTTCGACGGCAGGTGAGAAGAGGGCCACAAGGAACGGTCTCCGGTCGCCGATGAGTACGACCGCTTCGACAAAGGGAGAGTGTTTTATCTGGCTCTCGATGGGTTGTGGGGCGATATTCTTGCCGCCTGCCGTGACGATCAGGTCTTTCTTTCGGTCGATGATGAGGACGAAACCGTCACCGTCAACCTCTGCGATGTCGCCCGTGTGGAAGAACCCCTCCTCGTCGAAGACTTCGGCGGTTTGCTCCTCTTTGTTCCAATATCCCTGCATCACACTCGGCCCTTTGACGCAGAGTTCTCCGTCTTCGGCCAACTTGATTGCCAGATTGGTGAGCGGTTTTCCGACGGTTCCCAGCCTCAATTCTCCCGGCTTGGCGCCATTGACGGCAATCACGGGTGAGGTCTCGGTGAGGCCGTAACCCTCCATGATCGTCACTCCCAGGGAATGGAAGAACTCATTGACGTGCATCGGCAGTTCGGCGCCACCGGATATCGCAAAACGAATTCGGCCCCCGAGACCCTCGCGGACCTTTGAAAGCACTAAATTATCGGCCAATCTGTAGCGTCTTTCGAGCATGGCGCTCACGTTTTTCCCGGTGATGCGATGGCGGGAATGCTCGCGGCCGACGTCAAGGGCCCAGTGGAAAAGGGCGCGTTTCAACGCGCCCGAACCGGCCACCTTGTCCATGATCTTCTGTTGAACCTTCTCGTAAAAGCGTGGCACGCCGGCGAACAGGGTCGGTCGAATGTCGCCGACCAGGTCGCCGACGTGGTGCACGGAACAATAGGCGTGGAAGGTGGCGCGCCACATGTAGATATAGCCGATCATGCGTTCGAGAACGTGGCAAAGCGGGAGGAATTCCAGAGCCAGATCGGTACGGTCGACCGGGATTCGGTCGGCCGAGTACCGTACGTTCTGCACAAGATTCCGGTGTGTGAGCATGACGCCCTTGGGTTCCCCAGTGGTGCCTGAAGTATAAATGAGCGTCATGAGGGAGTCTTCGTCGATGGTGGCGGCACGGTCCCAGAACCGGTCTCCGGCTCGGCGGATGCTTCCGCCCATGATCATGTCCTCCCAGCCGGTAACACCGTCATCCCTTTCTCCGTCAATCTGAATAAGCAGCTTCAGGTCGGGGCAACGATCTTTGATTTGAACGAATTTTGCCATCTGCTCGGCACTGTCGACGATCGCCGCGCGGGCGCCTGAATCTCTGACCTGATAGGCGATCTGATCCGTTGTCAGGGTGCCGTAGACCGGGACGTCGGCTGCACCGAGGCTGAGGACGGCGAGGTCGGCCATATGCCATTCGGGGCGATTGTCCGACAGTAGCATCACGCGGTCCCCGGCGCCGATTCCCTGATCCGAAAGGGCTTCGGCGAGTGCCGTCATCTGGGAGAAGAATTCGTTGGTTGAAAAGCTGGTTCGACCCTCGGGTGTGTGGCGAACGTAGTGCCGAGAACGTGGTGATTCGGTGTCGTGGCGGTAGAAGTCGAGGACGGTACGAAGCGTCATGGCGGCCTCCAAGGGTGGACTGTCTAAGCCTAGCACGGGGCCTGATTTCTCAGTGGCTAACGCAGTGCTTTCGCTGCTCGGCTATAGAGAGCCCTTCGGGTGCGCCGGGCCTCTCGTGTATGTCGCGACCCCAGAGGGAGGGCGAGGGCCATCGCACCCAGTCGGAGCCGGGCGCCGATCCACATCACCCACCGAGCCCTTTGGGCCGGCCCAGGCCCGTCGTTGACCCTGACGAAGCGCAGGATGTCGGTCCAGAGGTACTCGGGGTTGGCAACTCCGGCTGCATCGTCGCCGGCGCCGATGGTTGCGCCGTGATGGTGGCTGACCACAAAGCCCGGGATCAGGGCGACTCGCCAGCCCGCGTCGCAGGCTTTGCGGCACAGGTCCAGATCCTGGCCGTAGAAACGGTAGCCTTCATCCAAAGGCCCGAGATCGGTCCAGACCTGTCGTCTTATGGCCATCGCGGCGCCGGTCACCCACTGGATAGATCCGGCCGGAGGAGTCCCGGGGCTCTTAAATCGACGGTAGAACGGGAGGGCGCCGGCGAGATCTGCGGCGCCGCTGGTCAGGGCGAAGAGCCACGGTAGGGTGGGAAAGGCGCCGCCGCTCCACTGAGGGGTTCCGTCTGGGTACCGGAGTTCGGCTCCGGCGATGCCAAGACCCGGGTCGTCGTCAAAGGCCTCGCGTAGTGGGAGGAGGGAACTCGGTCTCAGGGCCGCATCGCTATTGAGCAGGAGAAGGATCCGGCCTCGGGCTTGGGAGAGACCCCGGTTAGCCGACGCCGAAAACCCCAGAGCTGTATTGTTTCGAATGACCGTTACCGCCGGCAGCTGCTGGGCCAGCTGTTGGGAGGTGCCGTCCGAGGATCCGTCGTCGACGACGATGATCTCTGTGTCCTGTGGGGCTTGGGATGCGACTGAAGTCACGGCCTCCAGTGTCAGTTCTCGCGTGTTGTGCGTGGGGATCACAACCGATAGGGGTGGCAGGGCATTTGGGCTCATCTTGGCATTGTATCGGGGTTGTCGGCCACTTTCACTCAAGGAGATCCCGAATTTATTGTAAGCACCACAACATCAGGGGTTTGGTCCATCTTATCAGGCAGAATCGCTCATCTTTGGTTGAAGAATCGACGCTGGAGGATGTTGCGCCTCAATACTTGTGCGTCTACCATTCAGGCGCATGCAGGACAATGACCACCAGCTAACCTCGCGGTGCGGACCGAAGCCGACAATCTCGGTGATCATCAATACGTGTGATCGCCGCGATTCGCTCATGACCCTGCTGTACTCACTCAACCGCCAGACCTACAAGGATTTCGAGGTTGTCGTCGTGCTCGGTCCGACCCGAGACGAGAGTGCGGCGATGATGGAGGAATTCTTCGCGGACCAGGTCCACGTGGTTCACTGCAGCGAGTTCAACCTCTCGACTTCCCGCAATATCGGCCTTTCCGAGGCCGCGGGAGACGTCGTCGCATTCATCGATGACGACGCCGTGCCTTGTCCGACATGGCTGGCCCAGCTGGCTGAGGGCTATGAGAATCCTGAGGTCGCAGGTGTGGGAGGGCGGACCTACAATATCTGGCCGCAGGCGGGCGAGTTGCAATTTCTCAAAGGGCTCGTCTCGGTGGTCGCCGAGCAGGAGGATGTGCGCAAAAGGAATCTGCCTCCGGCCCATTCCGCCGTGCCTCCTTCCCTGTGGTTCCCCCGCTTTCACGGCACTAATATGAGCTACCGCAGGGAAGTTCTGCTCGATCTGGAGGGTTTCGACGAACGTTTCGAATACCTTTTCGACGACGCTGATATCGCGATTCGTATGGGGCGCCAGGGTCATCGCCTGCTGCAACTCGAGGAGGCGCCGGTTTACCACGTTCCGGCCAGTGGTAGGAATCGGGGTCGGAAGGCCTACGACCTGAACTGGTATTGCTGGTTACGATCAACGATCTACTTCGCCCTCAAGAACGGTCTACCTGCGGCCGGATGGCTGAAGAGTCTGAAGAGTGCCAGGACCACGACGTCAATGTTCTTCTCACAAATCGCCGACTTCGAACGCCGTGGTTTAATGGATCGAAGGATGGCCCGTTCGGCTCGTAGACAATTGCATAGAGGTTGGATAGAGGGCTTTTCCCAGGGCATCCTGTTTTCGCGCAGGCTTGCCGAACAGCTGCGCCCTTCCAAACGTACCTTCTTGCCCTTTCTGCGGGAGGATTCCCCCCGATATCCGGCAATCCCGCCGATCACCAGCGCATCGAATCCCGAGGTCTTGCCCATGACGAGCGAACCGCTTCGAATCTGTCTGCTCAGTGTCGCCTATCCTCCCGACAATACCCACGGCGTGGCGCGCAGCACGCATTCGCTGGCGCAGGGTCTGGCTGAACTCGGTCATGAGGTGCATGTCGTTACCGCCGGTGATCGTCATAGGGTGACGTTCCGAGACGGCGCCTATATTCACGAGGTTGCCGGTCATCGCTCACCTCGCTACGATCTCTACCGGAGCCGGGGAATGCTTCATCTTTCCAGCTGGCTCAACCACAGCCATGCCGCCTTTGATCGGGTTCGTTCCTTGATCGTCGATCACAACATCCAGATCGTCGATTCCCCCCTCTGGAATCTGGACGGGCTTGTGACGGCTCTCGCAGATTGTCTGCCGGTATCAGTCCGCGTGGTGACATCGATGAAGCAGATTGCGACCATTCATGGTCGTGACATCCAGGAGAATCAGATTCTGGGAGACCTGGAAACGGAGTTCCTCAAGCGCGCGGCAGGGATTGTCTCGAATAGCGAGGGCACGGTTGAGACTCTGCGGGAAGTTTACGAGCTCGAGCTTGATCGAATGCCCCACTTCCGAGCATGTTATGGAATGGTGCCGTCTCCCGACGAGGAGGTTCATGGCTGTGACGAGTCCGGACAGGAGCGGCCCACAGTTTTGTTCGTGGGTCGTCTCGAGAAACGCAAGGGAATTTTGGATCTCTTCGAGGCCATTCCCGCTGTCTTGGAACGCTGTCCGGATACACGTTTCGCTATTGTGGGAGGCGACAATAGCCGGGAGGACGGCTTTTTCGATTCCCATCGAATGGACTACCCGAGCTACTTTGAAAAGCAATATTCCCGTTGGATCGACTCTGTGGATTTCCTGGGCTTCGTGGGCGAGGATCGGTTGCAGGAGTTCTATCGGGACTGCACCCTTTTCGTGGCTCCGTCCCTCTACGAGTCCTTCGGCCTGATCTTCCTCGAAGCCATGAACTGCGCCCGACCGGTCATCGGCTGCAGATCGGGAGGTCCGGAGGAGATCGTTCTCCATGGCGAAACGGGAATGCTCGTCGAACCTCAGGATCCTTCAGGACTGGCCGACGCTATTGCGAGTTTGATCGAGTCGCCTGAGCGCAGACGAGCGATGGGTCTCGCGGGCCGCAAACGACTCCTCGATCGCTATTCCCACACGGCGATGGCGACCGATTTCGTCAGGATCTATCGTCGCATACTGGCTCAAAACGAGAAACGAGGTCGAGATGGAAGCTGATGGTCGCTCCGAAATCACCGCCGCCGAGGTCTTGACGCGGATTCAATCTGAAATCGCTGCGCCAACGGCGAACGAACGAACCACTCCTTTCGCGGAGCGGATGGCCCACCTTCAGGCGATGCAGCGAAGATACCGCAGCGAGCCGGTCGGTGGCCGACTGGTCGTCCTCAAGCGGCTCTTCGCCTGGTTTTCCGCTTCGACCTTCGACCGCCAGGCCAAGATCATCGAGGCATTGCTCGATCTGGTTGACGATCTCGGTGCCGAACTTGACGTGCAGCACCGCGAACTCGACCGCCTTCGGGCGGAAATCCGTGGATCGGATCCTAGTCAAAGATAGCCGAGAGCTTCAAGCTGCTTTCGAGTTTCTTCGTCCGGATCGGTCTGGAAGGCATCGAGGAGCTTTCCGCTGTCTCGATAGGTACTCATGAGCTTTTTGAGATCATCCACCCGACTCGGTTGAGTTGCAGCCACGTCTCGTTTCTCGTCGGGATCCTCAAGGAGGTCATAGAGGCGACATTTCTCTTCCGGCGCCTCTGAACAGATCAACATCCACCGTCCGTCAAAATAGCTCTCCGCGTGATGTTCACCGAGGCGGAGATGGGCGTAGCCCGGTCGTTTTGAACCCTCATTCCCCATACCGAGAATCATGGGGATCAAGCTTCCACCTTGAGACCCAATGGGGACGGGGATGTCGAGGTAGTCCAGAATTGTGGCCTGGATGTCGATCTGCCGAGCCAGGCCGCGCATACGAGCCCCTCGGGGGAAAGTCAAATCCGGGAACCGCAGGATCAGTGGAATCCGGGTCACTTCCTGGAAGAGGGTCCGTCCATGATCCCAACTCCCGTGATCCTGGAATTCCTCGCCGTGATCCGAGACGAAAACGATCAAAGTGTTGTCGTAGAGATCCTTGACACGTAGATAATCGAGTAGCTCGCCAAAATACCGATCGTTATGATGTACTTCCGCGTCGTAGAGGGCGATCAGGTCTACGAGCATCCTCGGGGTTGGCTCGATCACTCCCTCAATGAGACCCTGCGTCCAGACCTGGGTGCCGAGACTGACCGGTGTTGGATTGCCGGCACTCAGAACCCGAACCGCTTCGAGATCCTCCAAGACTGCCATCTGTTGCTCGCTCAAGACCGGCTCTTCGATATGCGCGGCGAACTTCTTCTTGGAAGACTCCGGTGGATCGTAGGGCGCGTGAGGATCTAAGGTGTGGACGTAAAGAAAGAAGGGCTGGGTTCGGTCACGGTCGAGCCACGCGAAGACCTCAGGGTTGACGCCGTTCGAAAGGGCATAGCGGAGCCCCATATTGTTCTTCTTGATCAACTTGAAGGTTTCGAACCCCTGGGCCATTCCCCATTTGGGTCCGACGTGTCCGCTGGTCACGTAGGCTGCGGTCTCGTAGCCGGAGCTTCTCAGTGTCTCGGCCAGTGTCTCGGCCTCGGGGGCCAGACCGTCCTTCCTGCCGTGGACTGCGTGCGATGTCGGTAACATCCCAGTGAAAATCGAAGCGATGGCACTTCTGGTCCAAGATGCCTGGGCCACGGTTCGCTCGAAGAGCACCGCATCATCGGCAAATTCGTCGATTCGCGGTGTCGTGGCTTTGGTGTAGCCATAGCTGCCCACATGATCGGCACGAAGCGTGTCCACGAGATAGATGAGGACGTTGGGCCGCCTGCTCTCGTCCGGCAGGAGAAGAGGATTCTCGGCGATTCGAGGGGCCTTGCCGGTCGCCGAAGGACGAATATGAACGCCACGAAGATACAAACCGGCGTCATTCGTGAGAGCTGCATCTTCGAGAACAGCCGCCGATAGGCTGATCTGGCCCCAGCTTCTTTCGGGAGAGGGAAGCCGAACAAATGGAGTTTCGGTATCGGCCGGGAACTCCCTGACAATCTGATCCCGCGCAACCCCGAGCAACCGATGACGAACGATGAGGCGGGCGGAAGGATGATTGGATCGAATCTCCTCCACGGTGAGGTACGCCTCGGATGGCAGCTCGACCAGGTAGGTCAGCTCGCTGCCGAATGGGAGAAAGATTTCATCGCTCTTGATCGACGGCTTTCCGACCGGCGTCTCCGGTCCAATGCTCAGATGATCCCAGAAGACTCTCGGCTTCAACTGATCTCGGTCCGGCCGTGCGGGATTGTGAACGATGAGTATGTTCTTTCCTCGCCTCAGGGCATGGGACGGAAAGGCAATTCGATAGAGCTGTGAGCTTGGAGCCAGATGAATTGATGGGATCAGGATACCGTTGATCTCCAGTCTCAAGTCTACCGGCTTTGCGTGGCTCGTTTCTGCTGGGCTCAATCGAAGGCCGGCATCGATATCCCTCGGTTCGAGGATGACGAATTGAAGGGCGGATCGCTCGCCAATGCTCGCGATCGGTTGGTGTGCCTGGTCTGTCCCAGCGACTTCCACTGCCCAACCCTCAAGTAGATGGCTTTGGCCCTCGGGTTCATTGAAGTCGATTCGTCGGGTCTCTTGCACGACGTGGGCCTTCGAGAACTCCCGAGTCAGATCGAGTGGCGGATCGAGATGGGAAGGATCCTTGGCTTGCTCTCCGCTCCAGCAGCCGGCACTCAGGACCGAAAAGAGGAGAACAGCTTTGAATCTGCGTCTATTGTGGATTTTTCGGAATTCCTTGATCGCTCCCGGGAATGTCGTGTCGAACAGGGTTGTCATCCTGACTTCCCGTCATTTTGTCGATCGAGCAGATCCAGATAGATCTTTCGGTAT
>JAIOSJ010000339.1 GCA_021107705.1 Thermoanaerobaculales bacterium | reverse complement strand
CCCGGCGCAGACGCCTACGAACAGCGGTACCGAAAACGCCTTGTCAAAAGCATGGAAAAACGCGCTAAGACACTGGGCCTTCGGCTCGTCCCACTCGAACCCAACCCGGTTGAAGTTTCTTGAGAGTCGAGTCCTGGTTTTTCAGTCTGCGAGGGGTGGCTGCCGGTCGGCGATCTGAAAGACCGCGTCTCCGGTGATGTTGTCCACTCGGGAAGAGTAGGCCAGGAAGCGGCCCTCTGATCCTGGAACTGCGGTGACGTTGAGGCGCAGACCGGAGTGGTCGCCTACGGCGTCGAGTTCGTTCAGTACATGGTTGACCTGGACGTGGGAGAAGGCCGGTAAGGTCAGACGAATCGTCTCGCCCACGGGGGAGGTGCCGTCATACGCCGCCATGTCCACATCGAGCGCGAAGCCGGACAGGTTGCAGACGCCGGCATTGGTGCGGAAGGAGTCATTCTCGACTGCGGCGAAGAGGTAGGCGATGTCGGCGTTAGGTTCCAGTCCGGGCGCCTCGTCGTCTCCCAGTCCCCAGACTGCAGGTACAGCGGGGACCCTTTGACCGTAGGTGCCCGCGGCGTCTCCGATGTTCGTGATGTTCGCATGCGCAATAATGCGTTCGGAGGCGATCAGGTCCACCGAGCCGACCGCATCCTCGGTGTCAAAGGTTTCCAGAAGGAGGTCCTCGACGAGGAGCATGCTGCGAGCCGGAATGACGGCATGGGAAGAAGCCGCCGGGGTTGTGTTGTCCATTCCTGAAAGGTTGAAGTAGAGCGCAACCTGGGCCTCCTGGACGCCGGTGTTGAAGACCTCAAGGGAGGTCACCCATTGAGTTCCGGTGGCGCCTGGCCCTCGACCGACAACGGGGATGACGACATCGGCGCCCGCTCGGGAAGGAACGTCGAAGGAGCGGGTCGTCGATGCGAACAGGGCCGGTCCGCCGGTCTGATCTTGGAAGACGTCGGCTTGCGACGTGCCGAGATCACCATCGGCGACCAGGATGAGACCGGTTGTGCTTTGGTCGATACAGTTGGTGTCGGGACAGTAGCAGCCCACGAGGTCATTCCTGGAAACCGGGATGGAACAATGAAAGGTGCCGATTTCCGCAGGGGGCAAGGTGACCAACGGCGAAGATCCCACCAGGACCAGGCGGCTTCCCTCGGGTCGAAAGACCTTGAGCATGGCCCGGCCGCCGTGGGTCGAGTAGGCGCGCCAGTATCGAAGAGTTCCGGTGGCAGTCACCCGGTTTTCGTCGTCCAGGATGGTGATTCCACCTGAGGAAGGGACGCCGGACACGGGAGAAACCCCGGCGTTCTGAGCGGTGGTGGGCGCGGCGCAGCATGCTGCGATCAAAAGACTTGCGAAACACTTGCCGGTGTTAGCCACTGACCCTCCCAGTCCGTTCCTTTTTGGTTTTCGGTTTCGCCGGGTTTGAGATCTTCATGGTTTAACTCTCAATTCATGGGCCGTTCGGGACCAGGTCGATTGCGGCGCCCGCCTGCAGCACGAGCTGAAGCCCGTCGTCGGGGTGAGCGGCTGCCGCTCCCTGCAGCAGCGCAGCGCTGATCTGATCTGGTGTCAGATAGGGGTTGACCGAGCGCAACAATGCGGCCGTACCGCTGACCAGCGGCGCCGCCATGGATGTTCCGGACCAGGTTCCGAACAGGGTGCCCGGGCTCGCACTGTAGAGATCGACACCCGGCGCTCCGAGAGCGATTTCGAACCCGCGATTGCTGAAATCCGTGAGTCGCCCATCGCCGTCGATTGCGGCGACGGCGAGAACCCGATTGTCCGCCGCCGGGAAGGGTAGGGTCGCAAGACCTGTGTTGCCGGCCCCGGAAACCAGGACGACACCGCGGCTCGACGCCTCCATCAAGATACGGTCCAGGACCCGGGACCGGTCCGGATACGCGAAGGACATGTTGATGACGTCGGCGCCAAGGTCTATCGCCAGCAGAACGGCTCGGCTGATGTCGAAGGTGGAGCCCCGGCCGTCGTCGTCGAGGACACGGAACGGAAGGATCGAGGTTGCGGGAGCGGCCAGGAGCACGAGGCCCGCGACGAATGTGCCGTGCCCGGCGCCTTCGTCGATCTCCTCATCACCGTCCTGGTCGATGCCGTCGGCCGTTTCCCATGGTAACGAGTCTTCATCGACGAAATCGTAACCTCCCGGTGCGATCCGATGCCGTAGGAGGGGGTGGAACGGGTCTACCCCAGTGTCGATCACGGCGACCAGAGTTCCCTGGCCGAGGCTGCGCGTGTGGGCCGTGTCCAGGGCGGCCTTGAACAGGGCGTCCTGGTTGTTGAAGGTGTCGCTGGTGGCGGCCCGGTCGATGGCGATTGCGCGGCGGCGAATGCTCTCGGGGTCGGACTCCGGATCCGAAAATAGGCGGTTCGGCTCGAGGACAACGACGTCTTCGTCATCCAATACCGTTTGAAGGATCGTCTCATTGACCGTTTCCTCCCAACGGAACAGGTGAACCATGAGGCCGGGGAGGGTGCCTGTGACGACGGCGCCGTAGCGGGTCGCCACCTCGGACGCGGCCACACCATCCTTGAGAACCACCAGCGTTTCACGAATCGGTTCGTCCGGAAAACCGAGTGCACCGACATCGCCGACTTCCAATTCCACGAATATCTCGAGGGCGAAAAAGACGTTGTCTCCGAGGTCAACCGCCACCACTATCACATGCATCCCAGGCTCAATCTCCGCGAAGGTATCGATATCTCCGTCGATTTGGGTGAGGTCGTCCCACTCGAGCCATTCGCCCGTTTCCAGCCGAAAACGGCTCGTTTCGAGGTCGATTTCGAGTACGAAGCCCTCGATGTCGACAATGCCGGGCTCCACCCAGGCAAAGCCCTCGACCCAGACGGCTTCCATCGGGTCGTCATCCTCCAGTATGATCTCGGTCCTGACGGGCATTCCGACAACCAGATCTTCAAGAGCGTCGAGGGCGTTTCGCCATTCGGTTTCTTCGGTCGTCTCGACCAGCCGTTCGAAGTCGATCTCGAACACTCCGTCGGCCCTCAGCTCGGTCACAATGCCCTCGACGGTGGTCCTGAGTCCGCCGCCGCTTCCTCCGTCATCACCGCCGTTGTCTTCGCCTTCACGCCGCTCCACGACAATCGCATCGACCTGCTCCGGATGGAGGGGGTCGGTGCCGGCAATTCCATCCACGGCAACCCAGTCGCCTACGACAATCTCGGTGAGGCCGTTGACATTGACGAAAACGGTGTTGTCGTCGATGACAACCTCATAACCGTTGGCCGTTGAAAATCGGTCGAAGCTCAGGTTCACCGACTCGACGACCGACACGAAAATGATGTGGTTTCCGGGCCGTTCAGTGAGTTCGAGGCGGACCACATCCAGGACCTGGGGGTTGGCGGTCGTGAAGGCGGCTATCCACAGTTGGTCGCCCGGGCCGAGGTCTTCGACCGAGTCCAACTCAGAAAGAACGGCATCCGGCCGGACCTCGAGTACAACGCCGTCGGTGAGCCGAACCGTCAACGGTCCTGTGACCTCCTCGACCCACCCTTCGCGGGTGATCCAGGTCGGACCCGGCTGCCCGAGTCGCTCGACTTCGACGGCGGCTATCGTCCAAGTCCATTCGTTGCCGTCAGAATATCCGAGCACACGAAGCTCGTCTCCTGCAACCAGTTGATCGTAACCGTCAAGTGCAATCCACTCGGTCTCATCGGTTACCTCGACCCGTGTTTGATCATCGAGAACGAACGCATTGGGGGGGTCGAGATAGGCGAGGAGCCCCGTCACCTCCTGCAGTTCGGGCATCGACTCAATGAACTCCACCCATGAGGCCAGGAACTCGTTCTCGCTCCACCAACCCCAGGTGCGCACCAGGTCGCCGGGCCTCAGGTCCAGGACCGAGCCGATGCCGAAGAAGTCGGTTCTCGTGTCGGTGACGACGATGCTCCCGTCAATTAATCTGAACCGCATCTGGTCAAGGACTTCGTCAACGATGCCCGTCATCTGCACCGGGTCGCCGGGCGAACTCAGAAGCTCCACACTTTCGGCGATGACGCCGTTCAGTGACGTGGTTCCTTCGACCGTCACGAGGTCACCGGGCGCCAGATCTGGGATCGACTGGAACCCGATGAGCTGGGTGCTCGGGTTGGTCAAGACCAGGACCGAGTTGTCGAGCATGAATTCGGTTGAGGACACGACCGCCGTAACGTAACCTTCCACGGAAATGGGGTCCCCAGGTTCGTCAACCCTGAGAACGTACTCCGCAAGAAGGACCTCGTCGTACAACCATCCCTCGACGTAGACCAGATCCTCGGCGTTGAGGTCCCAAACCGTAGAGAATCCATCGAGTTCCGTTCCTGCATAGATCGTCACTGTTGTCGTGTCGTCGAGTATGAAGGTTGTGGAATCAACAATCTCGGATACGACGTCTTCGATGGTCACCCATTGTGGGTCGCCGTTGAAAACCGCAACCAGTGTGGCTCGCACGGCGGTATCACCCTCGAACAAACCCTCGACAGAAACGTGATCGCCGATTCCGAGCTCCTCCACCGTGGTAATGCCATAAAACGTCGTCCTCTCATCGGTCCGGATGAGCTGAGAGTCGTCGAGCACGAAGTCGGTTGTGTTGACGATGCTGGTCACATAACCTTGGAGTTGAACCTGATTGCGCAGGGAGTTGTCTGGCATCGACAGGGCCGCCTCCGCCGGGGTCCAGGCAAAAAAGGTTGCCGCCCACAGAAGGACGACGAGTTGGAACGCCCCGCCGGAACTCTTCGCACGAGGGTAGAATCCGTGCGTGGCGCCGATGATCGAAGAACCGGCCGACGAACCACGCTTGAGGGCATGGCAATAGAGGCGAGCCGCGAATCTGAGGACGAAGTGCGCCATACCTACAGCCGCCGAGCGCCGCCGGTGTATGGCGGGTCGAAGTGGTTCGCGACGAAATATGATCATGCGTCAGCCTCCCATGGACGAGTGTCGCCGTAAAGCTGCAGGGAAGCCCACAGCGCCGGATGAGGGTGTTTCATGCGCAGGTGGAGCAGGGCCTCACGAAACGCCTCGCCCGGACCGAGTTCGAACACTCTCTCGTAAAAAAGTCCGGCCGCCTCGCGGGCCAGGCGGTCGTCAAGAGCCCCGGGAGCGAGCATGGCCGTTCGAACTCCGCCGGCAAGAAGGGCGCGGACCACACCCACCATCTCTCCCCCGGGCAACACCTGCACATCGCCCGATGCGCAAGCGGCACAGGTGATGAGTTCGACCTTCAGCCGAGTCTGCAGGAGGTCCATGGTTGTGAACCACCCATCCGTCATGAGCAGTCCGGAGCCACGAGGAGCAAGAGGCTGGAATGCGCCGTGAGAGGCCACGTGCACGATGTCATGGTTCTCCAGCAGTCTTTGTAGATCGGCCACGCATGCCGATTTCGTGACTTCGGCGGCCGTAAATTTCTGTGCGATCTCGTTCACTTCGTTGTCGATCTCCGGCAGATGTTCGCTACCGGCGCCGGCAACCGCCAGACGCCGTGGTTGACGCTGCGGACGAGAGAGCAAGCGGGCCAACACTGCCGAGCTCGGCACCACCGCGACCGGGCACTGGGCGAGAATCGCGTCGCCATTAATCTCCAGTGCCGCCATGGGAACATGGTGCAGATCGTCATGGGGTGCGATCCACAACCGGGTCGGCGCCGGCAGTCGAGCCACCGGGGCGAGGACCATCTCGCCCAGTTCGGCCAGTCTCGCGCGAACCTGGCGAACCAGGATCAGACCCGGGGCTTCCAGAAAACGTCGCCCATAGGCCGCCTTGGAAATTTGAAAGCGGATCTCGTCAATCAGGTGAATACAGCGCCGACGAGCCCCGGCCGCTACTTCGACCCGCAGTCCTCTGTCGTCAAGGCAGAAGATCACCAGATCCTCTCCGGCGAAAAAGACCTCAAGAAGCACCTCTCCCGACTCGAACTTGGATTTCAGGGGAAGAGACGGAAGACGGCCGAGGGCATCGGCCAGCGCAGGTGAGCTTCGGGCGACCTCGATCTCGACATCCTCGAGTTCCCGCGCAACGAGCCGCACACGTTTCTCCACCGCCGCCTCGGAGTACCTACCGTTACCGCTTTCCCGCCCGTCGAGGGCTGCGAGCATTGTGGCGAGCTCCTCGCGGAGTTGGTTCCAGCGTTGGGCGAGTTCGGGACGTTTACCCCAGTTAAGGTCCCGCCGTCGGTCAATAGCCTCCACCAGGCTGCGTGACTGGATCCGCGCCACAGCATCGAAAGCCTGCCGCCGAGACCTGGAGTCTCCCCGAGCCAGCAACAACAGCACCAGCCGTTCGTAGTCCTCGACGGCGTGGGCCGCAAAAGCCGCTCGGTCCTGCTCGGTTGCCAGTCGACCCCGCACCGACTCCACCACGGAGATCACTTGGCGTATGTGTTTCAGGGCTGCGGCCGGGTTCTCCGATTCTTCGATTCTCGACAGGAGACGCAAGGCGCGAACCCGGGGCCATACCGATAGCGAGCGCCCGGCGAGAACTTGCCGGCACAAGCGGCGTGCCTTGGCGCTGTCTCCCGCCGACAACGCAGCTTCGGCGGCGGCCGTTCGCGCAAGGTCGGCTGCGACGTTGTGGCCGGTGCGCTGCAGGATGGCGGCATCTCGTGCAAGACGGGCCGAGACTCTCTGCGCAGGCGACAGGGCCAGCTCGACCCGAAATGCCGCCGCGGCCGGGACGCCGATTGTATTTTTCAGCGAACATTCAGCAGTCTCCGCCAACTCCTGCAGGTCTCCCTCGGCGCCGTCGGCCACCGCCAAGGCGCGGAGGGCCAGAAAACGGGCCGCGTCGTCGGGGCGACCGTGGCCTTCGCAACGGTGCTGCATTTCGGCGGCCGCCTCGGCGGCGCGCTCCGAGTGACCGAGGTACAGTTCTACCCGTATCCGTAGGAGGCGGGCTTCTGCGAGGAGGTTTTCGTCGGTGATTGCCTCTGCCGCAACTTCGGCGTCGGTGATCTGGAGCAATGCCTCGCCCAGATTCCCACGAAGCACCAGGATCTCCGCCAGGCCCAGCTTCGGCAGTAAGCATGTTGCTGTCGCATCCACCGCCTCAAGGTGTGTGATCGCTTCGGAGTACCGCTCCTCGGCTTTGGAAAACCGGCCAAGGACCTGATACCCGGCACCGAGACTGGTTGCCAGGAGGCCCCGGCGCAGCCGATCCTCTTCGGGAACAAGCCGCTGCGCCTGGAGCCAGAGTTCCAACGCCTTGTGGAGCTGGTCCCGGGCTTCCTCCAGTCCGCCGAGGTTCAGCAGGGCCGAAACCGTTCGAGGGTTGTCTTGAGCCTGTAGGAATATCTCTAGGGCCCGCCGGCCCCGTTGCCGGGCCGCCTGGTGACGTCCAGTACAGGCGAGTGCATCCATGCCGGCCAAATCGACTCGGGCGGCAGTGTGGTGGTCCCCGGATTTTCGGAAAATTCGTGAAGCCTGGTCGAGCAGAGGTGTCGCCTCGGCCGTACGGCCCCGTAGGTGTTCTGTCCCGCCTTCGATCCACAGGGCCCATGGTCTGAAAGCGGGGTTGGCATCGGCTGCCTGTCGAAGGGACCTGAAGAGAGCGCGCAGGCCACGGGGGTCGCGCCGAGCCGTTCGTTCTGCCTCGTCTCGAATTCTCTCACCGAGGGCACGAATCTGTTTGGCGTCACATCCGATGACCTGGGCTGCCAGGCTTCCGGTCCGCATATCTCACCAGTTTCCTGCTGCGCCGGTGACGAAAATCGGTGAAATATTCGGGCGAGCCATTGGGTTCACCTGTCGTCGCCCGTCTGATTCCCGTCTGGTTCGAAAGCGCCCGGCGTTGTCGCCAGCCGTGGAACGATCAGGCGCTCGGATCCGCGTTCGGCGACCAGGGAAAGACCGTTCATGCTGTGGAGGGCCTCGACTCGGAACTCGCCATCCTCATCTGAGAGTGCGCGAAGGTTCACTCCTTCCGGTCCGACCACTCGAATCGACCACGGTCCCTGACCGGTCTCGAGCTTTTCTGCTGCCGGTACCACCTGACCCCGAATGCGATGCGTGCCGTCCTCCTGAGGTTCGAGCCGCACATCCAGGTGGAATGTGTCATCGCCGTAGAGAACGGCCGGTCCACCCGTCGTCACGCCTCGCACCGCGGCCAGACAAGGCGCGCCATAAGCCAGGACCTCCAGCAGACGTGAGACTACAGAAGGACGGGGCGGCATCGCTTCGTGGGCCCAGACGCGCGCCCAGTGCAACAGAGCTTCGGGGGGAGAAGAGCCTTGCTCGCGTGCCTCGTCCAAGGCGCCGAGCAGCTCGCGGAATTCCGTGACCATCGAGCCGAGGAGCGGATCACGCTCCGCCAGGGCGGCTTCTTCAGGCGAAGCCCGCTTTTCGGCTATCGCAAGAGCCAGGGTTTCGGTCGAAGTCGTCATCATCACCACCACATTATGTGTCGTGTCGGGCGTCAAGTTGATACAGCCCGGAGAAAATCGTGCGCAACCGATTCAGACACCGGGCACGAATGGCGCCGATCGACCCGATGGCGAGCCCGGTGCGCCGGGAGATCTCCTGGTATTTGAGAGGAGGATCGGAGAGGAACAGCAGGGTCAACAGTTTCCGGCAGCGGTCGTCGAGTCCCGTAAGCGCCTGATGGGCCGCCTCGCTTGCTTCAAGGGCAAGGAAGTTCCTTTCCTGCATCGCGTCGATCTCGGGCTCATCGCCTTTGTCGTAGGCCACCTCAAGGGAGTCAAAGCGTCGGGAGCGTCGTTGCTCGTCGAACAGTTGCCAGGTCTGGTGACGGGCCGTACTTGCCAGCCAACTGTGCAACCTGTCCGGATGGTTCACACGCCCGATTCCTTCTACGACGGCAACCCACGTTCGCTGAAAGATTTCTTCAGCCTCCGCGCTGTTGGCCCCAAGGCGCGACGCCACGGACCAGATCAGTCGGCCATATCGCTCGAGGAAGAGGTCCCACGCTTCGGGATCTCCCTTGCGGCAGGCGTCCACAAGGGCGCCAACGTCGTTGCTGTTCATCAGGGCGCATGATATCGCAACCGAAGGATGCGGATCATCATTGGGGCCGAGCTACGGATGAGGAGTGATGGCGATCACCGTGATCTCTCGTTTCTTCGGGCCATAGAGCCAGAAAATCCGATACGCGGCAGGTGTCTTGCTTTCGGCGTATGCTTCAAAAATGTCCTGGCCGTCGGGACCGGCCAATGAGGAAAATTTGTGTGTGTTGAGACTGGGGTGTCTTGGATCCGCTTCGAGAAAGGCGAGCGCCTTGCGGACTGCTTTGAGGCGTTTCTTGAGGCCCGCATCCTCCTCCAGTGTTGTCATGTTCTCGTTGGCTTCGTCTGTGAAAAGGAGATTGAAATGCATCAATCATCGCCCTCGTCGGCGAATTGAGCAAAACTGCCCCGAGACGAAATGTAACCGGATTTTGAAGAGGCCAAACCCCGTATAACTGACGCCAAGGCATCTGGGTTTTCGAACAGCCACTTTTCCCGGGACGGGATTTCAGAGTAGGGAACAAGCACAATACGACTCTCTTCATCAACGGTCAGATGAAAGCTACTCACACCTTTTGCAAGCTGCCCCAGGCAAATTCGTCCTTTGGAATCCGGACGCAAGACCTTTTCAACAATCATCAGGACCTCCGTCTATTTATGATATCGCGAGAGTGGGAAACTATCAATGTGGGAAAATGTATATGACCACAGCCAACCCACAACCCAATCGGGGAATGGTGCCTCAGAAGCTCGCCCGGCCTCGGAAAAAGCCGATCATCATCAGGTGGTGGAGGACCTTCTTCGGTACTGGGATGTTGCGTCGATCGAGGGCGTCTGCGGCCCCGACCATGAACCCCACGAACGGACCGGTGAACCGGTACCACTTGCGGGGGCGTTCGGGCGGCATGTATGGGTTGCGGAGCAGTTCCGGGTGGATGGCGAGAAGATCGTGGTGGGTGCGGCCCACCTGGAGTTGGCGGCGATAGAAGGACTTCACGGTCGTCATGTGGTGGTGACCTGCGCACGCCGCCTTCTCGTAGATGATGCGAACCCCCCGCAGACTCAGGCGATAACCCAATTCGACGTCTTCCCAGCCGTACGAGTTGAATGTGGGGTCGAATGGTTTCTCGCCGAGGATTTTGCGGTCGATCGAGATGTTTGAGGTGTAGAAGCAGGTGAAGGGTTGGTCGGCGCCATCCTTCATGAATGAATAGCCGAACTGGTGGCCGTCGACGTTCACCATCTCCATGAAGGGTGTGACGTTGATTTCCTTTCGGTACCAGTCGGTAAAACCTACGACCGCGGAATATTCGCCGATCGCGTTGTGCCTCTCGACGTGAGCACGAATCATATCCGGCTCAGGAATGATGTCATCGCCGAGGAAGAGCACCAGGTCCTCGTTAGCCATTGACAGAGAGTTGTTTCGGGCCATGCCCTGACCCTGATTCTCCTGGGTGGCGATCTTCAGCCGGAAATGTTCACGGTGTTCATCGCGGTAGGCTTGGAGATTCTCCCAGGTCTCGTCGCCTGAACCGTCATCCATGACGACGACCTGCAGATTGGACCAGTCTTGAGCGCGCAGGGCGTCGAGGGTCATCTCCAGGATGGACCAGCGCTTGTAGGTGGTAATGATGACGGAGACGCCCTCGTAGCTTCTGCTCTCCGGCTCATCGTCGGCGACAAAGAAAACGTTGCGGACCGCTCCGCCCAGTTCGCGAAAATCCCAGTTGGTGAAGACCTCGTGGGGCCGGAAGGGCGGCGCCTGCAAACGCACCTCGACGAGGCCCTTCTCATCCGCACGCACCCCTTCCACGCGGAGGGTCTGCCACATCGTGCCTGAGAGTTTTTCCGTCGCCTCGACGTTGTTGGCTCGAACGGTTGCCGACCCGCCGCGAACGGCGTCCGGTGGGACATGCAGGTCCACAGTGACGGCGCCCGTGCTTCCGGGTGGCACCTTCAACCAGCAGCGAGCGTCGCCGCAGAAGGGCCGTACGGTGTCTTCCTCAAGAGGATGAGGCGGATACCAGCCGAAGCCCAGGCGGCCAAGGGCCGAGTGCAGCCCAACCCGAAGGAAGGGCGTCGT
>JAIOSJ010000349.1 GCA_021107705.1 Thermoanaerobaculales bacterium | reverse complement strand
GTGTCGTTGGCCCTTTTTTGTTGCATCCTCGGCCCGTACAGTGAGTACTGCGTCTCGAACGCGCCTCAAATGGCACAACGACCCTCCGAAATCCCTCCGCCGTCAATGCCCTACACCCTCCTAGCCCGCATTTCTCAGATAGATCCATTCACCGAACCGCCAACTCCTTCATCCCGGTGAGAATTTCCTCTCTCGGAAGCCCGCCCCTCTCCAATTCTTCGTCACCAATTTCGAGTAAACGAGAGTAGAAATCGAGGCCCGCGGCCGAGACCCGACCCGTCGAGTCGGACTCCATGAGATCGAACAGGAGATCTTCCCCGCGGGCAAACTCCAGTCGCTGTTCGAACCAGAGCAATACCTTCAATCCAACAGCCGGCGGCATCCGCCACTCGTTCAACGCTTCCAACAAACCAAGTCCACGGTTGACGGTGTCTTCCTGCGCCAAATCGCCAAGCTCCGAAAGCGCCACCGCATAGAGCCCAAGAGCCTTGAACCGGAGTTTTGCGGTTTCGTCCTCCGGACGACCGCTCCTTTCGTTCAACTCGGCGTCGACCGCGAGAACCTCGGCCGCCGCCAGAGTACGAATCGAGTCCGTACCCTCACCCATCCGAAGCCCTCCCAGGAGCTGTTCCAGGGGCAACCGACGAAGCAGCGGCAGATCCAATCCGGTCAGGTCTTCCAGAGCCTGCTCCAACTCCTGCCAAACCTCCTCCGGGTCCGCGTTTTGCGCGCGAGAAACCAACCGACCGATCGCCTGCGCCAGCTGTCGGATGAGCCGGAGAATATAGTCGTGACGCAGAGACATGGTGGTCGAGTCACTCGACCTGGGAAAACCTGTTACGCAACACGACCACAATGACCGCCGGCGCCAGGCCGAGCAGAATGTAGACGCCGATGGTCAGACCCGCGTTCAGCGGCCACTGTGAGAGGAGGGCCCCCGTCATGACGAAGATTGGAAAAATACCAAAAATGACGGCTGTCCACACGAACTTTCTGTTCCTGCACAACAGACCGATCAGGCCGCCGCTGAAGACGACCAAGACCGGAAAATAGACTCGCGTCGAGCGAAAAAAAGACGCGGCATAGACCTCGATCTGGTCGTCGAGGGAATTTCCTGCCGCAGCCACGAACTGCATTTTCTCCTCAATTCGTCGTTCCTCAAAACCATCGAGGAAACCGATGGCTCCGGTAACCAGCAATGCCACTGCAGCCGCCACATAAATATTGGAAATCCCTCGTCTCAATAAACTCATATCGCCGGCAACCCTTCCAGGAATTGTCAACTCCTAACAATCTTTCTGCGCAAACCATACCGCAAGAATAAAGCAATGTCCCTTTCAATTGGCGCCTTAAAATTTGGCGCCTTAAAATTTAGGTTGGAAGCGCACCCCAACGGACGGAACGGACCTCCTACCCCCGCATCCGGTCTCCAAGAATTTTCTCGATGTGGTTCTCCGCGCCGCGCACCTGTTCCAGGAGGGCTTCGGCGCCTTGGGCTGAGAGCGGCGGCGCAATGAAAAATCCCTGAACCTGGTCGGTGCCGAGTTCTTTCAACGCCTCGAACTGCGACCTGGTTTCGACACCTTCCGCCACAGTCTCCTTGCCGAGATTCTTGGCCAGCGTCGCAACGGTTGCCACAATCTCCGCACTGCCGTCATCCCGGGTCATCTGGCTCACGAAGGACCGGTCGATCTTGAGGACGTCGATCTCGAACCGGCGCAAATAGGTGAAGGACGAATAGCCTGTTCCGAAATCGTCAATACTGATCCCAATGTCCAGATTGCGCAGCTGTTGGAGCATCTGGGAGGCGTATTCCGTGTGTTCCATCAACACACTCTCTGTGACCTCGAGCTTGAGGCTCTTGCCGTAAAGACCGGTGCTGCGCAGAATGAGGTCGATCTGCTGAATCAGGTCCGACTGCAGAAACTGATGAGTCGAAATATTCACGCTCACACTCAGCGGTCCGAAGCCTCGAAACTGCATCTGCCAGGCTCGAAGTTGTCGACAGGCCTCCTCTACCACAAAACGATCGATTTGGATGATCACGCCCGTCTTTTCGGCCACATCGATGAAATGGGCCGGCGCGAGGATACCTCTCTGCGGATGGCGCCAGCGAGCGAGAGCTTCGAAGCCGGTAATGCGCCCACTCGCGACGGAAACGATGGGTTGGAAGTAAGGACAAAACTCTCCTCGTTCGATCGCCCGGCGAAGATCATTCTCGAGATCGAGAGTTGCCACAACCTGCTCGTGCATTTCTGGATCAAAGACCACAAAGCTGTTTCGGCCCGCTTCCTTGGCCCGGTGTAGAGCAGTCTCGGCGTCACGCACCAGAACCGCCGGATCTGAATAGGATTTGTTCCACAGCGCGACTCCAACGCTGACGCTCGAGAAAACCTCGACCCCGTCAAGATCAAAGGAGGTCCCGCACTCCTGCCGCAACCGATCTGCCGCTGCCGTCGCAGAAGCAACATCGGCCACATCGCCAACAAGAAGACAGAACTGATCACACCCGAATCGGGCAAGGGTGTCTCCCGGGCGATTTGTAGCCGCCATGCGTTCGGCCAGGGCTTGCAGCAATCCGTCACCGATCTCGTGGCCGAGGCTGTCGTTCACCTTCTTGAAGTTGTCCACGTCAAAACACAGAACGGCAAAGGACGGCCAGGGTCTTCTTCCGGCCCGGACAACCGCCTTTCTTAGGTTCTCGTTGAATCCTTCACGATTGGCGAACCCCGTGAGGTCATCGTGTCCACCCTCAATCCCTCGGTCTTGCGGCTGAGCGAGACCCAACCGAGCCTTGATCATCGAATCGCCGGCGGGAAGACTGAGAAAATCTGAGCAACCCAGTTCAATCATTTCTTCCCACGGACCCAATTCCTCACCATCGGCCAGCCCAATGATCCAAACCCCTGAGGGTCCCTCGATATTCTGAAGAAAGTCGAGGACAACCTTTGGAACACCTGTGGGGAGATGCCAGTCGATGAACACCACATGCGGCCACCAACGCCGGACTTTGTGGCGAAAGGACCTGATATTCGCGCATGTCTCCACCCGGTGACCCAGGGCAGAAAGGACTCGCGTCAAGTTCCCGGAGCGTTCGGAATCGCCTGACAGAACAACAATATCCAAGCTGTCCGTATGGAGGCGCCCATCTGACATCGGTTCATCGCCGCCTCGTGAGAAGGGCCAGAATCGATCAACCAGAGAATTTATTGAGGCCATCGCTTCCTTTACAAAATTCGAGAATCACGGTCCTTCACTGTACCACTTCACTTGAGGGCGGACTCTCGAATCTGCCTATCGAGGTTCAACGACAGTTGTGTTGGGGAAGAAGGAGGACCACGCTCGTATGCGAGGATCACCAAATTGGCGGAGTCGCTCGCCCACGAGAAGAAAGATAACGGCGGGTGTGACCGATCTGCAACGCGACACGGACACGGGTAGGAGTCTTCGGATAGAATGTCTTCGTGATCCAACCGGAAGGCCCTACCACACGTGACTGTTCCTGTTTCTTTCTCTACCTGAGCGCCGCAGCTTCACTGGCCGTCATCGCAGCCGCCCGATGGTTCGGCCCTGCTTACTTTTACGTCACGGAGCGGGAGTGGCAGACAGCGCTGACCACTTTGTGGACGACTCTCGAAGGTCGTGGCCTCTTCGATGCCCCGACTCCCCTCATGGGCCCCCCCTGGCACATCCCAATTGAATTCCCCCTCTTTCAGTGGCTGGCTGCCCAAGTAGATGTGCCGGTGTTGTCCCTTGGCGATACCGGCCGCCTTCTGAGCCTGATCTTCTTCCTCACCGGAGTGGCCGTCTTTCGGAAATTGGCCCTCGACCTGGATCTCGATCGACGAGTCGCCAATACCTCGACGGCCCTGGTCGTCACATCACCACTGTTTCTCGCCTACGCCTTCTCCTACACGATCGAAAATCTGGCGATATTGCTCGGCCTGATTTCCTTATGGGCACTGGTCCGCTGGCTTCGTCAACCCAATCTGACCCTCCTGATCCTCGCTACGCTCGCGGGATGCGCCGGGGCCTTGGCCAAGGCAACCACCTGGGCGATCTTCGCGGCCGTGATGATTGTCCTGGCCTTCTGGGTGGTCACCGCTGCACGCCGCCACGGACGATCGGCCTGGGACACCACGGTCGGGACCTCCCTGGCCATTCTCATCCCGCTCGCATGTGGACTCGCGTGGGTCCACTGGTCCGATGCCGTCAAGGTGGCCCAGCCGTTGGCCTCCGACCTCACCTCCGCCTCTCTCTCTCAGTGGAATTACGGAACCTTCGAACAGAAAATCGCGCTTTCTCAGTGGGGGGCCTTCATCCTGCGTTCCACCGCTCTCGTGTTGGGCCCACTCGGTCTGCTGGCAGTAGGCCCAGCCGTTGTCAGCGCATTTCGCTCCCACCGGCAACGACCGCCTTTCCCGGTTCTCCTCGCCTCAGCAATCGGCCTGGTCGCAGGACCACTGATTTTCACCAACCTCTTCTTTCAACACGACTATTACGCCCTTACGCCGGGTCTCTTCGCCGTCTTATTGTTCAGCTCCGTGTTCTTCAGCCGCCGATCCCGCCCCTGGTTGCTCTCTCTGCTCATCCTCTCGAACCTGGTGACGGCAGCGGCCTTCCTTGCAGATC
>JAIOSJ010000129.1 GCA_021107705.1 Thermoanaerobaculales bacterium | reverse complement strand
CCAACGGCCGCAACGGCGATGTTGGTGCAGGTGAAGACCGTGCTGTCGCTGACGGTGACATCCAAGGTCTTGGTGTCCGAGCCGGTGTCGTTGGTCGCGGTCAGACCCACGGTGTAGGTGCCGTCGGTGTCATAGGTATAGGTTGGGTTCTGGTCGGTCGAGGTCCCGACGCCGTCGCCGAAGTCCCAGGTCCAACCGCTGGGCGTTCCGGTGGAGGTATCGGTGAAGGTGACTTCCTCGCCGATGGCCGGGGACGTTGGATCCCAGGTGAAGTCGGCTGCCAACTCCACGGGAACGTCGTAATCCCAGGTTCCACCACCCTCGTGGTAACGCGCCATCCACTCCTGGAAGAAGATGTTGGTGATGGTGGCATCGTGGATGATGAGGATGTTCTCGTCTTTGTAGGTCTTGGCCGTGTAGGTCCAGTTGTACGAACCGGTGACGACGGCCGGGTCCGAGCCGCCGGGAAGGGGATCGGTGAGCAGGTACTTGTGGTGCATCAGCTGGTCGTCGCCACCCTGCTCGACGTTGTCGAGAACCACGTCGACCCCCAGGTCCGCCAAGGGCTGAGATTGGCTGTATTCGTACTCGGCGCCTTCGGAATCGAACACGCCTCGCACAGCCACCCCGGCGTTGAAACGGCTGGTCAATGCGTTGGTGATGACGGTATCGGTAAAGCTGTAGATAGCGAAAAGGAGGTCGGTGTCGGCGGTGCCGATCAAGTTCGTCATCACGGCGGCCATGCCGTCACTGGGACTCATGTACTGCTCGACGTTCCTTCCGCCGATCAGGAACAGATGGGGCGTATTGTCAGCCTTTTCGGTTGAGAAGGTCCCCCCCCACATCTCGTCGAACTCGATGGTGTATGTGGTCGCGAGCGCAGCATCATGGACGACGACGACGTTCTCGGCATTTTCGTGGGTGCCGTTGTAGCTGGCGTTCCACGATCCGGTCCACACCACGTCGTTGCTCTCGTCACCGTCACGGGCATCGAAGACCGCAAACTTGTTGTGGGTGTTCGCGTGCTCTTCATCGGGATCGGTTACGACGTCGATTCCGGCCACGATGAGTACATTGATGACGGGGTCGAACTCCTCGTAGATCACCTGGACGTCAACGCCCCGTCCGTGAGCGTCGACCAGTGCGTCCGCAACATCGTCATGAGTGAAGGCGAAGAAGCAGAAGTCGATCGACGTAGTGGCAGCGTCGATGAGGTCGACCATGCGCTGGGAGATATCGGTCGACAGGGCGTTGACGCCGGTCGAATAGGAGGTGTCGACGCTTTGGGAGAAGTAGACGTCAATCTGACCCGAGGAACTCTCCGAGGGGCTGATGATCGTGATCGAAGGACTATTGATCGAGTCCGCCCCTTCGGCGGCAACAGCAGAGCAGTAGTAGATGGTCGCAGACGACAGTCCGGTCAGCACCACCTGATGGTTCGTAGTCGAGTTTCCGAGCCGGATTGACTCCATCTCGAAGCCGGTGGTCGTGCCGTATTCGAGCACGGTCTCGCACGCGATGTCGGTCGTCCACGTGATCGTTGCACCACCCATCGCAACGTCCGTCTGAACCGGGTAGTTGACGAACTGCGGCCCTGAGCCGTAGGTGATGTCGCTGATGAAACGCGGTAGAACCTCGTAACCGAGGTACCACGGTCCTTCTTCACCGGCGTCGTCGTACTGCTTCATGACACCGACAACGTTGAATTCCCCCTCCGGCCACGGGATGCCGGTATCGGGGTCGATGTACATCATGGCCGTGCCGGTACTGTCCATCAGCGCGTAGTTGCCCGGATCCCAGGTGACGCCATTGAGGCGGATCAGGAGCGACTCGGTGGGCTCGGAGTTGGTCGCGAAATCGTAGCTGTCCCGCAGTTCGGCGCAGGTCAGCAGCAACGGCGTCGGCTGAGGCCGGTCCTTGCCGATCAGTTCGACGGTGATCGGCTCGAGTTCCGTCAATCCGTTAAACACGATGATGGTACCCGTCACTTTGACCTCGTCACCCAGGTCGTAGTCATCCGGATAGACAGGATTGAATGAGAAGAGGTTCATGCCGCCGGTGTCGTCCTGGATGAAGACTTCGGTGCGAGACGCGTTGAAGACGCCGGTTGGCGCCGTGACTACCCCCTGGATGGTGACAATCTCGTCGAGCATCAGGGGCGCACCCATGGCGTCGTTGAAATGCAGTTCCGGGCCATGGCGACGGTGGAGACCGCCACGAGACAGGTCACGAGAGAAAGATGGATCAAGCGCATAAAAAACTCCTTTGTTCGAATGACCCTCTCTCCCGAGAGTCGTTGACTGCCATTTTTCCAAGGAGAGCCGCTGCGGGCTGACGAAGTGATCGAGCACGGATGGCCCGTTTGAATCACAGCCTGAAGTACAGCGACCGGTTCCGGTTCCGAAGAAACCGAACCCCCATCACCGGAGGCGTCGGAACAGGAACACACCCACGACCATGAGCATCAGGATCATCGCCGCAATCCCTACCGTCGACAGGGTCGGAATAGGCTGCCCACCCTCTTGCCCGGGGGCGAAGTCTCTGACCAAGAGGTTTCGGGCCGCGAAGCCCTCGCTGCCGCCATCCGTAGTAACCGTGAAGACCACCGTCAGCTGCGAGCCCCGGTCGATGGGTGTCATAAAGGTCTGGAACCGATTTAAAAGGGTAATCCCATCGACAACCAGCGGATCATTGAGATCCACGGCCGTTCCGTTGGCCAAGGTGTATGTCATGGCGCCGGCTTCGTCGGCAACCGCCGTGAGCCACGGAGTGACTGCGCCGGCGTCGATCTGGTAGGTCCATACGAAGCTGTCCGCGGCCTCGAAATCGCCCATCGCAGCCAGATCGACGGACAATCGCACGTGGTCCCCCGCCGAACTGATGTCGAAGACCCAGGTCGCCGTAACGGGACCTGAGTTTTGACTGTTTTCGGTATCGCAGACGCCGAAGAACTCGTCGAAATCCGTCATGGTGTCAATGATGCCGCCCCCGTCCGTGGGATATATGCAGGCGCTGTCATCGACCACGGCGTAAGGAATGTCATTGAGGTTGGGGACGGGGATGGGCGGACACACCTGCTGCACCACTGTGTATTTCTGGAACCCGTCGCCAGAGCTGCTGAACGCAGGTGCGTCGTTCATGTAGCTCACGACATTCCGACTTGTGCTGTCCATCATGTCCCAGGCGATGTCGTCAGCCCCAGCCATGCCCGAAACGAGGCACAGACCAAATGCCGCGAAAAGACCGATGAGATAAACCAAACCATGTTGCCTATTCATTGTTGTCTCCTCCACATTCCTTGTTGTCACTTCTACCTTGTTTTTCGGGTGGACCCACCGGCCCACTTCGGCGAAATCACTCCCCTGCCCGGCCTGACGTTTTGAGGTCGAGAACCGACAAATCCAGAATACACCTCCTCGTGCAGCGATGGCAAGCTCACCAGTCTGAGCCCCTATATTCCTCATTTCTGACCATAATCTGCTTGCGGACGGACCGCTTTGCGCAGCACTCAGCCGTGCTTTTCTCGACGTGTCCTCCTCCAGCCCACGCAGACCCCTCCGGGGGTCTCACGCCGTTGGCGTGACCGTCCTGTTGGGCTATTCTCAAGGTCCCTACGGAGTGTGAACTACGACTGTGTCGTTCAAATCAAGAATGAACCGGCTGTGTACGACGTCTCACGACCCTCGCGACGAAAACTGGTGAGAAGGTCGGGCTAACGTCTCCTGACGATCAGTAACCCAGCCAACAGCAGAGAAACAATCAAGCCACAGGCCCCCCATGCCGACAGTAACGCTGTTATAGGAAACGAGTGAGGGGTCAAAATCCATCCTAAGGTCAAACGATCCAAGAGATGGCGAAGCTCGCCGCCAGTTAGCGTTTGATTTGGGTCTAGTCTTCGTCTTCTTCCTCGAGGTTGGCGGCTGCGATGACCTTTTCCTGGAACTGTTTCGGAACCTCGACATAGCCGCCCAATTCCATGTGGTAGTCGCCGCGTCCTCCGGTGATGGAACGCAGGGTCGGTGCGTAGGTCAGCATCTCCGCAAGAGGTACATGCGCCTTGATGGTTGTCATGCCATCTTCGGTGTCCATGCCCTGCATGCGTCCACGCCTGGAGTTAAGGTCACCCATGACATCACCCATGGCATCTTCCGGGGTGTAGACCTCAACCGTCATGACCGGTTCGAGGATGGTGGGTTTGCACTTGGCGGCTGCGTCCTTGAATGCCTTGCGCCCGGCGGATTTGAAGGCCATTTCTGAGGAGTCGACGGCGTGCTCCTTGCCGTCGGTGAGCGTGATCTTGAAGTCCACCATCGGATAACCGGCGAGCACGCCCTTCTCGGCTGCCTCTTGGATTCCCTTGTCGACTGCCGGGCGATAGGTCTGTGAGATGGACCCGCCGAAGATCTTGTCGACGAACTCGTAGCCCTGGCCTTTGTTGGCTTCCATGGTGATCGTGCACTGGGCGAATTGGCCCGATCCACCGGTCTGTTTCTTGTGCCGCGTGGTCACTTCAGTCGATCCGGTGATTGTCTCGCGGTAGGGCACCTTCGGTTGGTGGAGGTCGACGTCGACTTTGTAGCGCTTCTTCAACTTGCTGACGATCACTTCGACGTGAAGTTGACCGGTGCCGGCGATGACCAGTTCTTTCGTCTGTGGGTCTCGCCGGAAAGCGATGGTCGGATCCTCGTCCCTGATGCGACGCATGGCGTCTCCGAGCTTGTCCTCGTCACTTTTGGACTTGGGTTCCACGGCGAAGGAAATAGCCGGTTCGGGAATCTGTACGGTGGGAACTTCAATGACCGTCTTGACGGCACAAAGAGTGTCACAGGTCTTGGTTTCCTTGAGCTTCGGAACAGCGGCAATGTCGCCTGCCGCCAGTTCCGTTACATGTTCGAGGTTTTTCCCCTGGGCTACGGAGAGGGCGCCAAGACGTTCCGAGGCATTCCTCGCCGGATTTGCCGCCGTGACATCGGCAGTGACGCCCCCGGACAGGATCTTCATCAGAGAGATTCTGCCTGAAGACGGGTCGGAGATCGTCTTGAAGACATAGCCGATAAACGGAGAGTCGGCGGAGACATTGATTTCCTGAGCCTCACCGTCGATGGTCGCCTCCACGGGTCGCCAGTCAGGCGCCGGCGCCAGGTTGACGATTGCGTCGAGGAGAGGTTGCACTCCGATGTTCCGGCCGCCTGCGAGGGTGAAGACGGGGAAAATCTCACGTGCCTTGATGGCCTCCTTGAGGCCGCGAGCCAGGCTCTCGGCGTCAAGCTCGCCCTCTTCAAGGTACTTCTCCATCAGGTCCTCATCTTGCTCGGCAATCATCTCGGTAAGGGCTTCACGTGCGTTGGAAACCTCGTCGGCCAGGTCGGCGGGAACATCGACGGTCATTGGCTTCCCGCTTTCGTTGTGTTCCCAGGTGAAGGCTTGCCCCGAGAGCAGATCGACCACCCCTGAGAAGGCGCCTTCGGCGCCAATCGGAATCTGCAGCGAGGTGACCCCCCGGCCGTACTTCTTTTGCAGGGCCGAAAAGGTCCGCTCGAAAGAGGCGCGGTCTCTGTCCATGAGGTTGATGGCGAAGAAGACCGGCAGATCAAAGCCGGCCGCCGCCCTCCACATCTTGTCGGTTTGGACTTCAACGCCACTCACGGCGGAAATCGTCAAAAGAGCGGCGTCGGCGACCCTCAGACCCTGCAACGCATCAGTCGTATAAATGCCGTAGCCGGGTGTGTCCAGGAAGTTGATTTTGCAATCCCGATGCTGGACGTACGCGATGGAGGTGTTGATGGTGATTTTTCGCTCACGTTCATCCTCGTCGAAGTCGGTGATCGTGTTCCCGTCATCGACCTTCAACAGGCGGGTCACGGCGCCGGTGTCAAAAAGCATGGCGGAAACCAGAGAGGTCTTGCCGGTGCCGGAGTGGCCCGTGACGGCTACATTGCGGATGTTTTCGGTGGCGAAGGTCTTCACACTCATCTGTCGTTCTCCTCTTCGATCGGAAAAATTCAGCACCGGCCCGGCCGTTGCTCAGGGGTTGATCTCCTCCCCGGTGAGCAAACGGTAGGCCCGGCGGTATCGCTTCAGAGTACCCGCCACAACTTCGGGCGGGAGAATCGGTGTCGGGGGTTCTTTGTTCCATCCGCCGGCGGACACCCAGTCCCTGACGAACTGTTTGTCAAAGGACGGCTGCGAGCGACCGGGCTCATAACCGTCCACCGGCCAGAAGCGGGACGAGTCGGGTGTCAGGGCTTCATCCATCCAGACGATGCACCCGTCTTCGTCGATACCAAACTCGAATTTCGTATCGGCAATAATAATGCCCCGCTCGGCTGCATAGGCAGCGGCGTCGGTGTAGATTCTCAGGGTGTAGCTGCGCAAGGCTTCGGCGGTTTCACGACCGACGATCGAGACCATACGCTCGTAACTGATGTTCTCGTCGTGCCCCTCTGTGGCCTTTGTTGCCGGGGTAAAGATGGGTTCGGTGAGCTTTTCGCAGTCGCTCAGACCTGCAGGAAGCTTGATCCCGCACACCGTCTGGTCAACCGCGTATTCCTCCCACCCTGACCCGGTGATATAACCACGAGCCACACATTCGATTGGAATGGGTCGGAGTTTCTTTACCAACACCGCGCGCCCGCCGAGTTCCGGATAATTTCGGTACGGCTCGGGGAATTCCTCCAGATCGGTGACCAGGAGGTGATTGGGCAGCAGGTCTTCGAAGTGCCTGAACCAGAAGTTCGAGAGTTGGGTCAGGATAACGCCTCTGCCGGGAATTCCAGGTTCCAGAACATGATCAAACGCGCTGACCCGATCGGTTGCGACCAAGACCAGCGCGTTCGGTGCTGCGGTATAGATATCACGAACTTTGCCGTGGCTCAGTAACTCACCGTCAGGGATCCTCGTGGTGAGCAGGGCCTCGGCCATCGGCTACGCTTCCGTGGCGGCGATGACGGCTTGAGCCTGTTTGGCCATACGGCCCTTGTAGCGGGAGGCGGTATTGCGGTGAAGGACACCCCGGCGCCAACCGACATCGATGACCGAAATGGTCTCGGGCAGAAGTTCTTTGACTTTGGCGGCGTCACCCTCCTCGAGGGCGACGCGCATCAGGCGCATCTGCCGGCGAACCCGGGTACGCACGGTCTTATTTCGCATGCGTCGCTCCAGCGACTGGCGATGGCGCTTGCGGGCCTGCTTTTTGGTTCCCTTGATGGTTGCCATGCTTCTCGTTCTCCTTAATCTCGAAGGCGCACTTCAGTTCAGAGCGCACACAGGGCGGGTATTCTAGCGAAACCCTCCATGAAATGCCAGTAGATGTTTTGCTGTCAGCGATCAGCTATCAGCTGATCGCTTCTAATTCACCTGATATTCAGTCCCAAGGATCGCAGCTTCTCCCGAGCCAATTCCGCTTCCTTGGTGCCGGGGTGCTCGTAGACGACGTACTGGAGGTTGACGACGCCTTGGCCCTGATCATCGGCTTTGAGGTAGAGCAAGCCTTTCTTGAGTTGAGCGCCGGCCGCCTTGTCTGAGTTCGGATAGGCTTCAAGCAACTGAGAGAAGACCTCAATGGCCTCCTGGTTCAGATCTTGAGCGTCGTAGGCTTCGCCGATCCAATAGAGGGCGTTGTCACCGAGGTCGGTCTCCGGAAAGCGTCGGAGGTATTCCCGGAAACCTTGAGCGGCCAGATCGTAGTTGCCGCGCATGTAGTCTTCATAGGCGGAACGGTAGAGCCGGTCGGGAGGCATCTGATCGATTGCGGCGGCAACGGGCCTCTCAATTGATGCAGTCTCGGCGGTGTTCGTTGTTGCTTCACCATCAGCGCCGGCGGGAACGGTCGTCGTCACCGGGGGAAGCACCGTTATCTGGTGGGCACGGGCTGCCGCCAATTCCTGAGTGATGGCCTGCAGCTTTCGCGTCGTCAGTTCGAGACTGGCATGAAGTGCTTCAATCGACTCCTGAAGAGCCTGAACCCTCGTCGAGAGGTCAGCGTTGGATCGCATATTCTGGTCGGTCAGCTGTTGGAGGCGGTCCCCCAGCTGTCGCATGTCCTGTTGATCCACATTCGAATTCTGCAGGTTTTGGACGCCGCGTTGTACGTCGGTGATCTCGCGGTGCAGGAGAGCGATGTCCTCCCCGCCGGTACAGGCAATAGTCGAAAGAGCGACAATGATGATCAGGGCATTTCGCATGGTCTTGGTCTCCTGCCGCTCAGCGGGCGGTTATGACGAAATGAGCGCGCCGGTTCAAGTTCCACGCCGCCTCGTCTCGGCCGAGCGAAAAGGGTCTTTCTTCGCCGTAGCTGATGGTTTGCACTCTGTTCGGGTCGATTCCGAGAAAAACCAGGTAGTCGCGAACGGCGTTGGCACGCCGTTCTCCCAGTGCGAGATTGTATTCACGGGTGTTTCTCTCGTCACAATGACCCTCAACCAAGATTTTCACGTCCGCATATTGCCGCAGCCACTTTGCGTTGGCGGCGAGATGGTCGCGGGCCTGGTTCTCGAGTTCGTACCGGTCAGTCTCGAAAAAGACGTCATCCAGATAACCCCTCGCATTGAGAATAACGAGATCCTCCGGCAACTCCTCGACCATGGGCTGTTCCGACACCATCGGTTGGGTAGGTCTTTCGGAGATGACTTCTTCACTCATTGAAGGTTCGGTCACCGGCGCCGTGGTTGGTTCCACCGGCGTCGAAGGTACGGTTTGTGCCTTCGGTCCGGAACTCGAACAGGCGACGAAAAAAACCAGGCTGATTCCAGCCAGAATAAGCGCTACGGTACGAACATGTGCCAACATGAGAAGCCTCCTTGCAACATCACTCTAGCTCGAACCATCTGACAGATCAATGGGTTGAGGATAAGTGGGAGATGTTGTCACCGGCGTCTACCGAGAGGAACGGCACGGTGCAGGAGGAGGATGGTTTCGGAAGGCTCTGTTGGGAAGGGTTCTTAGCCCGGCCTTCTCACCGGTTGTCTGCTACGGGCGGCGTATGGCAGCCATCTGTCGTGCTTTTCGCAAATCATTCTCCTCGGCGGAGTGCAACTACGACTGCGTCGCCCAATTTCCAAAAAACCTGACCTCGGAGCCGGAGGCGGAGAGACGCAAGCCGCAAAGCGGTGCCAGCGAACATTTAACTACCCTTCGCAGCCCTCGCAACGAAACCCGGTGAGAAGGTCGGGTTAGCCCTTTAGCCCCTCAGTCTGAAGTCCGATTTGGATTTCCTTGACAATCTTTGTGAGGTCTTGACAAAGACCGGGGGTTGGACCATATTTGAAGTATCCGGAAGGTCCGGGTCGCGGGCGTTCAATAGACCTTGCAGCCGCGTCACCATCTGCAAAGGCTTGGGCGGGCAAACCCGCCGAAACGAAATCCCGCATGGTGCGGGATTTCGTATTTGTGGGCCTGTTTCACCGGACAGTCTGATTTTCCTGGACAGGTGGGCCCGAAGCGGTGGAGAAGCGGTCTGTATGGGAATTTCCAAAGGTGAATATTCGCACCAGCGTCGGTTGGCCCGCCGCGCACGCCGGCTTGAAGAGTATCGCCGCGGTCTTCGGCCCATCGCAGTCGCAGGGTGGGAAACGAGCAAAGAACATAACGTGGGAACTCTGGTACGGACCGCCCACGCCGTCGCAGCCCAGGAAGTCATCTTGGTCGGTGAACGTGAGTGGAATGTTGAGGCGGCAAAAACGGCGGAACTCTACACCGAGGTCATTTTTCTGCCTGATGAAGACGCCTTTCTCGAACACGTTCGAGCCCGGGGCATGAGCTTAGTTGCGGTTGAGTTGGATCCCCGGTCGGTGAGTCTCTTCGAAGCCGAATATCCCGAGCGACCGTGTTTTCTCCTCGGCGCCGAGCGAAATGGACTTCCGGTTCGCCTGTTGGATGCCGCCGATCTGATCGTCCAGATTCCGCAATGGGGTCTGGTTCCCTGTTTGAACCTGGCGGTTGCAGGCTCAATCGTTGCGTACGATTATCTCGGGAAACTCTCGCGTACGGGACATCTCGATCGCCCCCAGGGAGGACTGGTGACCCCGGAACCCTCCGAGATCCCCTGACAGAATCAGTTGCCCGCAAAAGGCTACGGTGAGCGCTTCGGTGCTATTCTTTGCAGATGAAGTCGCTGCAGATGAAGCCGCAATTGGTGACCTGGATAACTCGTATGGTGTGGGCGGTTCTCGCCGGTTGTGTCGTTGGCGCCTTCACGGGCTGGGCGATTGCCCGCACCCTTCACATTCCTCAGCTGGATCAACTTCCCACCTACAGGCCGGCCTCCACCACTGAGGTACTCGCTGCGGACGGCAGCCAGGTGGCCACCTTTGCTCTTGAGAGACGGGTTGAATTACCTCCGGATCAGATCCCCGACAATTTGAAGCTTGCGATCGTCGCGATAGAAGACGGCAATTTCTACAATCACGGCGGGGTTGATCCAAAGGCTATCCTCCGTGCGGTCATCGGTTCGATCAAAACCTGGAAACTGGGTGGCCAGGGCGGAGCTTCGACCCTGACTCAACAATTGGCCCGGGATCTTTTCCTTAGTCGGGAGCGTCGGATCGCGCGTAAGATCAGGGAGATGTTCCTCGCTCTCGACATGGAGAAGAGGTTGTCGAAGGATCAGATCATCTCCATGTATGCCAACCAGATCTATTTTGGACAGGGCGCCTACGGAGTCGAAGCCGCTTCGCTTCTGTACTTCGACAAGCCGGCGATTGAGTTGGAATTGTACGAGGCGGCGATGCTCGCCGGCATGATCCAGAACCCGGAAAGGCTGCATAACCCGATTCGAAATCCCGAGGGAACAAAAAATCGGCGAGACCGCGTCCTCGGCAAGATGTTCGAACTGGGTTTCATTGATCAGGGGAGTTACCGAGCCGGTCTGGAAGCCCCTCTTGGTCTGGAGTTACACAAGGCCCATACGGACAACGGTGCGTACTTCCTTGAGCATGTCCGTCGGAAGATTGAGAATGACTACGGTACGAACACGTTGTACAAAGGCGGTCTTCAGGTCGATCTGACCATGGATCCGGGTCTGCAGAAGGCGGCGGAGGCCGCCGTTCGTGAGGGTCTGGTCGAATTGGAGACGAATCACCTGGGCTTTCGCCGGCCGCCGAACGTCGTGAAAGATGGTCGGGCACAGGACGCTGTAAGTTACATAGATCCCTCGTGGCAGCAACTGAGCCTCGTCCCTGGGGACATGGTGCGGGCGGTGGTGTTGGAGGTTTCTCGATCCAAAGCCCGGTTGCGTCTTGCCGATCGGGAGGCCGAATTTGGCATCGCGGCCGCAAAATGGACCAAAGCATCGTCTTTGAAAAGGATTCTTCGGCCCGGCGATCTGGTTTTTGTTCGTCTGCCCGACCCTCTTCCCGAGGACGACGAGGCAGTTCTCTCGGTTGAACTCCTCCAGGAACCGGAGATCGAAGGTGCTCTCCTGGCAATGGACAACCGAACGGGCGCTGTGTTGGCGATGGTCGGGGGATTCGACTTCGAAAGGTCCGAATTCAATCGGGCCACTCAATCCAAGCTCCAGTGTGGTTCGGCATTCAAGCCGTTTGTTTATCTCACCGCCTTCGAGGCCGGCTACACACCGGCTGACACTCTTTTTGATGCCCCTTTCCTGCTTCCCGATGCGATCGGCGAACTTACCTACTGTCCAAAGAACTATTACAACAAATATTATGGAATCACGACCTTGCGTCGGGCTCTGGAGGCGAGCTTCAATGCCTCGGCGGTGAAGCTGCAGGACATGGTGGGCGGGCAGGCGGTCGTGGACACCGCCAAGGCCATGGGAATTTCCACCGAGTTACACCCCTATGCTTCGCTCGCTCTCGGGACTCTCGGCGTTCGCCTGATCGATCTGGTTCGGGCCTATGCCGGTTTTGCCAACTTGGGTGAGATTCCTCAACCGTATTTCATTGCGGAAGTCCGGGATAGGGATGGCCGGCAGTTGGAACGATTTTTCCCGACTCTCGAAAGGGGTGCGTCGGCGCCGGCCACGTATCTTCTTCTCCACGTCCTCGAAGGTGTCGTGGAGCGGGGCACGGGCATGAAGGCAAGGGCATTGGATGCTCACCTGGCGGGGAAGACAGGAACGACCGATGAGTACTCGGATGCGTGGTTTGTGGGGTCGTCACCGAGGATCACGGTTGGTGTATGGGTTGGACGTGACCACAAGGCGCCGATCGGCAAGCGGATGACCGGCGCCGCCGCAGCTCTTCCCATTTGGATTCGCTTTATGGAAGTGTACTTGGAGACCCTTGACGAGGCCGCAAGAGCCGAACGCTTTTCTATACCTGCCGGTGTGGTTTTCAGCGCGGTCGATCGTTATTCAGGTCATCTCGTGGTGCCGGCATGTTCCACCGGGAGTGAGGTCATCCTCGATGCCTTTCTCGACGGGACCGAGCCGAATATCACTTGTGAGGAGGATGACCCGGCATTGCGGGACCTTCCGTGGTTGTTTCAACAGGCGTACTACGCTCCTCGCGATGGAGAGCCGATGCCGACGCCCGAAGCCTTGATCTGTGCTGATGATCGTTTCAAGCCTGACGAGGACGAAGACGAGGATGCTCCTACATAACCACGAAGGTCCCTGAAAGAACCGGTTAGCCCAGGAAAGCCCGAACCCGGTCAAGAAAGCCGTCGGGAGGAAGGTAGCCCGGGATCCGACCGATCTCTTTGCCTCTGGCGTTGAGAACGAGGACGGTCGGCAAACCGTCGACTCTGTAGTTATTGGAGAGCGTACGGCCCTCGTTATCCACGTCGAGCCTGATCGGAACGACATTCTCGGTGAGATAAGCGACCACTTTGGCGTTCGCAAGAGTCGTGTTCTCAAGTCTCTTACACCAGATACACCAATCGGCATAAAAGGTCACGAGAACCGCTTTGTCCTCAGAATCGGCCCTTTCCAGAGCGGTTTTCCAGTCACTGGCCCACTTGATCGGGGCATTTCCGTGCGAGGATGCAAGCCTGGTTTCGGCGATAGCTACCTGCGAATCCTCAGGACCGGAGCACGAGGTATTCAGCAGCATGGACGTGGCGGCCAGGGCGATGATGGTGACGGCGAGCAGACGATTCATTCTTCCTCCAACTCAGCCGATCGCCGGCTGAGTGTCGTACATTCTACACATCATTGTATTCCGAAACAGTGGTAGTGGTTACGGAGACTATTCCTGTCCGGAGTTTCCGGATGGGAACTGACTATTGTCCAACTCAGTTACCCATGACATTATTCCGCCATGCCGAGACGAACGATTTCGTTGTACCACCGTATTGAACGCGCGTTGGAGACTATCGCCGGGGGTTCCAGCCCGCTTGAAACAATTCAGACAACGGCTCATTTTCTCGCCGATACTTTTACCGATGACCTCGGTCTGAAGGGCGGCAGAATCTATTCCTTCGATGATGGTGACTACGAGTTGGTTGCAACCTTCGGTCTGGTGGGCAAGATTCCTCTTGGGCAGCAGGTGGGCGCCGACTATATGCCGATCCGACATTTGCTGGAGACCGGCGTTGCGGTCATGCACCGGGATGATCCCGGGCTTGATCCCACCCTCGAAGATCTGCTGGGCACGGGAGAGGTTTTTGCGGCCATCGTCGTCGATGATGGACACTTCATTCTGTCGTTCGACGTGGACGCACCTCACATCGCCGTCGATGACCTGATTTCCACATTGAACATTGTCCGGCTGGCAATCAACCAACAGCTCCGGGAAGTGCGTATGGCGGTGGTTATGGAGGATGCCCGGCGCATCCAAACATCGATTCTTCCGCGCCACCTGCCGAGCCCCGGGGATTTCACTTTGGCGGGCCGCTGTCTCGCGGCAGAAATCGTCGGTGGTGACTTCTACGACGTGATTGAACTCGATGACGCCTCCTTCGACGTTGTCGTGGCCGATGCCACGGGACATGGGTTGCCGGCGGCTCTTCAGGTTCGAGACGTTTTCACCGGTCTGCGTATGGGCCTCTCGCGTGAGTACAAGCTGGGTGGGACCCTCGAGCGCCTCAACCGCATCATCCATCGTTCTCGGTTGGCTACCAAGTTCGTTTCCCTCTTTCTCGCAGAGATCGATCTCTCGGGCACGATCATGTACTGCTGTGCCGGACACCCTCCAGCGCTGCTGGTGCGGGCCTCGGGAGAGGTCGAACGTCTGGCGGCCGGAGGATTGCCCTTGGGGCCGTTTCCCAATGCGCGGTATACGGCGGGTCTGTCGAAGATCGGCCCTGGGGACACTTTGGTGATCTACACCGATGGCATTACCGAGGCCCACGGTGTCGGAGAGACTGAATTCGAATTGGACCGGCTCGAAGAACTCGTGGTCTCGGCGCGGGACCTGGATCCTGAGGCCCTCGTCGAGCGGATCTTCGCCGAGGTCCAGGCGTTTTCCGGGAGCGAGACGTTGCACGACGACCAGACCGTGCTTGTGGTGCAGCGGCGCAAGGAGTCGGACGATGAGTGATTATTCCGCCGATCGGTTTTTTGGCCTTGACGGGTGGCTGCACGCCACGTTGTTCTCATCCGGCGAAGGCGTTTGGTCGGCTCTCGGGGAAAGCCTGAAGGCCTATGTCGATGCCTGGCCGGATTGGCGCCGAGAATCCGACCTTCATCCTGGTGTTCACCTTTTGGGTGAGCGGATCTCCATAGGCCAAAACTGTCGGATCGAGCCTGGTGCGGTGATCGTCGGCCCGGCGGTGATCGGTGATGGTGTGCTTATTCGAACTGGGGCCTACGTGCGAGAGTATGTGGTGCTGGGTGAGGGCAGCCTGGTCGGCGCGCACTCCGAGGTTAAGGGGTCCATCCTTTTTCCGGGCGCCAAGGCGCCCCACCAGGCATATGTCGGGGATTCCATCCTCGGCCGGGACGTGAATCTCGGCGCCGGAACCATCCTGTCCAACGTCAAAAACATCGGTCGCGAGGTGAGCTTCAGGGCGGCTGGAGAGATCATCCACACCGGCCTGCGCAAGTTTGGCGCGGTCCTCGGCGACGGCTGCAAGACCGGCTGCAATACCGTTCTCAATCCGGGTGTCCTGCTCGGTCCACGATCGGTGACCTACCCCAATGCCACCCTGCGTTCGGGCTTTTATCCGGAAGGCACCTTGATCAAAGTTCGTCAACAGCAGCAGACCGTCGAGATGGATCGTTTGCGGGAACGCTGAGTTCCGACCGAGGTTGTAACCATCGGCGGTCAATTTGACAATGAACCGAACGAGGGATATCGTTTGGCTTGAGACATGAGAACTTGAGCAAGTATCGTTTTATTATTGGGCTGTCGATCGCCGTTTTCTTTCTGACTTCTTTGGTTGGTCCGGGCTCTGTCCGACCGGGAGCTGCAACGCCTGGCGGGAGAAGTACTGGATCGCAACCCCAAGGTGGCGACAGCAAAAGCCGAAGCTCGCGCCGCGGCCCTCAGGGCGCCACGGTTGCGGAGTCTGCCGGATCCAACGGTGGGCCTGACCTGGTTTCTGCTCAGTCCGCAGACCCGTGTAGGCCCCCCAAAAGCGACGCTGAGCGTGGCTCAGCGGAAGAGATCAACACTGTCCCCAATCGATCTCTCCCGGTTTGTAATCCTTTGGAATCTGTGCAACGAGTTTCTTGAGGTCCTGACCACCTCGAACCCGTCGTACGGGGCGCAAAAGGATCACGCCGCCTCGGACGGCGAGATCTACTTCGTCGCCCACCGAAATGTGGGCTTCCTCCAAGACCTGCTTGTTCAGCCTGAGTCCCTGGCTATTTCCCCACCGTTGTACTTTTGTGATCATTATCGACCTCCAGGGGCTATCCTATGTATAGCCCATTGTCGGCTCGAAATCAAGAGGCGTTTGAGCAAATAGGACGCTGGACCAGGATGCCTTTCGAAAGGCCTGACCCGCTGCGAATGCTCGTCCAATCTGGAACGGTCCTTGCAATAACATGGGGCAGAAGGGAGGCCACCATGGCTCGCAACCTCATCGTTGTTGTTCTTGGACTGATGACACCCCTGATGGGAATGGCCTCGGTAGAGGACGATGCGACCTCACTGAGCTACATCTCCTATCTCGAGAGGTATGCCACGATCCAGCCCGCGAGTGAGGAGGCGACCATCGAGGCCGCCATCAACATGCCGCTGGTGGCGGGGGACCGAATCGATACCGCCCGTGAGGCCCGCGTCGAGGCGATCCTCGCGGATGGGAGTTATCTGTGGTTGGATGAATACACCTCGGTCTCCCTCGACTCGGTGGCCTTCAGCCGTGATACTCGTGGCGACCGTACCGTGATCTTCCTGGCTGACGGAGTTCTCATGATCGAACTCCTGCCGGATGTCGCCCGGCCGAATCGGACACGAATCGATGGTGGTTCCGAAACGATCTATCTCGAAGAGGTTGGGGTCTACAGGGTCGAGGTGCTTCAGACCGGAGGCCTCTGGGTCGAGGTCTGGGAGGGCCTGGTCGAGGCAAAGACCCCGGTTGGTGGTGTAGTTCTCCGTTCGGGATCGGCGTCCGAGTTGTCCGGCGGACGGGTTTCCGGGGTTCAGGCGCGTCTCACGGACCGCGATGATTTCGCTCGCTGGGTGCAGAGCCGGCGCCAGATCGGCATCGGAGAGAGCGCACAATATGTTGATGCCCGTTATGGTCGGGAAGCCTCTCAGCTCGACTCGTACGGCAACTGGATCTATGTCTCGAACTCCGACACGTGGGCGTGGCAGCCGACCGTGTCGGGCGACTGGCGCCCCTACACCTCCGGTCGCTGGTATTGGACATCGACGGGTTGGTGTTGGCAGTCTTACGAACCGTGGGGATGGTTGCCGTATCATTATGGGAGTTGGTGGAACAGCCCTTCCTATGGCTGGGTCTGGGGTTGGGGCAGAACCTGGAGTCCTGCCTGGGTCTATTGGTCCCATTCTCCGGGGTGGATCGGCTGGTGTCCGATGGGTTGGTACTCCTCCTGGTGGTGGGGCAGCGGCTGGGGTTGGGGTGGTCACTATCCCGGCCACGGCGGTGGTTACTATCCGCCGCATGGCGGTGGTGGAGGCCAAGCGCGACCGCCGCGCGGCAATGTGGTTCCGCGTTTGGGTGAGGGTGGTTCGGCCCAAATTCGATCCGGGAGGGCGGTTGCTGCCGGAGATCTGATGCTGGATATCGAGGGCCGGACACGAACCTCCTCTCTCAGAGGGGACGGCTGGTCGGTCGTCTCGGACCGGGACTTCTCGAGTCCGCGGATCGGGCGCATTGTTCGCTCGGCAGTGACGCTTTTGGCGCCGGGAGCCCAAGGGCCGGTTCCGCAGTTGTGACCTCAGGCCCTCTGCGAACCCAAAGGCCGGGCCGAGCGGCGCCGGCCGGTGAGTTCACCAGGGTCTTTCGCGAGGTCGAGGGGCGAAGCGATACCGACGTTTCTCGCGTCCTCGCTCGTGATGGGGGTCTGAGTCGTGACGAGGCCCTGGCTGCAGCAACTCCGCGGAGTGGTGGAAGCATGATTGCGCGGAATTCAAGGCCGGCAGAACCGGGGAGCGAAAGCCGCAGTTCAGCTGTTTCCGGAAGATCGGGAGCGCCGTCTCTCAGTCGAAATGTGAGTTCCGGTGATTCGAACCGGGCATCGAGCCGACCCTCGGCGCCGAACTATTATCGTTCGCCTTCGGGATACCGCGGCACGGTCGTCGGTTCTTCCGGGGCACGCAGCACACCGAGTGGGAGGACGAGCGCTCCCTCGAGTTCTGGTGGGGCAACGGCGCCGTCTTCGGGCAGGTCGCTCGCACCGGCCGGCACGAGCCGCTCTCCGGTTCTTGGTCGTGCAGCGCCGAGCACCGGAAGCCGGACAGCACCGAGTTCGCGGTCGATGGTCGGATCCGGATCCGGGCGCACGCCGATTACTCCCTCAACCAGCTCTTCATCAAGCCGTGCGCCGATTGTGATCCCGAGATCGGTGGGGTCGGCTACCGGAAGATCGGGCGCGGTGAGCCGTGGTTCTTATCCATCGCGACCGAGTGTGACCAGCTCCGGGAGCCCGCGGGCCACCTCATCCCGCCCGTCGGCTTCGGCTGGGAGAACATCGACAACGCCTTCAAGGGGGAGCGCGCCGAATGCCTCCTCACCGTCGCGCTCGTCTTCGTCGGCGAGTTCGTCCTCCGGTAGTGGTCGGTCTTCCCCGTCGGCGAACTCGTCCTCCGGAAGCGGTCGGTCTTCACCGTCGGCGAGATCGTCCTCCGGAGGCGGCCGATCCTCTTCGTCGGGCCGTTCTTCCACGCCCTCTCGTTCGTCCGGATCCTCGAAACGGCGGTGAGCGTTTGGTATATAGTTTCTTCATGAAACCTCTGGAACAGAACGTGATCGAAGATCTGGTGGTGGCGGCTTCCCGGGTTCGGGCGGCCGCCCACGTCCCTTATTCGAAATTTCGGGTTGGCGCCGCCCTGATGGATGAAGACGGGGAGGTGTACACCGGTTGCAATGTCGAAAACGCCTCCTACGGGCTTTCGGTGTGCGCTGAACGCCACGCGGTGGCCGCGGCGGTTGCTGCCGGCGCCTCGCGATTTCATGCGCTGGTGGTCTTTACGAACGCTTCACCCCCGGTTTCACCCTGCGGCGCCTGCCGCCAGGTCTTGAGTGAATTCGGCAACTTCCCGGTCATTTTGGCGAATTCTGCTGGAGAGCGAGTGCAGACCTCGGTCGAAGAATTGTTGCCTCTGGCCTTCAGTGCTGCTGATCTGAGGTGAAACCGCGGTATCCTGGTTGCCGTAACATCAATATCTTTGGAGGAAATTTTCATGAGCACACCCACACCACCGCCCTATGATCCACCGCCGCAGCAATACGCTGCCCCTGGTCTGAGCAAGGATGCCGCCCTGCAGAAGGTCAAGGCCCCCGCTGTTTCACTGATGATCGTTGCCGGAATCACCTTTGTGATGCAGATTTTCAGCATTTTTGCCAGTGTGCTCGGTATCTCTTTGATGGGTGCCGGCGACATGTCGCAATTCGAGGGCATGGAGGGCATGGAGTGGTTGGCGCCCATGATGTCGGGCACCTTTTCGGTCATCAGTGGGATCGTCGTTCTCGCAATCGCCGCCTTGATTTTCTTCGGCGCGATGAAGATGAAGGCCCTTGAGAGCTATGGTTTGGCGATGACCGCCGCCATTTTGTCCATAATCCCGTGCTTCTCGATTTGCTGTGTCGGTATCCCTTTCGGGATCTGGGCGTTGGTCGTTCTGCTCAACAAGGAAGTCAAACCGGCCTTTGGCTAATCAAGAATTGGGCGGTGAAGAGGTTCATGCCTCCACCCACCGCCTTTTGTTTTTTCTGTGCTCCGGCGCTTTGGCGGCTGCCCTGTTTCTGGGTGTATTTGAGCCATTGATGCCTGCTTCTCATAAGGACGGCTTTCCCGTGGCATGCGCATTCCGCCGGGCTACGGGAACGCCATGTCCGGGTTGTGGTCTGACCCGCTCGTGGATCGCTCTCGGTCGTGGCGCCTTCGGCGAGAGTTTGTCCTATCACCGACTCGGCTGGGTCGTGATGCTCTTTGTGGCACTGCAGGTCCTGCGCCACGCGGCCTGGCTCCAGCTGAGGTCTTTCCGGTCATTGATAGATCGTCACGGGAAATGGCTTGATCGTAGCCTCGCCCTGCTCGCCTTGGCCCTCTTCGTGAACTGGGGTTTTGTTTTGGCGGGTATCTAGCCCGCATTTCTCATCAATCTCCGGCTGCAAGGCCCAATACACCATAATCTTCGGCGCTTTCTCGATTCGCTCGCTCGACGTACCGCAAGTACTACTTCTCTCGCTCATCTTGCGAGAACACCGAATCTCACGGCGTCTTGAACCTTTCGCTTCGGACGTTGGTGAGAAGTGCGAGCTAGTTCCATTACAATCTCCCCATGTCTTCCCATATTCATTGGGCCGCAGCAAGGAATGGTGAGATATGGGGGTGAGTTCCGCACAGAAGCGTTCTCTCAGCTCAACCAGCTGTGACACCCGCTTCGATGACCTCACTCGTGTGCTGTATGCGACCGATGCCTCGATCTACCGCGTGGCGCCTGGGGCGGTGGCCTTTCCAGCCGATCCGGAAAAGTGTGCCGCTGTGGTTCGGGCAGCTGCCCAGAGCGGCCTTGGTATCACGCCGCGGGGCGCCGGAACCGGATTGACCGGCGGGGCTCTTGGTGAGGGTCTGGTGGTGGATCTGGCAAGGCATTTGTGGGAGGTCAGGTCTTTTGACCCAGAGGGCCGCACAATCGAGGTCGGGGCCGGGGTCATCTTGGATGAGTTGAATCGGGTCCTCGAACCCCATGATCTGTGGTTTGGGCCGGACGTGGCGACGTCGTCGCGGGCGACCCTGGGCGGCATGATCGCGAACAATTCTTCCGGGGCCCACGCCCCGGTGTACGGTACGACCGCTGACCACGTCGAGGCCCTCGAAGTCGTCCTGGCGGATGGTTCGACGGCATGGGTGGGTCGGGGTCGTGACGGCTTCGAAGGTCTGCGGACTCAGTCCGAAGAGGTGGTCCGGCGCCATCGCCGGGAGATCGAGAGACGGTTGCCGGCTAATCTGGTGAAGAGGCGTCCCGGGTACGATTTCCAACGGTTTTTGAGCGACCCCTCGGACCTTGCGGGCCTGATGGCCGGGAGTGAGGGTACCCTCGGGATCATCACCACAGCGATCCTGCGGGTGGTGCCGCTGCCTCGGCGTCGCGGCCTCGGTGTCGTTTTCTTTCGATTGGTCTCCGATGCGATGCAGGCGATGATGGAGTTGGTTTCACTCGAGCCGGCAGCGGTGGAACATCTGGACCGGTTGGTTTTTGACCAGAGCCGGGGCCGACTGGCCTTCGCCGCTGCGCGGTCGTTTCTGCGGCTGGATGAGAAGCCGTGCGAGAGCCTGCTCCTGGTCGAATTCTTCGACGAGGCCGATGATCGCCTCTCAGAGTTGGTCGGCTTGGGCATTGGTGAGCGCTGCGTCATTTGTGCCGACGAGGGCGAGCGGGAACTGGTGTGGCATTTGCGTCGGGCGGGCCTCTCCTTGGTCACAAGCTGCGTGGGTCCGGCCAAGCCGATGACGATCATCGAGGACAGCTGTGTGCGGCCGCGGGATCTGGCGGCCTACGTTGCCGGCATGGAAGGAATTCTCGAGTCGCTCGGCCTCGAGGCTTCCTTCTACGGTCACGCGGCATCGGGACTGTTGCATGTGCGACCTACCCTCGATCTCCACCGCGTGGAGATGTCGCCCGGCTGCGTGAGGTGGCTGAGCAGGTCTCCGATCTGGTGCGTCAATTCGACGGGTCTCTCGCCGGTGAACATGGCGTCGGTCTGGCCCGTACCGAGTTTTTGGCGGATCATCTCGGTCCTGACCTCACGGCGGCGATGGGGGATATCAAGGAAATCTTCGACCCGAGCGGCGTCTTGAACCCAGGCAAGATCATCGATACCGGTCGTTGGAAGCTCGATGCCGATCTGCGCCTCGGCCCGGGTTCGGAGTTGGCGCCGGCTTTCGTTCCGATTTCCGCATTTTTCGAGAAGGATCATAGCTTCGTCGGTAATCTTGAACAGTGCAACGGTTGCGGTGGGTGCCGCAAGGATGAACCCACCATGTGCCCAACCTTCGCGGCGACCGGGGAGGAGTTGTTCTCGACCCGGGGGCGGGCGAATATCCTGCGTGCGGCCCTGGAGGGTTGTTTCGACGGCGGCATTGAGAGTTCCGAGTTGACGGAGGTCCTGGGCGGCTGCCTCTCGTGCAAGGCGTGCAAGCGTGAATGCCCCTCGGGTGTGGACCTTGCTCTCTTGAAGGCCGAGACATTGCAGGCCCGTCATCGGATTCACGGTCCCTCTCTCGCAGATCGGATGATTGCTTCGAGTGATTATCTGGGTCGGCTGGGCAGCGCCATGGCGCCGCTCGCCAATGCCGTTCTGAGTATGCGTCCAGTCCGGCTTTTGATGCAGGCGGTGCTCGGTCTGGAAGCGGGGCGTTCTCTGCCACCCTATCACCGAGATCGTTTCGATCGGTGGTTCCGGCGTAGGAGCGAGAAGGGACCGGGACGGCGGGGAAGGGTCATTCTCTGGGATGACACCTGGGTTCGCTATCACGAGCCCGCGATCGGTCGTGCCGCGGTGTTGGTGCTGGAGGCTGCGGGATTCGAGGTCGTCCTCGCCGAAGATCGAAAGTGCTGCGGTCGTCCGTCGGCCAGCCGCGGCCTGCTGGAGAAGGCGCGGGACCTCGGTGAACACAACGTCGCCCTCTTGCGGGCGATGGGTGATGCGCCGGTGATCTTCCTGGAACCCTCATGCTGGTCAATGTTCGTCGACGAGTATCGCCAGTTCGGCATCGATGGGGCCTCGCAGGTGGCGGAACGGTGCGTGCTCTTTGAAAATTTTGTGCTGACGCTGCTTGATGCCGACCCGTCGCGTTTGCCCCTCGGTAGCCTCGAAAGTGTTGCGGCCGTCCACAGCCATTGCCATGCCAACGCCCTTGCCGACACGCCCGTGCTCACGCGTTTACTCGAGTTTGTTCCGGACCTCGAAACGCGCCGGCTCAATACCGGCTGTTGTGGAATGGCGGGCGCCTTCGGTCTCATGGCCGCTAATCAGGATCTCTCTCTGGCGGTTGCCCGACCTCTGATCGACCAGGTCAACGACCTGCCTCCCGGCGCTCGGGTTGTGGCCGCGGGGACCTCCTGTCGCCACCAATTGAGGGATCTTGCCGACCGGGAGGTCCTGCATCCTGCGCAGGTCTTGGCGGAGGCCCTAGAAGCCAGCCCGGTCTCCTAATAGCTTTTTGCAAAACTCCAAGAAATAGCCACAAAAAGGCGCAAAAAGGCACAAAGATAGGGTCAAAAAGGTCAAAAGAGTCAAAGAATCAAAGAGGTCAAGACCCCTGGATACCGAACTGGAGCGCGATTGCCGAGCCCGCATCAGGAGAATCAGGGGTTTTCAATTCGAGATCAGCGTGCGCAGCTCAGCCAACGCCCGCTCGGCGGTTTCGCGGTCGGCCTGGATGATCTCCTCGGCGCGGTTGAAACCCACGAGAACCGAGATATCCGAGGGGGTTCTTCACAGGGCGCTCAGTTGGGCCATGTCGTCGGCGAGGGTTCGGCGGATGAAGTCGATGCTCGAGCGTCGGAGATGATTGCGAGTCTTTTTGAAGGCGGGGTCGCCAAGTCTGCTGAGTCTCTGTGCCTCACCGAGGGCATACTCCGTCAAGGCATCTTCATTTGTAAGATGATCAAGGAATCCCGCCTCTACCGCTTTTTCAGGATCGAAGATCTCGGCCAGAATGGTGCCTCGAGCGAGGTGGGTCACGGCCAGTTTCTCACGTGCAAGTTCGACGGCGACGATCGGCAGGGTCATACCGATCGAGACCTCGTTTAGGCCGATCTTGAATGGCCCTCGTGCCCCGATGCGGAGATCCGCAGACAGCAGCATGAGGGCGCCGGCGGCCATTGCGTGGCCGGTGCAGGCGACAACGACCGGCCGCGGAAAACTGTAGAGTCTGAGCAACAGCTCGGCGCCCGCCGTCACCAGTCCGCGTAAGCCTTCGGGACCGCTCTTCATAATCGAGAGGTCGAAACCGCCGGAGAGGCGCCCGGGGCGGCCGACAAGGAGAACCGCCTTGACCTCTCTCTCCGCACGGTCCAAGCCTTCGTGAAGGGCTTCGATGATCGAATGTGTGAGGGCGTTGACCTTGTGGTCGTCGATCGTCAGGACTGCGACATCGGAGGATAATTCGTATGTGACAGATTCGTTCATTGGAGTCTCCCTACGTAGTTTTCAATTAAAGAGGTTCTCGGTAGCCATGAGTGCCCGCGTCGGCGGAGGGTCGAAGAAAACAGTTAGCACCAGGACCTGTATGCCGCAGGTGCTGTAGCAATTGCGCGGGTTGGCGGTGGTGTGGAAGGCCGGCATGAACAAATTCTAATAGAGAACTTTGCAATTAGGACTTGCGTTGTGTATGGCAGGAGAGGAAGAATGGAACCGATGACAAATACTATCGCATATTGGGCACCCCTGGAGCGCGCCTTCGAGCGCATGAAGCGTCAACTGTTTGAGCCCTTCGATTTCATGAAATGGTTGGTGCTCGGATTTGCCGCGTGGCTTGCCGGCCTTGGGAGCGGGCCCGGTGGAGGCGGCAGCAATTTCAGCGGTAACCCGACCGACATCGGTGACGCCATTGGTGATGCTGCTTCATCCGCAGTTCATAGCGTGCTCGCGATCAGCGTCGCTGCCTTTGTGGGTCTTGCGGTCCTGCTTCTGGTCGCCGTCGTGTTGTGGCTCTCTTCCCGGGGTAAGTTCATCTTCCTCGACAATGTAGTTCACAATCAGGCGGAGATCGTGGCGCCTTGGAAGAGATTCAGGAAATTGGGCGATTCCCTCTTTCTCTGGCGCCTGGCCTTTGTCGTTGTGGTCATTGTTGTCGTGGTCGCGGGAGTGCTCCTCCCTGCTATCCCGGCAGCGCTGATGTCGGGAGGGTCCCTGCAGGATCTGAGCCTCTTTGCAATCTCCACATGGGGAGTTTTCTTCGGCTTGATTGTGGCCGCGGTTGTTCTCATGAGCCTCTATGTCAGCCTCTTCCTGGACTCGTTCATCGTGCCGATCATGTACCGTTTCAACCTTACTGCAGTCGAAGCGTGGCGACACCTGGTGCCGTGGTTGCGGGCACGGCCCGGGCACTTTACGTTGTACGGTCTCTTCGTGCTGCTGCTGACTATCGTCTATGGAATCCTCTCGGTTCTGGTTTGCCTCCTGACCTGTTGTATTGCAGCCTTGCCCTACATCGGCACAGTGATTCTCCTGCCTATTTGGGTGGCATATCGCTGCTTCAGCCTCGAGTGGTTGACCCAGTTCGACCCGGAATTCGACGTTTTCGCACCGCTGCCGGGCAGGGCACTCGCTGCAGAGACTGTGATCGAGGAAGGCGCCGAGGCGGAAATCTCCGACGAGTGATTTCCTTCTCGGATCGATGAGCGATTTTCCCAGCTCGGAATCATGCCAAATATGTGGGCCGGATTGGCCAATTCCACTGCCCTCGATCAAATTGATCTCCTCAGGGGCCAATGCGGCACACTCTCCCGACCGGCACAATTCGACTCGATAAACCCCCCTGCGGTTCGGGCAACCCGGCCGCTTGCCGTCCCGAATCTGCAGTATGTTATTTCGAGGGCCTATACTGTCAATAGTGGTAATCTTTGCACCATAGAGTGAATTATTGGAGGGAGGGGCAGTATGAGGAAGATAGGTGGTTGCGGACAGTTCTCGAAAACCCGGCAATACCTGGAGACGATGGTGATTCTCCTCCTAATGGCTGTGCCCTTTCATTTCATCGTTAACTGCAGTTTCAGCAAATATATGAAGAGGGCTGACCAACGCCCGGGGACTCTGGGGGCGCACTTTCGGCACAATGAAACTGACAAAGCGGCCGACATGGCGGAAACGGTCCAGATCGGTCTGGCCCTTGAGCGTCTCGGGGATGAGGACACTGCCGAAGTGGCGTGGACGCCGCCTGAAGGAGCGGCCGGCTTCCAGTTCACCGGCATGCAGCCGTCCAATCCCGGCGGTCCGGCACCCTTCCTCTACTCTTCGGTACCTGCCCACAACGGCACGCCGAGCGAGGCCGATATCCAACTCACGTATCAACCGCCGGCGGTCGGCGGGGGATACACCTTCATCGACACGGTCTTGGCAACGACCGACAACGAACGCGTCGAGGGTTTCTGCCTGTCTCACCGAGCCGGCGCGAAGGCATCTCCCGCGGCGGCACTGAATCAGTTTGTCTCCGCCCAACGGGCGAAGATTCAAAACGACGTCTCCGCGTGGCGGTTCAAGGAATGGCTCTACCAATCGGTGGGAGTCCAGGATCTGCCTCTTTCAGAGGCGGAGACCCTGGTTGAATACCTGCTGAGTGGTTCCTTCTTCGTCGGTCTTCGGTTTCCCGTCACCCAGGAGGTGGACGTGCTGTCCTACCGATTGCCGGTGGGGATGGAGGCAGAAGACGTGCCTGTGCTGGCGATCCTCGATCACAATCTTCCGTGGAGTGGCGACGACCTCAATCAGGCCGTAGCACGGCTCCCGTTGGAGTATGTGCCGAGTAGGAACGAGTGGCTGCATAATCACTTGCCGGTCCAGTCGGCTACCCGTTGGGCGGCACTGGCGCCGAAGCAGGCGCCGGTGACGTTGCTGGAGGATCGATTCCCAATCGAGGCCGGGCGTTGGGAACTCTTCACCACCGGAGTCGTCAACCTGGGCCACATGCCGAATTCCTGTGAGAATTGTATTCTCGAGGTCTACATGTGTCACGAGGGATCGGGGCCTCCGCCCTTCTTCGAGTCCGGTTTCAAGGCGGTGGCTGGCGTGTTCAAGACGTATCAGGGCGACGGTGTGACCTGCTTCGGTCCGTTGCCGGTACGGTTGGTCGATTCGTGGGGAGGCATTCCGTCGGACTTCGATCCGCCCATACTCCTGAGGGGCCAGGGACTGAGCCGGGTCACTCCGCCTGGCCAAGTCCAATTTCACCACACGCTGGAAACCAGTGGCTCCGAGACCATCAGTCTCACGGTCGAGTCTTCCCGGGGGCGCCAATGGGGATTTTACGAAGGAGATTATGAGCAGCCCGACCTTGGTCGGCCGATCACCGGTAACATCACAGTGCAGGGCTTCACCAACGTTTGGTTGGTAGCCGACATCCCGGCTGATGCACCAGCCGGGTCCGAAACGGTCCTTCTCAGCGCGAGCCGTACGGCCGAGCCCTCGAAGAAAGTCTGGGCCACCGATGTCCTCTGGGTTGGGGACTGGGTCGCTCCCCCAGGAGGGGAATCCCGATTCTGGATCCCGGTTGCCAGTCATGCCCCCGGGGCGCAGGGTTCGGCGTGGCGGACGGATCTCGGGCTCCTGAACACGGGGACCGGATCGGTCGATGCGATCGTCACCCTGCACGGCGCTCAGGGTCCCGTGTCGTTGAATCAAACGGTGCCGGCTGGGGAACAGCTGATCCTCTCCGATGTGGTCGACCAAATGGGGTTCACCGGCTCCGGTGCGCTTGAGGTGACGGCCTCGGGTCCGCTGGTCGTGACTTCGCGGACCTACTCCCAGGTGGGTCCGACGGACCAATGTTACCCGGACGGGACCCTGGGCCAGAGTCTCGGCGCCACCGCCTCGGGCGCCGGTCTCGCCGCTGGGCAATCGGCGGTAGTACCGCAACTCCAGGAAAACGCCGCCTTCCGGAGCAACGTGGCGGTGATCAACACGGGAAGTGCCGAGGCAGAGGTTCGCGTTCATCTGCTGGACGGCCACGGAACAGAACTGACAAGCTACGATGTCACCCTGGCTCCGGGCCAGTGGGAGCAAGAGAACGGGCCCTTCGCCGACTTCGCGGACCAGACCGACATGGCGGCAGGTTACGCGCGCATTGAGGTGCTTTCGGGCTCCGGCATCGTAGCCTACGGTTCAGTGGTGGACAATATCACCAACGACCCGACCACCATGGCCGTGGTTCGGTGATTTCGTGAGGGATCGGGGCCGGCATGCCGGCCCCGTTCTTCATACAGGAGTTTCTCGTGTATCCCATCCTCGCCGTAGGGTCGTGGCACCTCAGCACCTACTATCTGCTTCACGTGCTGGCCACCGTTGCCGCCGGCCTGCTCTTTTTTCATCTCCTCTTTCGGGACGGCGCCCAAGGACCCATGATTCGACGGCTGATCGTGATCATCGCCTGTGGTGGGCTTGCGGGTGGGTATGGAATTGGCTTCCTTCTCCGGGAGTTTGGTGTAGGTTCGGGTGTATCGAGCGCATGGGGGGCGCTCGGTGGCGCAGCAGCCGCAGCGATTGTGGCCTCCGCGGGTTTGGGAATACCGATGCTGAGGTTGCTGGATCGGGGCGCCCCCGCTGCTGCTCTGTGGCTGGGAATCGGACGCATCGGCTGCGCGCTGGCAGGGTGCTGTTACGGACGGCCCACATCCGGGATTCTCGCCTGGGATCTCCCGGACATCAGGGGTCTAACCTGTGGGCGTTACCCGACCCAGCTCCTCAGCGCCGCTGCAGATTTCTGGATCTTTGGTATTCTCGTGGTCCTCGACCGACGGCGGACCGGACCGGCGTCCAGGGAAGGTCTCTCCGCCGCTGTTTTCGTGTCGTTGTACGCCGTCAAACGCTTGATTCTGGACTCTTTGCGCGGGGACCTCCAGCCGGCTCTCGGTCCGCTGACAGGAAGCCAGGTGGTGGCCGCTCTGTTCTTGGTGGCCGCTCTTTTGGTACCGGTGTTTTCAACACGGAGATGACGACGTTTGGAGGATACCCCGGGGGTGTTCCCGGCGCGCGAAGAATCGCTCATTCCACATTATTCATGAGAATGCGAGCGTTCAGGAAGCGTTTGCCGTGACGATGCCTTCCAGGCCTTCCAGGTTCTTTCGAAGGGCCTCGCGGAGGATCTCGTCCTGCTCCAACCGCACTGCGGCGCCGAGGTCGTCGATGGCGGGCGTGTACTCCGCCTCCTCCAAGACCGCTCCCGCCAACCGGCGAACTCCGGGGTCATCGTCCCGAAGTAGTCCTTCCGCCCACCGCAGGGCCGGTCGCGAGCGCATTTGCACGAGAGTTCTCAGCGCTTTCATCTTCTCCTCGGGGTCGTCGCCGACAAGCTGCCAGAACAGTTTCTGCTCCTCGCTCGCCCGCTCAGTGTCGAAGAGGATCTCCCGGCTCTCCCTGTGCGGACGGATGACCTGCGAAGGATAGGAGACGAGCTTCCGGTCAGCGACCATGCGCACCATTCTGGGGATCACCCACCGCATGCCGGGGGTCGCCTCCGGGTGGCCCACGCAGACGCCCACTTTTCCCTTGCCGGCGTCGTTCACGAGCAACGCTGTCTTGCCGGGGGTTACGCCAGGCGAGGAACCTCCGCTGAGGTGGATGTCGCTGACATAGGTCGCCAGCTCCTCGTAGGGAGGGAGTTCGGAAGTCGTCGAGCGCACCAGAACCGGTCCGTCGTAGTACTGCAGGTAGGTCGGCATGTCGGGGCCGATCTCCGGAAACCGCTTCCGGCCTGCGTCGGTGAAACCGACCTCCATCAAACCTCGTCCACGGTTGTAATGCGCCCGGTCGATCACGTTGGCCGAGATCAACTTCATCGACCACTTGTAGACGGGCGTGCTCGAAAGCAGGTAGCCGCCTGCGCAGATTCCAAGGCATCCCTTTCCTTCTTCGAGAACCCATCGCCTCACCTTTTCCCGCCCCTGGCTGCCCATGCTGGAGGCCTGCTTGCTGCCGCTGCCTCCCGGGAACACGATCACGTCGAGCCCGTTGAGAACACCCGTCATCAAATCGACCGCCCGTACGGCTACCGGGGCGATTCCCGGGTCGATTTTGAGGGCGGCCATGGTTTCCGTGACGCAGACGGGGCTGGCGCCGCCGTCGGCGTAGACACCGACCTTCAAGGGAAGGGTCTCGAGGGCCCGGTCGTTGATGTGCTCGATTTCTGCGGAGATCTGCTCGTCACCGGGGGGTTCTCCGACCGATCTCAGGGCATCGAGGGCGCGTCGCGTCATCATTTCCTGGAAAGCACGGTACTCCGCCGGAGTGTGGGTGCTCTGCAGGAACTCGGAGGTCAGCCTCATGATCTCGGCCTCATCGGCGTCAAGACGGGCGCGAAAGCCGCCATCGCGGTTCACCAGCGGCGTCAGATTGAGGTACTCGATCTTGTGGCCCTCCCGGTAGGGCCGCACGATCTTCTTGATGCGCAGGCTCTCCGCCCACATCTGCGCGTCCGGCTCTCCCTGGTGCAACGCCTCGGGGCTGGACTGCGCCTCCACCCACAGCGGTACGGCAACCGCGCTCAAGGGCTCGCCCGGCAGCACCCACATGGTGGCCACCGAGCCGGGTACGTTTGGTTGCCGGCCCTCGATTACGACGGTTGCGGAGGTGTAGTACTTGTCGATGCCGTCTCGGGTGGAAATCCAGACCGGCTCGTCGGCGGGAACCCGAGCCATCTCTTCCCAACTGGGTCGATGCAGCAGGACATGACCGATGTCGCGGGAAAATTCTGTAAGGATCGTCTCGAACGGGATTTTGGCGTCGCCGAGGTCTTCGAAGAGAGTCGTAGCGCGTTCAAAGCGCAGATATCCTGCTCCTTCACCTTCTTTCCCCGTCCGCGCAAAATTGGTGTTCACCAGGTATCCAAGCGCCGCATCAGCCGTGTCGAGCCGGTAGAACCCGTGGTTGTGGGCCTCGAAAATCGCGGCGCCGCCTTCAGCGTCGATCACACCGAAGTTGGCGAGACTGCCGAAGTGGCGACCCCTGTTGGCCTCGAGGTAGGATGCAAACTCCTCCACCGTGCGACAGGTTCTGAGGGCGTCGGCCATGATCGTCCCCTCGAGGTCTTTGGCCTCACCGGCGATCTCGGGGAGGTTGTAGGCCACCGTGTTCATGATCGCGAAGCCCTCGGAGTTCAGGCCGGCGAAGCAGCGGCGACCCGAGGGGTCGTCCCAGTTGACCAGGGCCAGATAGGTGAAGGGTTGCTCCTGGACGAACACGACCCGGTTTGAGAGGGTGTTTGTATCGCGGTTCTTCCACAGTATTGGCGCGCCCGACACACCGGCCTCCGGCCCGAGGATCGCCGAGGTGCATTCCTCTCGCTGGGCGAATACCGGTCCGGTCGGCATCGTCAGCACGACCAAGGCGACTCCGACGATCTGCAGTGTGAATTGTTGCAATCTCACCTTACCTCCCTACGATTCGATGCTCATTGTAAGCGTGTTGCGTGAGCACCGGTCGAAATTGGGGGCCCTGCAGCACTATTGAACGCGGACTTCGTATACTTTCGACAGACGACTCGGGAGGTAAGACTGATGTTCGACCACCTATTGAACGATCAACAGCGCCAACTGCGCGATGAGGTTCGTGCCTTTGTCAAGAGCGTGCTCCGCCAGCTGATCCTCGACATGGAACTCGATGCCTGCGAGTCAGGTGCTGAGGATGAGAAGATCTATGATTAGCCACTTGCCATCGAACGGCTTCGAAGGTCGAAGCGGAATCGAAGGGTAAGTGCGCTGTCAGCTCTCAGCTTAGCTGTTTGCAAATCTCCAGGAATAGCCACAAAAAGGCACAAAAATGAAGGCTCATTTGAAACGCCTTCGAAGAGATAGGGTAGGCTAGGAGGGTGTAGGGCATTGACGGCGGATGGATTTCGGGGGGTCATGAAGTGCCATTTGAGACGCATTCGAGACGCAGTACTCCCTGTACGGGCCGAGGATACAACGAAAAAGGGCCTTCACGACACCCGAAAGGCACCGTTGATTCAATGCCCTTCACCCTCCTAGGTTGAAAAGGATCATCAATGGTGTTCAGCCCTTCGCGTTTGTATGATCTGGCGTTCTCAATTGGTGAGAGCCTGGACCTCCGCAAGAACTGTGAGCGGTTCTTGACGGAGTTGGTATCGACCGCTGATCTGACCACGGCGGCCGTCTGGTTGACGCACGATCTTCTGGCCGAGGAGGAATCGACTTTCGGCGAGCAGGCCGAGGAAGCGGCGGTGCTGATCTTTGGGACGCCTGAGGAATGGTTCGACACCAAAAAGGTTGCTCTGGATCACCCGGTCTTTTCTCATTTGAAGGAGCAGCCGCACTTTTCGGTTGGGGCGGACGGGGACGTGTTCGCGGACGTCAAGATCGAACGAAAGATTCACAGAGGCGTGGTCGCCGTTCTGGCCCTGGGCAGTCTCGGGTTTCTGCATCTCTATTCCTGTAATCGGAGGGGTGTGTTTTCCGCCGCCGAGTTGCGGGAATTGGGCAGGGTGACGTCCAAATTCACGGTGTCGGTCGAAGCATGCCTGGCCCACAACCGCGTGATGCGCGAGGTGGCGCTGAGAAAAAGGGTTGAGGTCAATTTCCAACACCGGAGAGAGTACTTCAGGGCCCTGATCGAAAACACGCTGGATATCATCCTCGTCCTGGATTATGACGCGACGATCATCTTTGCAGGTCCGTCAGTCGACCGGGCCCTGGGCTACCAATCCTCCCAGCTCGAGGGCACAAACTTCTTCGAACTGGTCGATCCTGCCGAGGTCACCCTCCACTTCAAGAATTTTCTGACACAGGTCCGGAGGCATGGCGAGGCGCCGTCGGCCGAGATGAGGATCCGGCATGCCGACGGGACGTGGCGGATTCTGGCGGTCAGCAGTAATAACCTGCTGTCCAGCCCTTCGGTGGCCGGTATCATCATGAACTGTCACGACGTGACTGAGCGAAGAGAGTGGTTGGCCCAGGTCGAAGCTGCCCGGAAGCGCGCCGTCGAGGCCAGTCGGGCCAAGAGCGAGTTTGTCGCCAACGTCAGCCACGAAATCCGAAATCCTCTCAACGGCGTCATCGGGATGGCTTCTATCCTGCTGGAAAGTGATCTGAACTTCGAGCAGCGGGATTGTGCCAATACAATCCGTGTCAGTGCCAACACCTTGTTGACGATCATCGAGGACACTCTCGATCTGTCGAAAATAGAGTCGGGCAACCTGAAGATCGTGAACGAGACCTTTTCGCTGAGGGAGAACATCGAGGGGTGTCTGGACATGGTGGTGCCGACAGCGGCCGAAAAAGGTCTGGAGCTGGCCTACCTGGTCGACGGCGTTGTGGCCGATCGGCTTACCGGGGCCGTGGTCAGAGTGCGACAGGTCCTGCTCAACCTCCTCAGCAATGCCGTGAAGTTCACCGAAAGCGGCGAGGTGTTGGTCTCGGTTTCGGCCGAAGCCGTGGAAAAATCGGGGAAGGAGGCTGGGCCTCTCGAGGTTCACATTTCGGTTCGGGACACCGGCATTGGAATCGACACGGAAGGTTCGGAGCGACTCTTCCAACCCTTTGTCCAGGCGGACGCATCGACCACCCGGCGGTATGGGGGCAGCGGGTTGGGGCTGGCGATTTCGAAGCGTCTGTGTGAAATGATGGGAGGGCGGATCTGGGTCGCCTCCAAGCCGGGTGAGGGCTCGACCTTCAGTTTCACCTTCCGGGCAGAGGCCGTCGAGGATCACGCTGGGGCCGGCAAGACGGAAGGCTCACTGGACGGGATGCGAATCGTCGTGGTCCACCACAACCGGATGATGCGGGATGTGTTGAGCCGATACGCCCACGACCTACGGTTGCAAATTGTCGCGGTTGCCTCGATTTCCGAGGCTGTTGAGCGAGGCGAAGGATCCGAGGATGTCGATGCATTAATCATCGAAGAGGCGGCATTCGGCATCGCCGATCGCCAGGCTTTGGACGCCCTTCGGGATATGGGAAGGCGGATGCCCATGATCGTCTGGCGGTGGGCCATCCCCACCACCGGCGTTCGATTCCCGTCGAGAACTCGAGCATTGGTACTGAATAATCCGGTCAAGCCGGCCCAGCTCCGGTCCGTGCTGGAACGGGCACTCGGTCTGGAAGGCGACGGTCGCACGGCATTTGCCGATACCTCTGTAGACCGCGCTCCGATACCGTTGGCCCAAGACCTGAAAATCCTCTTGGCCGAGGATGACGACATCGGGCGCAAAGTTGCCCTGATGATGCTGGACAGCCTGGGGTGTCATGCCGATGTCGTCGTCAATGGCCTCGAAGCGGTCGAGGCCGCCGAGAAGGGCCGGTACGACCTTATGTTGATGGACCTCCAGATGCCTGGTCTGGACGGAGTGGAGGCGACCCGACGTATCCGTGAGGCGCCCTTGGATTTCCAGCCGATGATCATCGCCTTGACCGCTCGTGTCACAAGCGAGGATCGGGAACTCTGTCTGGCCTCCGGCATGGACGGCTATCTGACCAAGCCGATCCGGAAGGAACACCTCCGACGAGCGTTGCTCGGCGTCACGGGCCCGAACGGTCTGGAGGTGCCGCTTGTTGACGACGCAAATGTCGATTCGAAACGGCTGGCAGTGTTGCTTAGGACAGGCGGCCGGGACATGGTCACCGAGTTGATCGATCTCTACCTGGATGAGATGCCCGTTCGGCTGGATCTTCTACGCGAGGCAGTCGTAAGCGGAGATGTCGATGCCTTGCGGGAGGCGGCCCACAAAATCAGGGGGAGTAGCTCTAATCTAGGACTTCCCGATGTGGCGTCGGCCGGTGCTATTCTTGAAGAAATCGGGAGGAGTGGGGATTTGGAAGATGCAGACCGATTTCTCAAATCCGTGGTCATGGCTTTCGAACGGGCGAAACTCGGCTTGGAGGCCTTTGCTGAGAATTGGGGCGGCCATGAGCAGGGATGAGGGCGCCCTATGGCCGTGATCTTGACCGTCGATGACGATGCGATGACGCTCAAAATGGTGGAGTACACCCTGAGAGGCGGCGGGCACGAAGTCGTTGCGACTGCCAATCCCCAGGAGGCAGCGCACCTGGCGGCGGCTCACCAGGTCGATGCGGTCATCCTGGACGTGATGATGCCGGGCCGTTCGGGATTCGAGGTTCTTGACGACCTCCACGCCAACCCCGAGACGAAGAGACTTCCGGTGTTGATGCTCTCCTCCCTCGGTGAGGTCGAAGACCGTGTCAAGGGCCTGCGGGGTGGCGCGGATGAATACATAGGCAAGCCCTTTGATCCGGAAGAATTGCTGCTGCGGCTCAATAGATTGATCGACGGCCGTCTTTCGGACCGATCCGAATTCCAGGGACGCCTGGAAACCTTGGGCTTCGCCGAGGTGATTCAAAGCCTGTTGCACAGCGGTACGCACGGTGTCTTGGAAATCGGATCCGGGGACCGAAGGGGGACGCTTGTCGTGGTCGGTGGTCGGCCGACGGCGGCCGCATGGGGTCGCCTCGTGGGCATCGAGGCGATCCTGGCCATGATGGATCTGAAGAGGGGGACGTTTCGCTTCGACGGGCAGGGGCCTCCCGCGGCGGCGGGTGCAACAGGTTCCGAGATCGAGATCCAGAAGGTGATGTTCATTGCTGCCTGGCTGATCGACGAACTCTCACGGTGGTCCGAGGTTGGCGATCACGCCTCTCTCTCCATCCGCCCGGGAAAGGATCAACCTCCGGCCACGGCGGCGGAATGGGGCTCGATTCCGACGGAGGGTGTGTTCGACGAAATTCGATCCAACCCCGGCATCTCCATCCGGGGTCTGGAAGCGATGGAGCGATGGGCGCCGAAAAAAGTAGCCTTGGCCATTCGATTCATGGTGCACCGTGGCTTCGTTGATGTCGGCACGATCGAAAGGACGGCCGAAGACGCCGACGGCGGGACGAGCGAGAGCCTTGGTTCGGCCGTCGAAGCCGTGATCAGGGCCGTGGAGCGCCGTGGCTTCTCCCCGGAGTTGCCTCATGTTCTGATTTTGGTTGAACCGACGGTGCATGGCGCCTTCCTCGAGCTCCGACAGGCCCTGCCGCCGGAGAGTCTTGCGGCCTCCGGCGAGTCGATGACGGCAGCCTGGCAGGGAGGGAGGGTCGCGACCCTCGCCCTTCGGGGGCCTGGCGTCGGGTTGGTAATACACGTAGCGTCTCTGGAGTCTCCGGTGGCCCTGAAACAGGTCAGAGCCAGGATGGCCGTCTATCCCGTCGTGATGGTGTGGGTGGGTGACCCGGAGAGGATCGACGAGCTGGGATGGGTCCTCGAGTGGGTCGAAACAGCGCCGACGTCCCAATGGGGCATCCTCGCGGCATCAGGCCCCGAGGCGGTTGTCCGGGCGCAGAAAGTCCTGAAGTTGGAGAAGCGCTGGCGCCTTCACACGGACCAGATGACCGGCATGGAAGACCTCCTGCGTGTCATGGCAGAGGCATAACCCGCATTTCTCACCAATCTTCTACTGCGGCCGGCGATGCACTGCGCCCAGCGGCGTTTTCTCGCATCGGGATGCTCGACGGACTGTCGAGTACGACTGCGCGTCCCTCAGGTCGAAAACACCACTGGACACAGCACCTCTCCGCCCTCGCGACGAACATTGGTGAGAAGTGCGGGCTAAGGGCTCTAGGGTTATAAAGGTCAAAAGGGTCAAACAGGTCGAAGACGCAGGAAACCTGAACTCAAGCGCGATAGCTTGGCTCTCGCTCCAAAACACAGGCACAGCGACTCGTTGCCCGTATTGGATTTATCTTTGCGCCTATATATTCGGCTCTTCTATGGACTGGTCACAGAACTCCAGGCCGTCAGGCCTCCGCTTTCGAAGTCGTCGCTGAAAATTGAGCCGCAAACGCCGGAGAAAATGCACTCAACCCACTCCGGATGGTCGATGAAGGGGTTGCGATTGCCCTGGTGCTTCCACACGATATCGACACGGTGAAGCTCCAGGTCATCTGGGGGATCGGCGGCGTGCCACGCTAGGATGTCGGCCAAGATTCCCATGTAGGCCGGACTCTGATTGGTGGTGAGGATCAACGCTGCATTGTCGGTAAGTACGAGATCCAGCTCCGCGAGGTCGGTAACGCCGTTGGTGTCGCCCTCATAGCGGACGTCCATGTAGAGCACCGCGCGAGCCACGTCGCCTTGCCGTCCGATCCAGGTCTCCCAAGTCCCGGTTGAAAACGAACCGGTGTCCCAGTTCGAGTATCCGGGATAGCCGGTGCCCGGGTCGCCGCCTGTCCCGTTGTTGAAAACGGTGGGCTTTTCGGTGCAACCCACACAATATCGGTATGGGTGGTTGCTCCGATCGGTGTTGTAGGCGGAATCGGCCAGAAACAGCTGTTGGCAGTCGGTGTAGGGTACGGTCTCTTCGCCGGGGAAGCCGTAGGACTTCGGCCATGTGTGCTCGCGGTTGTAGTAGGCGTTTCCTTCGCCGGCCTTGGGATAACTGGCGTTCTTGTAGACGTCGAGGATGTCCGAGGAATAATTCGGGTTCTCGCTCGCCGGGTCGAGGATGTCCCATGTGTCGGTCGCATCCGACGTGTATTCGTGCCGGATGTGGTCGTCGATGATGTCATGGAGGCTGGCGCGCAGCGCGGCTGCGCTCGAGGTGTCGACGTTCTTGTAGTAGTCGTACAAACCGATCCGGTTGGCGAGAGCGGGGGTGTTGTATGCCTCGCCGCTGGTGATCACGCCGCTGAAACCGTCCATGCCCTCACCGTCGAAGTCGTTTCGGTACCAGTCGGTTATCGCATCGCTGTCGAAACCGCTTGGAATACGAGAGGCCCCGCCCGGCATCCCGGTGATGCCGTCGAATGCCGATTGAAGCACGATTGTCGAGTAGGCGGCATCGCCCGGGTCGCCGTCCAAAAAGGCCAGATCGTCGGCCACGACGGTCCACGGCGGGGAGCCGTCCAACACGCCGTCGTCATTGGCGTCGAGGTCGGCGCCGACCGTGCCTGTGAAGCCCTCGACGAGGAGGAAGGTCGTACTGCCGTCCTCCATCACGCCGGCTTTGAAGCCGGTCGACCAACTCGAACCGCCACCCATCACCCCAACCTCGTACACGAGGTCGATGTTGCCCATGTCATCCTCGGTGTCGCCTTCGACGACGAGGACGTGGTACGCCGAATAATCCCCCTGGGCCGGACCGTAGACCTCGATGAACTCGTGGTCGTCCGATCCGACGTGGTCGAAGACGATCTCGTTGAGAACCGGGACCGGAATCCTGTTGACGGTGTTTGGGGTGTTGTATGCCTCCTCATGCCCGACTGCGCCATAGAAACCGGGCAGACCAGCGCCGAAAAAGTCGTTGCGGCGCCAATCACCGAGGGTGTCGGTATCGGTTCCGTTGGGAATCCGAGAAGCCCCACCGGGCTGGAAGTAGCTTGAGTCCATGCTGGAGGAGAGGATGACGCTGCTGTAGTAAGCGTCACCGGCGTCACCATCGGACGTGGAGACGCCATCGATCACAGACGACCAGAGCACGTTGTCGATGGTTCCGTCATTGTCGCTGTCAACGTCGTCTCCAATCGCGCCGGTGAAGACGTCCACCAGAAGCAGCGTCATGCTGCCGTTCTCGAGTTCGGCGGAGAGGAAACCGGTGTACCAGAATCCTGAACTGTCGGTGGTTCCAACGTTGTAGAACCTGTCGATCCTTCCGATGGTTCCAGTCGAGGTGCTGGTGTCGCCTTCGATATGGAGGATCGTCAGACTCGAATAGTCCGTCGATGGACTACCGAAGATCTCGAGGTACTCATAATTGTCGGGGTCGGCGCCGGTGTGGTTCGCAACCCATTCGTTGATGACCTGGGCATCGACGACAGGCGCAACGACAAGAGCAAAAACAAGACAGCTGAAGATAGAAAAAGATTTCATGGGCGGCCTCCGCACGACATGATACCTCAGTCGCGTGTGGGGCAGAGGGACGGGGGGACTAATGTCGGTCGTCCGTGTGGTACCAGCTCAGGAGGAGAGCACCATGACGATTGAAGTCGGACATAAGGCCCCGGAATTTACGGACCAGGGGCCATGCCGACAGGGTCCGGGAGAAGCTCGAAGAGTTGAGGTAGGAACTTAGCCTTTGCACGGATCGAAGAAATAGCCACAAAAAGGCGCAAAAATGAATCAATAGAAGTCTTTGAGGGTCGATGAAATCGAAAAGGTCAAAAGGGTCAAAGAGGTCGATGTTCGGAGCCTGGCCGTTCCCGTTCCTGCTACAGTGGATTTGTCGTCGCTCATGACGGCGGATGGAGCTTGATGCGTTTTCGTCAAAGTGTATGTGCCTTTGGTCTTATGATGTTGGCTGCATGGGCCGCGATGGGGGCGGCCCCGGATCAGTGGCGAGCCAAGGTCGATCCCTGGGTCTTGGATAAGGCCCGATTCGGCGTCGGAACCGAGTTCATCGTTTTTCTGTCCGAACAAGCGGATCTCTCTGGCGCGGCGCTTCTGCCGACAAAGGTCGAAAAGGGACGCTTTGTCGTCGATGCGCTCCGAAAGACTGCCGCCGAGACCCAACGTCCGGTTTTGGACAGTTTGAAGGCTCTGGGCGTGGAACACCGCGCCTATTGGATCAGCAACATGATCTGGGTCCGCGGCGATGTAGATGTCGTGCAGGGGATGGCAGAACGAAAGGACGTCTTTCACATCCACGCCAACCCGACGGTGCGATTGGACGAACGACCGCAGGCTCCGCCGGCCGACAAGTCCAAGGCTGCCACTGCCGTGGAGTGGAACATCGCTCTCGTTGGTGCGGACGACGTCTGGGCTCTGGGTATCGACGGTGAGGACGCCGTCGTCGCCGGGCAGGACACCGGATACTTCTGGGAACACCCGGCTCTGGTCAACGCCTATCGGGGCGGACCGGGAGACCACGCCTACAACTGGCACGATGCGATCCATGAGTCTGACGGAGGCGCCTGCGGCATCGACTCACCCGAACCCTGCGATGGCCACGGCCACGGCACCCACACGATGGGCACGATCATCGGTGACGATGGACTGGGCAATCAGGTCGGCATGGCGCCTGGGGCTCGGTGGATCGGTTGCCGCAACATGAACGACGCCGGCGCCGGGACGCCGATCACCTACGCCGAGTGTTACCAATTCTTCATCGAACCGACTGATTTGAACGACGAAAACCCCGACGTGACCAAGGCGCCGGATGTCATCAACAATTCGTGGGGCTGTCCCCCCAGCGAGGGCTGTGATGACCCCAACATTCTGCTCAGCGTCGTTCAGGCGGTTCGGGCCGCCGGCATCGTCACCGTTCACTCCGCCGGCAACGACGGATCGGGCTGCTCGACGATCAGGGACCCGGCGGCGATCTACGACGAGAGCTTCTCGGTCGGGGCCACGAAGATCGACGACAACATCGCGTATTTCTCCAGCCGCGGCCCGGTAATCATCATTGATGGTGAGACTCTGCTCAAGCCCGACATCTCGGCCCCCGGGCTCAACATCCGCTCCAGTACGGTGGACGGGGGTTACGGAAGCAAGAACGGTACGAGTATGGCCGGGCCGCATGTCGCGGGCTTGGTCGCGCTGATCCTCTCGGCCAGGCCGGATATGACCGGCGACATCGACGGCGTGGAGACGGTGATCCAGCAAAGTGCCGTGCCCTTGACGACGACCCAGGGCTGCGGTGATGACGCCGGCGACGCCGTACCCAACAACGTCTACGGTTGGGGGCGGATCGACGCATCGGCGGCCATCAGTTTTCTGCTGGACTTCAGCCTGAATGTGACGCCCGAGGTCCTGGAAGTCTGTGCCGCGCCGGGTTCTCACCCGGTCGAGGTTTCGGTCCAGACTCTCAGCGGCTTCTCGGAGCCCATCACGCTGGGGGCCGGCGGCTGGCCAGAGGGAACCGGCGGGAATTTTTTGCCGGGCGTCGTCACGCCCCCCGCGGTATCGACCCTGACGATTACCACGACCGATGTGGCTGTGGCGGGAACGTACTCCGTCGTTGTCTCCGGTCTGTCCAGCCCGAGTGGGTCGAGCGACGATGCGAATCTTGAACTGATGATCTTCGAAGGTGTCCCGAGTGCGGCGAGCTTGACCGAACCTGCCGACGGCGCAAATGGTGTTGCGCCGGCGCCTATCTTGAGTTGGAGCGAGGCGCCGGGAGCGGCAGGATTCACGGTTGAAGTGGCCACCGACTCGGCCATGTCCAATGTCGTCTACTCCGCGTTCTCCCAGAACGCTTTCCACACGCCGGCGACTGCCCTGGACTCGTTGACTCGTTATTTTTGGCGGGTACGTTCGGTTAACCCTTGCGGCGATGGTCCCGACAGCGAGGTCTTTGAATTCACGACCTGGGTCGGGCCGCCGATCTTCGTGGACGGCTTCGAAAACGGGGATGTCTCGGCCTGGTCAACCGACGGGTCGTAGGGTCGGCCTGCACCTTCAACCATGGCGGAAATAACGGACGCCCTATTCGAAAAAAACCCCTCCGTGGAGGAGGGGTTTGAGTAAGCGGGAAACCCGATTACCAGCGGTCGCCGCCGCCGCCGCCGCCGCCGTAGCCGCCGCCGCCCCGGCCGCCGCCGCCGCCGTAGCCGCCGCCGCCCCGGCCGCCGCCGCCGCCGTCACGGCGTTTGTCTTGGGCCACGTTGACGCGGATGGTGCGGCCGTCGAGTTCGGTCTCGTTCATGGCGGCGATCGCCTTATCGGCTGCCTCGTCGTCTTCGAAGGTCACGAAGCCAAAGCCCCGCGACCGGCCGGAGTCGCGATCGGTGATGACCTTGGCCTCAGTGATCTCGCCATGTACGGCAAACGCCTCTTGCAGGCCACGATCATCAGTGTTCCAGCTCAAGCTTCCAACAAATAGTTTCTTCGACATATCTCTCTTCTCGTCTCCCGGAACCGCTGCCTCCGAGAGGTCGGCTCCTGTAGTCAAATTGGGGTGGGCCGCCTGCCCACCGACACGGAGATCAACCACATTGGCCAATCATAGAGCACGAAATATACCACAAATCACCCGATGTCAACCCTTTGTCCCCTTTTCCACAAAGATAATGCTTGCCTTTCGTCGGAACACATGAGAGGCTGTCGCAGCTTCTGCAAGCTGGATCACTGTGTTGGGCTGCAGAGGCCACAACCCGCAGGGTCCGTTCGGACCCGGACGGCAGCCTCCCCGGCAAGTCTCCCGTTCCCAATCCAGCCGGAATTGTACGCGGTGCATCCCCGCCTTGGGATTGGTGCATCTCGAGAAAGAATTGTGTTCATGAACTTCAACGACCTTCAGATTGATCCCGCGATCAAGCGCGCGATCGCCGATCTCGGCTTTTCGGAGCCCACCCCCATTCAGCGCGCCGCCGTGCCGCCGGCCTTGGCCGGCCGCGACGTGATCGCGTGCGCCATGACCGGAAGCGGCAAGACCGCCGCCTTCGCCCTGCCCATTCTGGATCGTTTCACCAAGAGCGGTCCCCGCAGGGGTATTCGAGCCCTCATTGTCACTCCGACCCGCGAACTGGCCATCCAGGTGCACGAGCACCTCGAGGCACTCGGTCGCCACACCGGGGTCAGCGCCGCTACCGTCTTCGGTGGCGTCAAGCCTGCGCCTCAGGTGCGCGCCCTGCGCGCCGGCGTCGATGTCGTGGTCGCGACCCCGGGTCGTCTCCTCGATCATATGCAGCAGCCCTGGCTCAGCTTCGATCAGCTGGAGGTCCTGGTCCTCGACGAGGCCGACCGCATGCTCGACATGGGCTTCCTTCCCGACATACGTCGGATCCTCGACCGGTTGCCGAAGCAACGTCAGACCATGCTCTTTTCGGCCACAATGCCGCAGCCCATCGTCAAGTTGAGCCGTGACCTGCTGGTGGACCCTGTGCGCCTCGACGTCGAACGCCCGTCGGCGCCGGCTACGGGTGTCAGCCAGGCCATCCTGCCGGTGCAGGAGAAGCTGAAACCCGCTCTGCTGCTGAGCATGCTCCGCTCCGAAAAGATCGCCACCGCTCTTGTGTTCACCCGCACCAAGCATCGCGCCAATCGCTTATACGAGTACCTCGACGCCAACGGCATCAAGGCGGACCGCATCCACGGCAACCGTAGCCAGCCGCAGCGTCAGGCAGCCCTCAAAGCATTCAAGGACGGTTGCCTGCAGGTGCTTGTGGCCACCGACATCGCAGCCCGCGGCATTGACATCGAGGCCCTGCCCCATGTCATCAACTTCGACGTGCCCGGCCAGGCCGACGACTATATCCACCGGGTCGGCCGCACCGCCCGTGCTTCGGCCACCGGTGACGCTCTGACCTTCGCGTCGCCCGGGGAGGCCAAGGAGCTGGCCGCCATCGAACGCGCAGTCGGGCGCCGCATCACCCGTCGCACCCTCAAAGACTTTGACTACAATGCCCGTCCGGAGGGCCGTTTCGAGATTCCGATCGGTGAGCGTATCGCCGCCATTCGGAGTCGCCGCGCTGAAGAGCGGGCGAGGGCGAGGTCCAAAGTGGAGGCCCGGGCGACACGGGAGGCTGCCGCTGCTGCCGCCCCGCCACGGCCACCGCGCCAACGCCGCCGCCGGTCGCAGTGGTCGCCGGCATCGCGCTGATCAGCAATCCAGACTGTCCAGTTTAGAGATTAGCCTGCACTTCTCACCAAGGTTCGTCGCGAGGGCGGGGAGGTGCTGTGCTCAGTGGTGTTTTCGACCTGAGGGACGCGGAGTCGTACTCGACAGTCCGTCGAGCATCCCGAAGCGAGAAAACGTCGCTGGGTACGGTGCATCCCCGACCGCAGTAGAAGATTGGTGAGAAAGTCGGGTTAAGGAGCCGCTGTCGGTTTCAGTCTTCGCTGTCTGTGACGCCCTCGTCGGCGCCCTCAGCCTGTTCGTCGGCGCCCTCAGCCTGTTCGTCGGCGCCCTCAGCCTGTTCGTCGGCGCCCTCATCACCTTCCTTGCGAGCCTGTCTCGCCAACCTCTTCTGTTCTTTTTTCTTCTTTTTTTCCAGTTCTTTACGTCGCTTCTCGAACTTGTATGCTCCGGAGTTTCGTGCCATCTCTGAGTCACCTCCCGGGCCACCGGCAGGACGACTGTCCCCGAATCCGCGCGGTTCGGTTCGGCGTCTGGATCCGTGGGGATGGTCGTTTACTGCGGCTGACAGATGGGCCCTGTTGCGTCTATCTCGATGAAAAGGTCGATGCGGACGATCTGGAATTTTGAACCAGACCGACCACAGCGGGCGAGTAGCCAGTGTACCTGAACCCGGTGAATGGCAGCGCGGGGACACGGAATAGGTTACGCTGGACGACGATGATGACAGCCGTAGCAGACCGAATAGTCGATTGTCCCCACCGCGTAGAGTGCGGCGCCTGCTCCTTGTTGTGCCAACCCTATGGGGTGCAGCTTGAGCGCAAGCGGCGCCGGCTCATGGATGTGCTCGAGGAGAAGGTGCGTTACCGGCCCCGCCAGATCCTGCCGACTCTGCCGTCACCTCAGGTTGAAGGCTATCGGAGCCGGGCCAAGATGGCGATATCCACCGATAGAGAACGTCGATCCATGCTCGGTTACTTTCAACGGCAGACTCGGGAAGTCGTCGATGCGCCACACTGCGGTGTCCTCGTCCCGGAGTTGCTCGAAACTACCCACGGCATTCGACGCCTGCTCAACTCATCCATCCGAATCCCCTTCGCCCTGCGTTACATTGATCTGCGTTGCGGCAGCGACCCGAATCTCCAGCACCTGACGCTGGTGGTCAGGGACGAGACTCTGCCGCGCCTTCCCATCGAGGCTCTTGTCGAGGCCTGCCCCCATGTGGCCGGCATCGCCGTCAACCTCAACCCCGGAGGCGGCGCCCAGGTCATCAAGGGACGCATCGAACCGGTCTTCGGCGTCCGCGAGGTCTATGTGGACTCGGCCAGTCTGTCGCTGCGGGTCTCCCCGGGATCCTTCTTCCAGGTCAACCTCGGTCTTCTGCCTGAGGTTCATTCGCGGATGGCGGCGTTCCTCGGCGCGGGCAAGCTCCTGGTCGATCTCTATGCCGGTGTTGGGACTCACGGTCTCGCCCTTCGACGGCGTTTTGGTCGCGTCCTCTGCGTGGAAGGGGTCAGGAGCTCGGTGGCGGACGCCCGAGCGACAATCAAGGCGGCCCAGGTGGACAATGTCGAGGTCCTCGCCAGTCCGATCCACCGAGCGCTGCGGCGCCTGCGTTCGGAGAAGCCCGAGGCCATTGTCCTCAACCCCTCGCGGGTCGGCGCCGATCCTCTCGCCCTTGAGATGATTATCGCTTCACCGGCACGGCTCCTGGCCTACCTCTCGTGCGACCCCGCCACGCTCACGCGAGACCTCGCAATGCTCATCGACGGCGGTTTCGAGCTGGTCACGGTTCAGGCCGTCGACATGATGCCTCAGACCCGACAGGTCGAAGCCCTGGCCCTCCTGCGTCGCTGACAGCTTCTGCTACCAGGCCAGGTAGACCACGTGCTGTGGCCCCTCGAGATCGGGTCGGAGCGTTTCGAAGTCGAAGCCGACCGCTCGCAGCCTCCCCTCGAACCCCGGATCGGTCTCCTCAGTCCATACCGCGAGGATCCCACGCGGGGTGAGAGCCCGGCGGGTCCTCTCCAGGGCCGCGCGGCCGTAGTGCGGGTGGTCGGGGTCATCGTTGGCTTCGAAGGTTCCCTGGTAGAGATCAAGGATGATGGCGTCGTAGCTCTCCGAGCCGTCGGCGGCGAGGCGAATCCTCTTTGCGACATCCTCGAAGTAGAGATCCACCCGCGAGTCGTCCAGCGCGTAGTCGGTGAGAATGGCCATCGGGCCACGGCACCAGTAGGCGATCACCGTGTTGATCTCGGCCACCTCCACCCGGGCGGTGGAGGGTAGGACGTCCAGTGCGGCCCGTAGGGTGTAGCCCATTCCCAGGCCGGCCAACAGCACCCGGGGGTCCGTTCGATTTTCAAGCCGCATACAGGGAACTCGTCCAAGTTCCAATTCGCTGAGGTTGGACTCTGAGGTCATCAGGGTGAGGTGGTCCACCATGATCACGAAATCGCTCTCACCCCGCTGCATCAGCAGCATGGTGCCCTCGTCCACCTCTTCGTCGTCGATGGTCCGCCAATGGTCTTTCATTGGCCCATTTTTGCTCCTTCTCGGAGAAAAATGAACCACCGAATCAGTCATAGATGGTCGCTTCCATCTTCTGGTATGAGGCTCTTCGGGTCGTCTCGTCGAAGACTCCGACGACCATCTGATGGCGACCCTTTTTGAGCAGGAGATTGAGATCGACGAAGAAATGTTCGTCCCGTCGTTTCTCATAGTCGCTCACCGGCACTGTGAACTCATGGTTGCGGCGTTGGATGTCGGTACTCCTGCCTTCAAAATCCCGGGTCGCAACGAAAACGATGGCCTTGCCGACATAGTCGTCGCCGTCGGCAACCAGGGCGAGCGAATGTATCGGGATCGAGATCGTAAAGGGCTTCATCCACCGATCCGTGGTCGCCGGCTTCTGAGCGCCGGGCGTGACCACGAGGCCCATTGGGTTGTCGTCGATAGCGAAGAAAAGACTCGCGTTGACCCTTTCCTGGATTTTGGACTTCAGGGATTTCTCGATGAAAGCGCGGCGAAAACGGAGTTCGTGTCCAGCATCGTCGTCAAGCGTGACATCGATGCTGTGAACTTTGTCCTTGCCGGATGTTTCGATGTCGTAGCCGATCGAGTAATAGGTCATGAGGTCGGCCTTGATGCGATTGAAGCCGGCGTCGAAATCATCCTCGTTGATCACCGCCAGGCCGCCGGTCTTTTTCGTCAATCCTCGCAACGGCACCAGGTGGTTCTCGTGGGCGACAGTCGCCGCCTGGGTACTCTTCGGCGACTCGGAATCACCGATACTCGCGGATATGGAGAAGGGACCCGTGGCGTCAATGGCGTGAATGGTGATCTCTTGGGCGTTGGCCGTTGCGGCCAGGGAATCGTAGTACCGTCTTTTGTTGAAAGGAATGGACAAGGAAACCGAGGACATCCGTGCGTCGAGGCCGGAGAATTCGTGAAGGAGATCCTTGCTGACGACCAACGGTAAACCATTCGAGACATACACCAGGTACTTACGACCGTTGATTCCCGTTAACGTCGTACCGATTTCGTGGATCGCCTGAAGGTTCTGCGCAAGGCGGGCCTCTTCCTGGTCCGCAAAGAGGCGGATCTTGTCGAAGAGTTCCGACACGACCTGATTGCGCGCACCGCTGGTCTTGTTTCTGTTTTTGATGGAGCGTCTGATTGCACGCTGGATATCCGAATGCTCGCGCTCGTAATCTTCGAGCAGGGTTTCGGTGGTGCGCAAATATCTCAGGGCATGGACGACTTCCCGGGGAACGTCGGTGAACGGTTGCACGATATTGACGGACTGATCGTGGCTGACGACCATGATATGCACAGGTCCCGCGAGCACAGACTCGGAAAAGCGCTCCATTGGGCGTAGAACCCGGTTGCGGTCCATGCGGCGGAGATTGGCGTTGTCGATGTACAAGACGATGTAGATCGGATTTGCTTCCTCCGCGTGTGTGGCCGTCTCCTCGGCGGTATTTATGGTGGTTTCGTCGAGTTCGGGGTGAGGCCTTTTGCGGACGAGGGATTCCTGGGTGAAGGCGGAGAAACTTGTGATCGGTATTTCCACGTTGTCCTGGAAGACCCGGAACTGATCGCGCGTCAGTCCGACCACCGGACTATCGTCCTTTCGGCGGACGAAGACATCGATATTGACAGATGTGACGCCGCTGTCTTCAACTGGGCTCAGGCCGCCGACCCAAGCAGGATTTTCCTTTTCGGCGTCAAGTGCGAAGGCAGGGGGGACCACAACTCCGACGATCGCGAGACACGAGATGACACAGCGAAGAAAATGCATTCTCAAGACTTCCTCCGGACGAGAGTGTAACAGCGACCCGAGCCGTGAAAACACTGCTGGGCGTGGCGCATCCAATAGGTCACAGATTCCGAACCGTTCGCTCCAACACACCCCACACTTTGGTTCTGAGATCATTGATCCGTCGTTCGTCCACTTCGAGGTGTTCCTCGTCGAAGAACCGCTTGGTCAGGTAGAGTGCACGGCTCATCTCGATCTGGAAGAAGGGCGTCTCGCCGCCCCCGACGGTGCGGGTGATGTATCCGCCGGAGAACGGTACGTTGGCCGTCGCTACTCCCGGTACCTCAATCTCCACGTCCTCGTGCTCGAAGACTCGTGTGAACTCTTCAGCCACGAAGCGGATCATCTCCGGTGGGCAGGTGATTCGGTTGAACGGCTCGCAGATCTCTCCGTCGGCGTCGCCCAGGTTGCCAAGGCATAGCAGGGGTCGGGCCGTGCCGGCGTCGGCCTCGATCGGAGGTGACACGGCGACCATGCTGTGGCAGTCGACGCCCATGAGCACGTCGTCGCGGGCGATTGCCTCGGCAAGGGCCCTGTGGTATGGGAAGTAGTACCTCTCCAGGAGCTCCTGTTTGAGGGCTTCGTCGGGCAAGCAGCCGGGCTTGTAGACCTCCACGTTGAAGCAGGTGTGGGATTTGATGACGCCGTCCGGGTTCTTGGGCGCGATGTCGTCGGGGGCGCGATTGAGATCGACGACCGCGCGGTAGTGCTCCATCACGAGTTCCACGCTCACCCGGTCGGAGAAGTCGTAGATGCGGGAGGTCAGTGGATCGCCGTCGTGGAAGGCGTCCTTGGCGGAGAGGGCCCAGATGTCGGCGAGCTCATCGGGCACACTCCATCCCCCGTGGGGCACCGAGACGAGGATCGGCGCGCCCATTCACGAGTTCCTTTCGAAGCACGGAACGACGGCGGCGATCTCGCCCTTTGTAAACGAGGTCAGCTTGTCGGTGGAGGCGCGGTTGAGGAAGCCGCCGAAGCGACCGTCGTAGATGTAGGGGTTGACGTTGTAGATGCAGCGGGCGGTCTTGAGCTGCTCGTCCTCCCAGTACTCCATATCCATCTCCGGTAGCTCGATTTTCTCCTGGACGACCCAGTCGCCCTTGAGGGACTCATCGACGATGTCCCGCCATTCGGGCACCGAGATGTCCTCGCCGATGAAGACTGCAGAGGAGGAGTAGGCGTTGGCGTGCTTGATGACCAGACTGTCCTTCTCCGCTACCAGGAAGGGCCCGGCGTCCACTTCGCGGCCGTCCTTGAGCACCAGTCGGTCCTTGACCTTCTTGGTCCACGGGATGATCCGCCGAACCGTTTCCAGGTCCTCCCTGAGGTCTGCGGGGAAGACCTCCTCGTACGATTCATCCTTGAACAGAACCATGATGTTCTTGGAGTCCACCCGCTTTGTGCAGAAGGGGTTGACCACGGCAACTGCGGCGTGGTCCCAGTCGATCGCCATCTGCCACTTGCGCTGGGCGAACCGCGGCAGCTCATCGGAGGTGAAGCGACGGTAGATCAGGTCGATCCTTTGGCCGTCCGGGGCGAAGGCCTTGCCGTCCGAGATCTTGATCCGGTTGGGGTCCACCACGTCGGCGACATGGCCGCATTCGCGGATGAAGTTGATCAGCACGTCGTACTCGCCGCGGATGCGTTCGATCTCCGACTGCCACTGGCAGAGGTAGATGACCAGGCTGTCTTTCTGTGGCAGGTTGAAGAACTCGGCCTGAGTGCGATAGTGGGACATCAGGGTGTCGAAGACAATCTCCATGCGCGGTACTGCGCTCAGACCCTCCGGTCGGTAGATTCTGAGATACTCGTTCTCGAGGAAGTAGCTCTCCTCATTGCCGCCCGGAATCTCGGTGTTCGACTCCACCATGCGGAAGCCCTCGCTGGTGAGAAACACGTCGATGCGCGCCGCGGCGAGGTTTTTCGGGTAGATGTTGAGGGCGCCGAGGAAGGACTCCAGCTCCGCGGGGTACTCCAGCACCTCCTGGATCCTGGCGGAGGTCGGGAAGCTCCGGAAGACGAACTCGAGAAGTCTTGCGTAGGCCCCGGTCAGCTCCTCCATCTCGTTGCGCAGTGAGCGGTCGTAAGAAAAGGGACTGACACACAGCTTGGAGGTCCGCTGGCCCGTTGGGTCAAGAACCTGATCGACGATCTGTGCGTATTCCCGGTGTTTTTCGTTCATGGAGCAACTCCTTTTCGGATGGGCAGATTGTATCCCACTCTCCGGCGAGGCGTGTTCCTGATTCGAATCGGTAACAACGGTGTTGTCAAATGGGGGAGGTTCGACTTCATCTCCGTCCGAGGAATAATACGTGGCGCCGTCCCCGGCCCATCGAGCGAGCCCGCACCCGGACGACCTCAAGCTTGAATCCTGCGTGTCCCATGGCTCGCCGAAAAACTCGATCGTCTGATGCCGACCAGAGGCCGAGGACGCCGTCCGGTGTCAGCGCTTCTTTGAGACCCTGTAGGCCCTTCGGGTTGTAGAGTTGGTGATTGGAGGCGAGAGTAAGGGCCTCCGGACCGTTGTCGATGTCGAGCAGGATCGCGTCGTAACGGTTTCGAGAGCCCTCAATCGTGCGCGCCACATCGCCGATCCTCACTCTGACCCTGGGATCGGCCAGGGGGTTCCCCGCGAGATGGGCAAGCACTCCCCGGTTCCATCGGACCACGGCATCAAAAACCTCCACGATCTCGATGGTCGCCCGGGGACGTGGAGCCAGGGCGTCGAGGGCGGCTCGCAGGGTGAAGCCCATACCGAGACCGCCGATGAGCAGGCGCGGCGTCGCGGTCGGCTGGAGACGGGAGATTACAACCTGAGCCAGGGCCTCCTCCGAGTCGTAGGTGAGATTCGACATCAGGGCTTCACCGTCGACCTCGAGCAGGAAGGTTCCCCCGCGCTCGATGAGGACCAGCTCGGTGCCTTCGCTGGTGGTGACGGATTCAATGATGCGGCGTGGTTGCACGGTGATTCTAGATCAGACGGCCGGCGAACTCGCCGGCGTTGCGCACGAAGATCGTGGTGTTCAGCGGCTCAACCAGGGCGGTGAGCCGTCGGGCATACTCCGCCTCGGTCCCGGGTTCCGGTTCCATCAAGCCGAAGAACACCACCGCTGCCCCCCGGCTGGTGTGTTGGATCACCTCGGCCAAGGTCTGGTCAGGCGGTTTGACGATGATCTGCGTTTCGGCGTTGATCCGGATTTCCGGAAGCAGCGCCTTGAGGCCCGCTTCCTGTTCCTTGCGCTCATCCTCGCTACGGGCGATGGCCCGAATCACGATTCTGGCGTCGCGCCACTCCGGGTTGAGGCTCAAGAGGTAGGCGAACAGCAACATCAGGTCGCCGTTGTGCTGCCGACCGCCCCACCACAGATCGATGCGTTTCTCCCGGCCGGGCTCGTGAGCCCAGTTGACTCTGGCGATCACCGTGCTCTTGCCGGCATTCGACACCCCGCGCATGATCTTCAGTTGGCTTTCCAGCCGTTCCAGCCGCCGCGGCCAGCCGAACATGACGGTGTTCGACCGCAGCCCGGCAATACCGTTGGCCTGGGTCACGTTGATCACTCCGCTCTCGAAGGACTCGACAACATCGACGTCGGCAAAGGCGACCAGTCCGGCATCTTCGAGGTCGCGTTCCATCTCCTGGCGCCGGAGCTCGGCGTCGTGGTGCTTGTCCTTGAGGTCGCCAACCACCAGCTGGCACACGGTGACCACCCCGCGGTTCTGGTTGAACCAGGCCGCCAGCCGAACCAGGTTGAGGCGTTTAACCGGGTCACCGGCAAACAGCAAGATGTGGGGTCGCCAGTTTCGGGGATTTCTCGATTGGGTCCGAAGGTTGAGCAGGGCAAAACGTGCCACCGCCATCCACAGACCGGCCCATACGTCGCCCCACTGCTGGCGAAGGGCCCGCCGCCTGAGATAGAGGTACAGCGCGGCTTCGAGAAAAATCGCCGTCATACAGGCGTAGGGGTTGATCAGGAACATCATCACCACCGCGCCGACCGAGCCGAGCAGCGAGACATACCACGGCACGTTGATGGTCGGTCGGTAGCTGGGGTCGCCGACCAGCTTCTCGATCGCCGCGCTGATATTGACGGTGACGTAAAGGGTCAGAAACAGGATGGTGACGAATTGGGCCACTGCATTAAGCCCACCGAGCACGACTGCGCCAAGGGCGATGGCGCCGCTGATCCAGGTGGCGATGGTCGGTTGACCAGAAGGGGAGAGCCGGGCCAGGAAGCCGGGCGCCAGCCCGTCGTCGGCCAGCGCTTGGAGTACTCGCGGCGCGCCGAGCATACTGCCGAACGCGGACGACAGGATGGCGCCCCACAGCCCAGGGAAAACCAGCCACCCGCCGAGCACGGCGATCTTTGTCCAGATGATCCCGGGTGCGGCCAATTCTTCCGGTGTGACCTTCGCGGTGAGGCTCAGGATGATCGGAATGAACAGGTAGATCACCGTGCCGGTTATTACCGCGAGCAGGGTTCCGCGAGGGATCGACCGGCGCGGATCCTTGAGATCGCCGCTCATACCGATGCCCGCCGTGAACCCGGTCACTGCCGGGAAAAAGACCGCGAACACATACCAGAATCCCTGCGGAGCGGTGCGGTAGGTCGGGCTCAGCTCGGGCGCCTGTAGGCCGCCGATGATCGCGCCAATGACCAAGGCGATCAGAGAGGCGCCCACGGCCATCATGATCGGGATCTGCAACTTCAAGGCCAGGGCCGCGCTCTTGCCGGACACCGTGGTGATGGCGATGATGATGATCGCCGCGCCGAGCTGCCCGGTGTAGGCCGGCATCTCTCCCCACGTCGCCGGCCAGAAGGCGAGGATCGACTCCACCAAACCAAAACTGTAGAACGTGATGCTCAGGGTCCGGCACAAGAACAGGGGAATGCCGATCGCGCCACCCAGCTCGAGTCCAAGGCTGCGCGAGATCATGAAATATTCGCCACCGACGCCAACCCGCATGTTGGTTGCTACGGCGGAGGCGCTGAATGCAGTGATGAACGTTATGGAACTGGCCAGCAGGACCAGCAGGATTGTCAGGCCAAGGCCGATGTTGCCGACGACCCAGCCGAACCTCAGGTACATGATCAGCCCGAGGATGGTCAGGATACTGGGAGTGAAAACCCCCAGGAACGTCCCGAATTTCTGAACGGGAACCTCTGCTGAGGTGTCGAAAACCATCAGCAATACGCTACAGGAGCCTGGACCGTGTCGCAAACCGGTCCAGAAATCTACCGGCGTAGGCCGAGCATCGGCAGTCGACAGAGCGGTTTGTCGCCTTCGGACATGTTTTTGTCGCTTCCGGCCATGGACAGCTCAGACTGTGGGCAGCAGAATAGTTTTGAGAAAGGAGAATTGAACCATGCAATTCCGGCCTGTCACCACCTGTTTGTTAGGTCTCGCCCTCGCTTTCCTGATCGGGAGCCAAACCGCCGGGGCGGAATCGTTCCGGGTAACTCCAAGTCAAATCGGCCACATCCGCGTGACGGAAGACGGCGTTCCGCGCTTCGAGGGCGTTGTGCCGTTTATCGGCGACTCCACGCAAAACCAATATGTCGTGGCCGTCTTCGGCTTCGATCTGTCGTTCCTTCCGCCGGGATCTCAAATCACGTCGGCGGTCCTCCGTATTGGCATCGATACTGTCTACGCCGACCCCAGCGCGCTCGGACCGGTTGTGGCGGGAAGGGTGATCGGCCTCATGGGGTGCCCGTCGGTAGATCCTCATGGCGGCTGGGCCACGGAAGACCTCAATCAAGAGACCGCGATGGACGGATCCATCGAAAGGGGCTCGGAGCTGTCGGCCGATCTGACCTCCCAGATCGCCCCGAATATCCCGTCAGGCCAGTACAGCAGCGACCAGGGCCGGGTAGTGATCCGCGCCCAGCTTACCGAGGCCAACGACGGAGACGACCGGGAGGACTTCTTCTACATTCGGGATGTCCGGCTCGAAGTGGATGCGGACATCCCGGACCCCATCGACCAGCGCCCCGTCAAACGCCACATCAAGCGGTGCATCCCAGTGGTGGCCTCTTTGGCCGGTGATGCCGAAACCCGCTGGGTCACCGAACTCGAGGTCACGGCCTCCCAGGATGAACCGACCACCATCTGGCTCTATTTCACCGAGAGTGGGCACGACGGTTCGGTGAACTTCACCGTCCGGCGACTCGACCTAGATCGCAGTCAGAGTGTGCGTTACGACGATGTGCTCCCCGAGCTTTTCGGGATCCACGAGACAAAGGGGTGGCTTGAGGTATTAACCACGGCCCCGAAGGCAGCGGTCACCGCACGCGTCGCTAACGTTGGAGGGGAGGGCGTCTTCGGCCAAACTGTTCCCCTGGTGGAGGAAGACCGGATGCTTCGGGATGATGTCGTGCGGGTCTGGGACTCCTGGCAAAGAACGCTTCACCTGGTGGCGACCGACGCCAATAACAGAACCAACCTGGGCATCGCAAATCTCGGACCATCAGAGGTCGAGGTTACCATCAGGGCGTGGTCACCGACCGGATCGACTATTTTTGGTAGCGGGACGGTCACAGTGCCTCCTTTCGGATTCCACCAGGTCAACAGAATTGAAACGCTCATTCCCGAGATTGCGGATCATGAGCAAATAGTCTTGAGGGTATCGGCATTGGCTACGTCTGAAGGAGGAAGCTTCCTGGATCGGAACGTGCTGGTGTACGCAAGCCGCGTCGATGGCATCACCGGAGACGCCGTCTTTTTGCTGGGACGCTAACCCGCATTTTTCACCAATGATCAGCTGCGGCGCGGAATACGCAGCAGGTAGCTGTTAAGATCTACGGATTCATCTACTGGAGGTCTTACCCGGATGACAAAAGCTGCCACCCGCGCTCCACGGGGTTCGATCATCTCTCGGTTTCTTTCCGCGATCGAGAAGATAGGCAACACCCTGCCACACCCCGCCACGTTGTTTGCACTGTTTGCCTTCACACTCATTCTCGCTTCATGGCTCGCAGCCAAACTGGGGCTTTCGGCCGTCAACCCCAAAACGGGAGTCGAAGTTCTGCCGATCAACCTGATTTCACGTGAAGGTCTGCACTGGATTTTGGAATCGACGATCGAGAACTTCACTGGTTTCGCGCCACTCGGCACCGTCCTCGTCGCGATGCTGGGAATCGGTGTCGCCGAAAAGAGCGGTCTGATCGGTTCGTGTCTGAGGTTGCTCGTGCACGCCGCACCCCGCCGCCTCTTGACCTTCGTGATCGTGCTTGCCGGTGTGCTCTCCAACATGGCCAGCGACGTCGGATACGTTCTGCTCGTGCCCCTCGGCGCGATCATCTTCATGTCGGTCGGCCGCCACCCCATCGCCGGACTCGCGGCGGCCTTCGCCGGCGTCTCCGGAGGGTTCAGCGCCAACCTCCTGCTCGGTACAATCGACCCTCTCCTGGCGGGAATCAGCCAGGAAGCTGCCCGCATCATCGATCCCCAATACACGGTGACACCGGCCTGCAACTACTACTTCATGGTGGTCTCAACCTTTGTGATAGCGGCGGTCGGCACCTGGGTCACAGAAAAGATCGTCGTTCCCCGACTCGGCGCCTTCGAAGGCGCGGTCGTGACCGAGGACGAGGAATTTCACAAGCTGTCGAACGAGGAAAAACGTGGTCTCCTCTGGGCCTTCATCGTCAGTCTCGGTATGTCAGTCATCTTTCTGGTCGGCCTGATACCGGACGATGGATTCCTGCGCCATCTCGAAACCGGCAGTGTGCTTCACTCGCCATTCATGCACGGAATTGTCACCATCATCTTCCTTGGTGGCCTGCTTACCGGTCTTGCCTACGGCTTGGCCGCCGGTACGATGAAGAACGATTCAGACGTCGTCACAGGCATGAAGGAGTCGATGGAGACCCTCGCCCTGTTCATGGTGCTCGTGTTCTTCGCTGCCCAGTTTGTGGCCTACTTCAAGTACACCAACCTCGGCATGATCTTCGCCATCAAGGGGGCAGAAGTCCTCAAGGCCTCTGGTCTTGGACCGATCCCGTTGATGCTTTCTTTCCTGCTTCTCGCCGCCGGCCTCAACCTCTGTATGGGCAGCGCCTCCGCGAAGTGGGCATTTATGGCGCCGGTGTTCATTCCGATGTTCATGCTGCTCGGCTACAGCCCAGAGCTGATCCAGGGTGTCTACCGAATCGGTGACAGCTCGACCAATATCATCTCGCCGATGATGTCCTTCTTCGCTCTGATCGTGGCCTTCATGCAGCGCTACGACCCGAAGGCGGGCATGGGAACCGTCATTGCCACCATGCTGCCGTACTCGGTGACATTCATGCTGGCCTGGATGTTGCTCCTTGTGATCTGGTTGTTGCTGGGAATTCCGCTCGGACCCGGCGCCGGGCTTTTTCTCGGCCAATGAAGATGCCCCAACAAGATCTTTAGCCCGCACTTCTCACCGATGTCAGCCCTGAAACCGGAAAGGTGCAGTGAGAAGTAGGTTAGAGGCCCAGCCGGGCGAGCATCGCCCCCACCTCCTGCTCCTCGTCCACCACGTGATCGGCGCCGGCGTTGTGCAGGCCGGTGGTATGGAGGTGGTAACGGGACCGGGCGACCACCAGCGCCTCGGGGGCGAGGATGCGGACCAGTTGGATGATAAGGGCGGCGGCACGGTGGTCGGGGACCGTCACTGCCACCGCGGCCGCATCACCGACGTGGGCGTGTCGTAGAACCTCCGGGTGGGTGGCGTCGCCGAGGTGGACCTCGAATCCCTCGCTGCGGGCCTGGCCGACAAGTCGCGGGTTGAGCTCGATGACCGTGATCTCTCGCCCCGATCGAAGGGCCTCGGCGGCTGTGGCTGCACCAACTGGGCCGAAGCCGATCACCACGACCCGGTGAGGAGTCGATGCGTTCTGCGCGGTGTCACTGCTGGCGACGGTCGCGGTGGGCAGGGAGACACGGGCCCCCAAGGCAACGAGGAGAGGAGTGGCGGCCAGGGTCAGGACCAGGGCAGCCACGATCAGGGCCATGGTGTCGGGGGAGAAGAGTCCGAAACTGCTTGCCTGTAGGGCCAGGACGTATGAGAACTCGCCGATCTGGGCGAGACAGATCCCTGCCGCGAACGCAGCCCGACGCGGTGCACCAAAAACGATCAAGGCGGCTGATGCGGTCAGGGTCTTGAACAGGAGCACCCCGGCGGTAGCCAGGGCCACCTGGACCGGGTGCTGCACCACCCAGGCGCCGTTGAACAGGAAACCGATGGAAACGAAGAACAGGGCCAGAAAGATCGCCTTGAGTGCCTCGACGTCGGAGCGCAACTGCAGCGCGAAGGGGGAGTCGGCCAGCAGCATGCCGGCGAGAAAGCTGCCCATCGCGGGCGACAGTCCAAGGCGGTGGGCGAAGTAGGCGGCGCCGGTGGCGGTGACCAGGGCGAGGAGAATGGCGAGTTCCCGGTGAGCGAGGCTCGAGGTGGCGGTGAGCACCCGAGGCATGACCACCTTTGCCAAGATCATCAGGACTGCGGCGAGGACCAGTGTGAGGCCGATCGACAAGCCTATCGCCAGTGTGATCGCGCTCGGTGAGCCGGAATGGGTCATGGCCGCGACCAGAAGGAGCAAGGGGACGAGGGCCAGGTCCTGGAGGATGAGCACTGACACCGTCAGTCGTCCGTGCACGGTGTCGGTTTCGGTTCGGCCGCTCAGGGTGCGCAGAACTGAGGCGGTGCTCGACAGTGCCAGCACCGCGCCCACAGCCAGAGCAGTGCCGGTGGACGCTCCGACAGCGCGGGAGATCCCCAACCCGACAAGGGCGGTGAGGAGGATTTGGCCGCCGCCGCCAAGGAGTGGCCCTCGACCCAGGCTGCGCAGCACGCGCCAGGGGAACTCGAGTCCGATGGCGAACAGGAGCAGCGTGACCCCGAGTTCGGTGACCGAATGCAGACCGGGTGCGTCGCCAAGCAGGCGAAGGCCGTGCGGTCCGAGCAGGGCGCCGGCCGCGATGTAGCCGACGGTCGGCCCGAGACGCAGGCGCGAGGTCGCCGCGCCCAAGCCAAGGGCTGTGGTGAGGAGGATCAATCCCTCCGCCAGGGCAGCCCATCCGGGAGCATCGTGGGCGGCAAACCCGTCCATACTTGTCTACTGTAGCCTGGTCAGCGAGACCGGTCGAGGCGCCTCTGTCCCGATCCCGAGTCTGAGTCCTGCAAGAGGCTTGCGTAGCGCCGACTGCCCGGCACCGTGCTCAACCGTTTGGATGTGCGCGTCCCGCCGCCCGGCGAGCCCGCGCGCCTACCTTGACCTCCACTTGCTCATGGAAGGACATCGAGTCACCGGCGGCATCGATCGAGACGGTGGCGGAGGTTTCCATGGGACGACGGAGTTCGGGTATGAGTATCACCGTCACCGTGCTCGGGAGGGTTCCTGTAGCCGGGACCACCTCAAGCCACGGTACGTTGGTGGTTGCGGTCCATTCGAGCACGTGCGGGCCCTGGAGGGTGAATTCGGCGGTCGGAGAATTAGGGGTCAACGGCAGTTCCTCAGGTATAACGGTGAGGGAGGCGGGGACGACTTCGGTGGCCTGCACCATGTCGTAGCGACTGTGACCGGCCGGAGAGTTGTCAACCAGAACGAGACCGGCAACCCGATTCCAGTCGGCAACCGTCCCTCCCGTCGTGGTGATCATGGTGGTGACGGTTTCTCCGGGAGCAAGGTCGCTCTCCAAGGACCAGCTTGCCGTTGATCTCACCCAGGTGTTCGAGACTCCTATGGCGGCCTTCTCATAGAGGATCAACCACACGGTCGCGTCCTCGTCGACGAGTAGGTCGGCGCCGCTGGTGTTGTGCACTGTGACGTAAGCGCGCATGAAGTTGTCTAGGCGTCGCCAATAGGCGGTGATGTCGGCCCGTGGGGGGCGCGCGAGTTCGTTCTGGATCATGCCGGAATATTCGTTCTTGTAGTCCACCGGACCGCTGCTGGTGCTATGCCCGCTTCCGACCATGACGAGCGGCAGATACGGCGCCGAAACGCCGGTGGCCCAGAAGCGGGTCAACCGCTTGTCCGCAACCCAGCTGTAATTGTATTCCAAAAGTACGGCCTCGCCCTCCAACTCGCTCTGCAACGAAATCAGTGCCGGACCGGCTGCGCTGCAGTACGCACCCGCCGGGTTCCCGAAGGTCTCGAGGACTGCGAGCCGGTCTGCGGCCCAAGTGAATGCCGGGCTGCACAGCAACACTGCCGCCACAAAAGCCCTTAATCCGTAAGCCATATTTCCCCCTTGACTCGTGCTGCTTCTTCTTCAATTGCGTCCAGCAGCTCGGCGGTTTCCAGGTCGCCGACCCAGCGGCGTCCGTTGATGAAGACAGTCGGTGTCTCCTTGACCCCGTTGACGAGGCCCTCCTTCTTTCTCACCACCAGCGCATCGCGCGTCGCCGGGTCGGAAACCCGTGTCTCGAAGGCATCGCGCTCGAACCCGATCTCCTCCGCCCACTCGACCTGCCGCTCCGGCGAATACTCGTCAAAGTGATCGTAGGCGTGCAGCATGAAGGGCCAGAACGTGTTCATTTCCGCCGCGGCGACGAAGCCGAGGCCGGCGGTGGTTGAGCCCTTGTGACCGCGGATCGGGAAGGTGCGAAAGGCGAGCCGGACCTCATCGTTGAGTTGGCCGGTAATAATTGCTTCGTAGAGGGCCGGAACCAGGATAGTGCAGTAGGGGCAGCGGGCGCAGGCGTAGACCACCACGGTCACCGGCGCGTCGTCGGGGCCGATGCTGGGTGCCGCCGCGAGATCGATCTCGGCGGGCTTCCCACCGCCGACCATGCTGCGTGCGCGGCGCGACAGCGCGCGGCGAATCCGCGTCTCATCTTGGCCGGCGGCGACCCGCCGACACACGTTGTCGGCGAGACGAACTGCGAGCGAACAGGTCGGCTGTGCCTCAAGGCACCGGCTGATGGTTTCGTCACAACAGTCGTAGAGGTACTCGCCGGCGAGAATGTGCTCGGCCAGACGGCGCTCGTTTCCGGTCAGTGCATCGCACAGCGGGGTTTGGGCGCTCCCCGTGCCGGTCCAGATGATGAACCCGAGGACGGCGATAGTGAAACGGATCATGGAGATCTCCGCTGCAACCATCGGTTGATACCGAGCAGGCCGCGGTCGAATGCGAATACGAAGAATGCGAGCCCGAGCCATACGAGGTCCCGCAGTACCGTCACCCGCGAGATCGGGTCTTCCTCCTCGGCGCCCTGTGACGCGAAGCACCCGCAGGACATGTCAAGTCCCCGTGTGAGCGCGATGAGCAGGGCGAGGATGAAGACCGCCATCATGACGGCCACCAAAAGTGAGGCGGCGCGAACCCGCCAGCCGGCGAACAGCATACCGCCGGCGCCCAGCTCGATCCACGGGAGCGTGATCGCAACCAGATTGACGAGCGCGAGCGGAAGGATGTCGTAGGTGGCGATATCGAGAGCAAAGGACCCCGGATCGGCAATCTTGTGGAGGCAGGCGCCGACGAAGACCACACCGAGATACCAGCGTGCCGGCACCGCGAGCCAGGCTGCGAGGCGGGTCGCCCTCATCGCTCCTCCGACCTGTGGTGAGAAGGTCGGGCTAACATGGTCGGCGCCCCGCCCGCCACGAAGAACACGTTCTTGATGCCGCGTCCCGAGATCTCCTTGCCGAGGTGCTCGCCACTGTCCGGCCGGCCGCCGTCGCCGTATACCGCCACCCGATTGGCGCCGCTGGCGGCGATGCTTTTCGCAAGCTCGAGGAGGCGGTCCTCGGGCACCGGATCCAACCAGTCATATGGCAGGTTGACCGCCTTTGGAAGGTGCCAAAGGTCGAACTCCTGCGGCGAACGGGCATCGACGAGAAAGGTGCGTGCCGAGAGGATCCAGGGGTTGGTCGGCTGCACGACCTGGACCGGCCCGCCCGGCTCTGGACACGGAACCAGGATCTGGTACGGGGTCCGTGCGATCAACTCCAGACCTGCGGGGCGTAGGGCGTTGAACAGCAGGGAGATCACCACGGCGACCGCGCTCACCGCGATCGCCTCCAGGAGAATCCGGAGGAGGCCCGGCATCGGCTGCCTTGAACCTTGAGCTGTCTCTACGACGGCCATCATTTAACCCCGCAGCTCGAACCGCGGCGCAGCTCCTCGTCGCCCCGCAGCAGGTCGAGAATCCGCTCCTGGTCCATGCCGCCGCTGCTCTCGAGACCCCAGTCCAAGGGCACGTGATCGTCATCGACGGTCCGCGGCGCCCACGGGTCTGCTTTGAATGTCCATCGCAGCCAGGCAATGGCGCGCCACTCGCGGTAGCTGAAGTCGAACCCGGGAGTTTCGTCGGCGGTGGACTCGCGTCTCGTGTAGCGAACCTCAAAGCCCGGACGTAGGTTTCGCCATGCGGGCGTCCAGAGGGTGAGCCCAACCCGACCGAGAAGATCGCGGCGTTTCTCCTCGGTACCGAAAACAAGGCGACCTTCTTCTCCGCCCGAGTTCGGGTAGTCATCCCAGACTCCGGACAGCGCGACGCGGAGGGAGCTTCGACGTCCGAGCGGCACGGTCGCCGAGGCGGCGGCCGAGATGCCGAATTGATCGTAGGCCGTCGACTGGGCGTTGGCGAGACGAAGGGTGGCGCCAGCCAGCAGTGGCACTCCGGCAGTGAGGCGCAGCGGGCCCCCGACACCGATTTCACCCTCCCAGCGGGTGCGCCGTTCGTCGCTATACACTCGACGCCCTCCCCCCAGGAAGACGACCTGACCGTCGGCCCACTCGAGCTCGAACTCGGCACGATGGGCCTCGGAATACAAAGGCGAATCCTGGTCGAGCCAGAGTACTTCGGCTCGGTAACCGAAAGTCCAACGGCGCTCACCGTCGAGGACCATAGCGCCGAGTCGAAGTCCTCCCTGTAGTGAACTCAGCTCGCTGTAGGCATCCTCCAGAAGACTGGTGGCCAGCACCTCGAGATCAATGGCTGGTTTCAGGGATGTGCCGGTAGGTGGTGCGAAACGACTGCGGAGTTTGAGCGGTATGAGTCCACTGGGACCGCCGGACATTCCGGGATCGGTCGGCGAGCCGGCTAGGGCGTTGGAGGTTCGGCCTGCTCCGATTTCCAGGGTTCCCGTGATGGACTCGCTCCACCAGGGGTCGGAACTCGATTTGAGCGAGGCCCACAGGCGCCGGTCCTCGGGGTAGAGCACGTCTTCTTCGGTGATCTGGGCCAGCAAGGTGCCGGCCTCGGTGGCGTCGTCGGCCAGTCGGGCCCGCGATACCGCGAGCAGCCGCCAGCGTGCCCGATGCGGATCGTCGGTCGGTTCATGCTCCGGATCCAGGTCGGCGATCACCAGCTCGGGATCTCCCTGGCGCAGATGGACCGCGGCGAGCCACGCGCGCAGCTCGGGATCGTTCGGCCACCGCGTTACGGCCTCACGGAGGGTGCGCTCGGCCCAAAAGAGGTTGTTCTCCAGAAGGTATGACCGCGTGAGCAGCAGTACGAGCCGGCGATCATCGGGAAAACGACGCCGGGCATCGTTCAAACGCTCCACCGCGGATCGGGTCTCTCCCTGATCAAGGAGTCGTACCACCGCCTGCTGCTCACACTCCAAGTCGCACGGGGCCGGTGGATGACCGGCCCCTAGAAGTCCTGCGGCGAAGAGAAGCTCCAACATAGCAATCGCGGGTAATTCTACCACCGAAAAATACCGAGCTTAACTGTTGCAAATGTGGTCAATAACACCCACGACGGTTCCGAACTCGATCAGCCGGATGCTCGGATCGTTGCGCGGCCCGCCCTGCTGTTCGGCGCCGAGACCCCGTCATGGCTGGAACTGCCGGTCCGGGTCGAACCGCGACTGCCTGCCGGACGGGGTTCGACCTCCAACTGTGCTTCAGTCCACGTCAAGCCAGCTGTAGGCATACATGCCGCTGGGATCGTTGAACTCGTCGAGAATCTCGAGCTGGTCCTCGATGAGTCGCAGAACCTCACGGTGCGGCGCATCCGCCGAATTGACCGGCTCTGCGCTCACACCGAGCAGCGTACTCGCGGCGCCCAACATGTCGGCGACGAGCTTCTGCTTGAAGTCGAGTTCTTTCTCAATGTACTTCACCGCGAATTCGTCACCCAGATCGGCCAACTTCGCCGCCGAGGCGATGGCGTCCTCGAGTCCGCCCATCTTATCGACAAGGCCGAGTTCGAAGGCATCCTCGCCGCTCCACACGCGTCCCTGACCAACGCGGTCGATATCCTCCGGCGTCACACCTCGTGCCTCAGCGGCCAGTGTGATGAACTCATCGTAGCCCTTGTTGATGATGGATTGAATGATCTCACCGACCTCGGGGTCGAGCTCCCGGTCGGGCCGAATTGCGCCGGCCAGGCGGGTCGTGCCGACGCCGTCGACCCGCCACCCCAGATATTTGGCGAGAGGCTTCTGGTAGGTCGGGAACATGCCGAATATACCGATCGAGCCGGTAATTGTCGTCGGGTGAGCCCAGACCTCGTCAGAGGCCATCGAGATCCAGTAGCCTCCCGAGGCCGCGACGCTGCCCATGGAGATGACGACTGGTTTGCCGTCTTCCTTCGCCAGTTCACACTCACGGCGGATGATCTCCGATGCGAAGGCGCTGCCGCCGCCGCTGTCGACCCGCAGCACGATGGCCTTGACGTTGTCGTCCTGGCGGGCCTGACGGATCAGGGCCGACGTGGAGTCACCGCCGATCTTGCCGGGCGGTTGGGTTCCACCGAGGATCAATCCCCGGGCGACAACCACGCCGACAAGATCGCCTTTGGCCTTCTCGCCCGTGCGGTCGCCACCCTCGGCCTCAAGGTAATCGTCGATCCCGACGCGGTAGTAGGAGTGGGCGTCCTCGTCCTCACCGACGAGTTCGATGAGGCGGGCTCGGACCTCGTCACGGGTTGCAATGGTGTCGATCAAACCCGCGTCAAGCGCAGCCTGCGCGGTATCGCCACCGGTGGCTTCGATATAGGCGCTGACGTTCTCGGAATAATCGACGAGGTCTTCGACCGACAGCCCTCGGGCCGCAGAGACGTCCGTCAGGAAGGCCTGCCACAGATCACCCATCCATTCCAGGTTGGCTTCCCGGGCCGCCGGCGACATGTCGTTGCGCAGGTAGGGCTCCACCGCTGACTTGAAAGTCCCGACCTTGAAGACATTCCAGTCCAGCTCCAACCGGTCGATGCCGTCCTTGTAGTAGGTCCGGTAACGTCCAAGACCCTCGAGCAAGATCATGCCCATTGGATGGAGATAGATTTCGTCGGCGTGAGCCGCCAGATAGTAGGCCGTCTGCGAATAGTTGTCGGCGGTTGCGATGACCGTCTTGCCCGAGGTCTTGAAGTCGTCGATGACGGCGCCGAGATCCTGCAGTTTGGTGACGCCGGCGCCGCCCAGATTATTAAGGTCGAGTACGAGGGCTTTGACCCGCTCGTCCTCCTTCGCGGTAGAAATGGCGTCGATGAGGTCCTTAAGTAAGGTTTCGGACTCGGCGCCGCCCATGAGTTCTTGCTTTGCTCGTTCCAGCGGGTCACCACCCCCGAGCTGCTCGACCAGACTGCCGGCCGGGGCCACGACCAGAGTCGTGCTCTTCGGCACATCGGGACCACCTCCGGAGAAGGCGATGATGATCACACCAACGATGATCGCGACGAAGAGCACGTTGAGTGTTACGACGCGCGTCTTGTCGATGCCCCGGGCCAGGGTGCATAGTTTTTCTTTTATTGTGGGGGTGAGGCTTCTAATCTTTGTGCTCAGGTTTCGGCTCATGATTTCACTCCAAAAAAGACTGATGTCTCCCGATGGGAGGCTTCAAGAATACAGTACGTCTCGATGGCTCTTTGGTTCTCTTTTCAATCGCGGGGCGCTCCGCCTGGTTTCATCGCCTTCCTGAGAGTGACCTCTTTTGTGGCACCGGCCTTCGGGAGCGCGAGCCTTTGGGTCGGCCTCGTCGGTGGACCAAGTTGAATCACCGGCCTTCTGGTCCGCTTCGCGACCCAGCGTCGCCCAGTCAGCGGGTCCGGGGAGACAGAGTCAAACAATCGGATTTCCGGGCCCGCTGACAGGACGAGCGACGGCCTGCTTCGCCATTGAAGCGACTGTTTTTGATCGCGCTTCCCGGGGCAAGCCAGGTCGGCCCTTGTGCGTCCACTCAAATGGAGCAGCCCGCAGCACAAGGGCGGACCCGGCACGCCCGATCGAGGGGCTTGCTTCGTATTGTCGAGGACCCGCGGCCTCGACCATCAACCGGCCTGAAGGGCCGCATGCAATCCGTTCGACGGATTGCCGGGTTAGAATCTGATCAGCATGGCTGATTCAACTCAACAGCTGGGACTCAAAAGAGAACTCGGGCTCTTCGATGCTCTGATGATCAATATCGGCACGATCCTGGGTTCGGCGATCTTCGTTGTTCCGGCGCTTTGTTGGTGACCGCGTTTTGGGCAGATCCCAGGGACGCCCTGATCGGACTCGGGATCATGGCCGTGGGCGTGCCGCTGTACCCTGTGTGGCGGCGGAGTTGCCGGGCCAGTGTTCCTGAGTAAAGCGGAGGGCGTCATGCGGCCGAAAATGAGACTGTTGACCGACGAGTTGGGGGAGCGAATCGTCGCTGAGGCGCGGGATGTGCTCGCGGCCCAGGGAATCGAGCTTCACGATCCCCAGGCCCTGTCTCTTCTCGCCGATAACGGTGCCGAGGTGGCTGGTTCCAGAGTCCGAATCGGCGGCGATTTGATCGATCAGGCTCTCGCAACAGCACCTTCCCGGTTCGGTCTCTTCGATGTCGGTGGGCAGCAGAGCCACACGCTCGGTGACGGCGAGGTCCATTTCACACCCGCCTCCGCTGCGACCCACATCCTGGGGCTCGAGGGAGGCGAATACAGACGGCCGTCCACCGCGGATTATGTTGAGTACGCGAACTTGGTTGCTGGATTGCCGCACTTCAAATCCCACAGTACGGCCTTCATCCCCGCCGACGTCGACGAGAAGATCTCGGACAGCTACCGCCTGTATCTCAGTCTGCTCCACTGTCCGAAGCCCGTTGTGACCGGCGCCTTCTCGATCGCCGGCTTCGAGGTCATGCTCGATCTCTTACTGACCGTTCGCGGCAGCCGTGCCGCACTCGCTCAAAAGCCGCTTGCGCTCTTTTCTTGCTGCCCGACGTCGCCTTTGAAGTGGGGAGATGTCGAGGTGCGCAACCTCCTCGATTGTGCGGCGGCCGGCGTGCCGATAGAGATCGTTCCGGTCCCGTTGGCCGGTTTCATCGCGCCGGTGACCATCGTCGGGACCCTCGTGCAATTGACGGCCGAGGTACTCAGCGGTGTCGTCCTTGCGCAGCTCACCCGACTCGGGACGCCCATCCTCTTCGGTTGTTGTCCGGCAATTTTCGACATCCGCTACGAAACAGCCCCGATGGGCGCCGTCGAAACCATGATGATCGGCTGTGCCGCCGCCGAGATCGGTCGTTTCCTGAATCTCCCTACCCAGGCCTACATCGCGCTCAGTGATGCCAAGAACCTGGATGCCCAGGCCGGGTTGGAGACCTCGATGGGCGCGACCTTGGCGGTACTCGCCGGGATCGACGAGGTCGCCGGTCCCGGGATGTTGGATTTCATCAACTGCTTCAGCCTCTCCAAGCTGGTGGTCGATCACGAGATCTGCGCCATGGCTCTGCGCCTCAACGCCGGGATCCAAACTCGAGGCGACTTTCCCGCGGGTCCGATCATGGAGGAACTCTTGGCCGAGAAGCACCTCCTGATCGCCGACCACACCCGTAAGCATCTCCGCGATGAGATCAGTTTTCCGGGACCGACGATCAATCGGGCGAATCGGGCTCGGTGGACGGAAGAGGGTGCATCGACCCTGAGTGAAAGAGCGGCCGATGAGGCTCGGCGCCTGCTCGCGGAGGCCGAGCCTCCGGCTCTTGCCGCTTCGGTTACGGACGATCTCCATTCCCGGATGGTGAGCGCCGCGCGCGAGTGCGGCATGGATGGGTTGCCATGAGCCGGCTGGAAGCCCCCCCACAATTGGTCTTCCTTTTATGGTGCGGCCATCTTGGCTGCACGGGGCCGCGATTCCTTGAGGCTAACTGAACAGTAATGGGGTTAGGATGAGAGAGTGTCTTGAGCTGGCGCCCGACGCAATCGAAGTTGACCAGGCCTCCGTGGTGCAGCGCCTCGGGTCATCAAGGACGAACTGTGAAAACGGTCTATTCCAAGAATCGTTCACGGCGGCACAGGGGTTTCTGGCCGCTACGGCACGTCCACGATGCGTAGTCCAGACCGTAGACCTTGCGACCTTCGCCGGGCTTTACGATGGCGAGGGCAGCAACGACCGGGACACCCCTTTGGAAGTAATCCTCGAACGGTCGGAAGCTCTCGCGCTGTTCGTCCTTACCCTGGGGCAGACGATTACAGACACGATCAGGCGACTGTTCTCAGAGCACGATTACCTGGTGGCCGCGCTGCTCGACGGCATGGCCTCTCTGGTTGCCGAAAGCCTGGTCGAGAGCCTCGAGACTCGGTTCGGCAGGCACATAGCGGAGTGCGATGGGAAATCGACGACGCCCGCAGTCCTGGCCTACAGTCCCGGCTATTGCGGGTGGCACGTCAGCGGACAGAGGGCGCTGTTCTCGGTCCTCAAGCCGAATGAGATCGGCGTTTCCTTGGGCGCGGGTTGCATGATGCGGCCGCTCAAGTCGGTGTCCGGAGTCCTGGTGGCCGGCGAGCCCGAGATCCACGACTTCGACCCGGGCTACTCGTGTTGTTCCGGGTGCGATACCTTGGAGTGCCGGGCCCGCATCGCGCGCGTCACCGGCCCTGTTTGCGCCAAGAGGGAGGTTGCATGGATCTGCTCGGACGGATAGCCGACGATCTCGAACTCGGATTGAACGATGACGTCCGGACTCTGGTTCGGCAGGCGATCGACGCTCGGTTGTCGGCCTCGACGATCCTCAACGACGGTCTCTTGGCCGGGATGGCGGTTGTCGGGCGGCGGTTCAAGGCGCACGAGATCTTCCTCCCCGACGTGCTCCTCGCGGCGAGGGCCATGCATGCCGGGTTGGAACTCCTGGAACCGTTCCTCGCGAGCGAGGACGTGAGGCCCCGGGGCACGGTCATCCTCGGAACTGTGGCCGGAGACCAACACGACATCGGCAAGACTTTGGTCGGAATCATGCTCCGCGGAGCGGGCTATGAGGTCGTGGACCTCGGCATCGATGTCGATCCCGAGACCTTTGTCGATGCGGCCCTTGAGCACAGAGCTTCGATTATCGGATTGTCGGCTCTGCTCACGACCACCATGCCGGCGATGGGCGTCGTCGTCCGTCATGTCAAGGAGAGACAGCTCGCCGGGAAGATCCAAACCCTGGTCGGCGGGGCGCCGGTGACCCGCGAATTTGCCCTTGAGATCGGCGCCGACGCCTACGCCTACGACGCAGCGAGCGCGGTCGAGACGGTCGAGGCTCTGATGGATTCACGACGATGCTGAAACGGCTCATGTCGGGGGATCGCCTCGTCGGTGACGGCGCCTGGGGAAGCCTGCTCATGGCTCGAGGTTTGCCACCCGGGGCCTGTCCCGACGCGATGAATCTCCAGCGGCCTGAGGTCTTGGAGGAGATCGCCGCCGAGTATCTCGAGGCCGGCGCCGACCTCTTGACAACCAACACCTTCGGCGGCTCACCCCTGGCCCTTGAGCGTTACGGTCTCGAAAGCCGGGTGGAAGAGATCAACCGGAGAGGAGCCGAGATAATTGCTGGAGTCACTGGCGGCCGGGCCTTGGTCTCGGCCTCGGTGGGCCCGAGCGGTCGGATCCTGAAACCGTACGGGGACACGGATCCTGGAGTCGTCGGCGACGGCTTCAGGCGCCAGGTGGCGGCCCTCGCCGAGGGGGGCGCCGATGTCATCTGCATCGAGACCATGACCGACCTTGAGGAGGCCTGCCTCGCCGTCGATGCCGCCCGCCTTGAGGCGCCGGGCTTGCCGGTGATGGCGAGCATGACCTTCGAGGCGATCCCACGTGGATTCTTCACCGTGATGGGGGTGTCGGTCGAGGCCGCCGTCGTCGGGCTTTGTGACAGGGGCGCCGACATCATCGGCACCAACTGCGGCAACGGCATCGACCTGATGGTGTCGATCGCCGAAGAACTCGCGCGCCACTCATCGGTTCCGGTCTTGGTTCAATCGAACGCAGGTCTGCCGGTGGCCGACGCCGATGGCGTAGTTTATCCGGAGGGCCCGGAGTTTTTCAGCGATCGGATCACGGCTCTCTTGCAGCTCGGTGTCGCGGTGATCGGGGGTTGCTGCGGCACAACCTTTGACCATGTTCGAGTCATCCGTCGCCAGGTCGATCGGTGGATCGATGAGCGTCCTACGGTATGACCGTTGACCAGGCGCCGGAGCTGCCTATCTCGAAGCCGTCGCTGAAAATCTCGTCGATGGGGGCGATGGGTCCGTATTCGACGTGGACGACGTAGATGCTTGTGCCGCTGTCAACCTACGGTTCTCGCCGGCGTTACACTGGGAGGAACGATCGATGGGGCGACGAAGAAAGGTTTTCACCAGACCCGAAAGGCATAGCTGTTCATTGCCCTACACCCTAAGGGGGGTACACCATGAGAGTTCGATACGCTCGGTGCGTCACCGCTCTTCTGTGGTTCCTTGCCGCAGCCGGCGTCTTCGTTTTTGAGGCCGGAAGCTCGGCCGAGAACCTGGACGCCATCGCGGGAGCGGAGCAGAAGGTCCAGAGTGGACCCAGGCAGCCTGTTGGGCGTGGCATGCCCATGCCGATTCGCTTCGACTGTACCGGTGTTGGATCCCGTTGTCCGGAGTTTGTGCCGCTTGGCGACGCGGCGGACCACCTCCCTGGTTACGGACCGAGTCCGTTTCGGGGCTTCGCCGACCCGTCGATTCGCGAGGATCCCGACACCGGTAGACTGTGGATGGCTTACTCGTGGCCCCATGTGAAGGTGGCGCCGATGTCCACGGTTGGAGTGGTGGGCGTCGTCGACATCCACTTGGCCCATAGCGACGATTCGGGCGCAACCTGGCTGTATGACGGCTCGCTGTGGAGCGCGCAGGGCGAGGACGATCCCGGCGGTAGTGGCGCCTCGGGGTACTCGTCGTACGAGGTGGTGTCCCTTGCGCCTCACGCCAGAGCAGAGGGCACGGTGTGGTACGGCGTCCGGGCGCGCTACTTCGCGCCGGACTCCGGCACGATGACTACCCGGCGGGGTGACAGCTTCCACCTCGGGATCCTGCAGGCGGACTCGCCGCCCGAACTCGCGACGGCGGCCGAGGTCAGGCTCGGCAGTTTTCTCACCGCTCCCGGCTGGGCGGTGGATATTGACCTCACATCGTTGGCGCCCGAGGTCGCCGACTGCGCGATCTGGAACGAGCCGGCGCTGCACATCGACGGCAATACCCTCTACCTGACCGTGGTATGCCTGGTATTCGACCTGTCCAACGGGGAGCGGGTTCCCTTGCGAGAGCACATCCCGGTCTTCGCGACCGAGCCGTCCGGCGAGGTGGACAGTTGGTCGTGGCGTTACGTCGGCCGGCTCTGCGGGTCCGGCGAGGCGGCCGAGCTGGGTGGTGAGACCCTCACCCAGGTAGACCTGGTCCGTGGCCGTGACGGGGCGTTGCTCGCCCTGTTGACGCCGAACGACTGGGACCCAACCCTCGGGGCCGACATCCACCACGGCTGCGTGGTGGTCGAGGTTGCCGGCCTCAATCCACCCGCGCTTGCCCGCAGCCCCTCAGGCGCCCTTCGGGTCCGTGCCGCCATCACGGCCTCCGACCTCGAACTCTATGGCCCGGCGGCAAGCGGATACGACCCCGCGTCTTCGACCGGCATCGTTTTCGTACGACGAGAATGGAGTACGGAGGAAATGGTGTGGACCCTCCACCGCACCGGCCTCCACCCGTGACGTGTCCCGTTCGCGCCTAGAGGCCCGGCCGGAAACCCCCTCACGGCTGCAAATCGCGAATGAGGCAACGCCCACTCTGAGACTGGCGTCCAGAGCGGCTCCCTGTCCGTGTTTCCGTAAGTCGTTGAAGTAGAACGACTACGCCTGCAAAACGCGACAATCCGTTCAACGCCGTGTACTCTGCCGCGGTATGACGGCGCTGATCACCGGACGTGGACTGACCAGGACTCACGGGGCGCGCTGCCTTTTTGAGGGGCTCAATCTCAGTTTTTCAGAGGGTGATCGACTGGGAGTGATTGGACCCAACGGCGCCGGCAAGACCACTCTTCTTCGCATCCTTGCGGGCCTCGAAGAAGCCGATGCCGGTGAGATTCACCGTCGCCGTCGACTGCGGATTGCCGTGGTGCCCCAGGACGATGCCTTCGACCCGGTCTCCACGGTTGCCGAAATCGTCGCTCGCGACGCCGTGCTCGACCCGAACCGGGTCGAGGATGAGACAGAGCGGGATCTGCGAATCGCCATCGCCCTCGAACAGCTCCGTTTTCCGTCGCCTGAACAGCCCGTCGGCGAGCTGTCGGGCGGTTGGCGTAAGCGCCTTGCCATTGCCGCGGCCCTGGCCGGCGACCCCGAGGTATTGCTGCTCGACGAGCCCACGAACCACCTCGACCTGGAGGGCATTCTCTGGCTGGAGAAGCTTCTGACCTCGAGCCGAAGTATCAGCTATCTGGTCATCAGCCACGATCGGACATTTTTGGAACGGGTCGCCAACCGGATGATCGAGGTGGCGCCTCACTACCCCAACGGCGTCTTCTCTGCCGCCGGCGGCTATGCGGCCTTCCTCGAGAAGCGGGCCCAGTACCTCGAGGCCCGAGCCCAGTACCACGACAAGTTGGCCAACCGCGTCCGGCGAGAACTCGAATGGCTTGGCCGCGGGCCCAAGGCCCGGACCACCAAGGCGCAGGCGCGGATCCAGGAAGCCGAACGGCTGACCGGCGAGCTGGCCCGGCTGCGGGAAGAACTTTCGGTGTCGACGGCCGGTATCGAGATGACCGGGTCGGGCCGCCGAACCCGCCGGCTTCTGGTTGCGTCAGGCATTTCCAAGACCCTCGGCGGTCGCCGGTTGATCGATGGTCTGGATCTCATCCTGCAACCTGGGCGGCGACTCGGCGTGGTCGGCGCCAACGGCAGCGGCAAGAGCACGTTGCTCAAACTGCTCGCCGGTGAGCTGGAGCCCGACGGCGGTCTGATGCGCACCGCCGAACACCTGCAGGTTGTGTATTTCGACCAGGCGCGGGAGCGCCTCGATCCGGCCATGCCCCTTCGTAGGGCACTGGCCCCGGAAGCGGACAGCGTGCTCTATCGGGGGAGGGAGGTGCACGTGGTGAGCTGGGCCCGTCGTTTCCAGTTCCGTGACGACCAGTTGGATCAGCCGGTCGCCGAACTCTCGGGCGGAGAACAGGCGCGGGTGCATATCGCCCGCCTGATGTTGCGGCCGGCTGATCTGTTGCTCCTAGACGAGCCCACCAACGATCTCGACATCCCCACTCTCGAGGTCCTGGAGGAGAGCTTGCTCGATTTTCCCGGCGCCTTGGTGCTGGTGACCCACGATCGCTACCTTCTCGACCGAGTCAGCACGGTATTGCTCGGACTCGACGGAAGCGGCAACGCGACCTGGTACGCCGATGTCGAGCAGTGGCTCGACCACCGTAGGAGCGCCGCGCCTGAACCGCGGCGGGAACGGCGTGACCGGCGCGAGCGGCGGAATCGCAGCGGTCTCACCTACCTCGAAAAACGGGAGTACGAGACCATGGAGGAGACCATTCTCAAGGCCGAAGCCGAACTCGAGGCTGCGAACTCCCTTCTCGAAGACCCCAGTATCGCATCCGATGCCGCGGCCGCCCATCAGGCGTTCTGCGAGCATGAGGCGGCCCGCGAACGGGTTGATGCGCTGTACCGCCGATGGGCCGAACTCGAGCAGAAGGCCTCCGCTTGAGGCCTACACCCTCCTGGCCGGAGCGAAACTCCTTCTCGAAAAGTGTCCGTTACGGTACGACGGAGGACCAGGCTGAGGTGTGGGCACTCTCGAAACCGTCCACGAAGATCAACCCGAACTCGAAAGCCCCGAGGTCCAGAACTCCGTCATTGGGACGGGCAGTAGTTCCCTGGTGGGGCACGTACTGGCGGTCCAGGGCATGGTCAGGTAAGACGGTGGGGTTGAGGGTTGTGCCTGCGTCCACGCAGGGCGATCCCGATTGGAGCGCGTAGTCCTGGTCGAATTCCGGGTCGCTGCCCTCGAGGTTGGCGCCGTCGTCGTTCAAGGCGCCGACGAATGAATCATGGCTGGTGACCCAACCGGTTGTCAGCCAGTTGTGGCCGAGGTCCATGGTGCCCGACGAGGCCAGCATGGCCAGATGGCTGCCGGAGGCGGTGGTGTAGATGATGTTGTTGCGTACATCGGCCGACTCGTCGTTGGTCGACAGGCGCATCAAGGTCGTATTGCCGGCACGCGTGGAGATGACGGTGTTGTTGTAGAAGTAGAGGGTACCTTTGCGGTAGTCCGCGATGGTGCCGCTGTCGCCGCCGTAGTGGAGAATCTGGGAGTTGTCCGTTCCCTCGGCCTCGATCAGCACATTGCCGTAGACGTGGGTTTCGTTGTAGTCCGGGTGATTGACCAGCACCGCGCTGTCCTCGGCATCGACCAGATCGAGTTGACGGTTGCCGCGTTCGATCCAGTTCCAGCGCACCACCAGACCGGCGGACCGATCCTTGAGGTTGTTGCCGCCCGCCGTACCGCGCAGGGGCCCAAAACGGTTGTACTGGTAGGTGATGTGAATCGCCGCCGTGTAGGTGTTGTGTTGGTAGATCGAGCCCTCGATGCCGTTGTCGTAGATCCAGTTGGACTCGATCAGGATGTTCTCGGTCTGGCCGTCGTACGCACCGACGAAGAGCCCGTTGCCGGAGTCGTGCAGGATGCAGTTGCGGATAACGAGATCGCGGGCCTTCTCAACGTAGATCGCTGCGGCGTTGCTTTGGTAGACAGCAGTATTCCCTTCGGCGTCGGTGAAGCTGTAGGAAGGCCGTCCGGAGCGGATCTCCAGATTCTCGATCACGATGTGGGCCGGCAGGGTGTCCTCAGGAGTGTTTGCCCCACCGATCTTGACCACGCCCCGCCCCTCGTTCCAGAAGTCCAAAGTGGTGCGAGTGGTGGCGTTCCGTCCGTCGATGACGGGAAGCTCACCAGAGGGACCGGGCATCCCACTGATGACGATGGGGTCGGCCTCAGTGCCCTGCCGACAGATCACCCATTTCTCGGCGTAGGGTTCCGCCCGCCGGTGGATGAGCACCCGATCGCCGGGCATGAGACTCTCCCACGGCACCTCTCCGATGCTGGTCAGTGTCTGGCCGGGCCCGACCTCGTAGTTCGTAGCCGAGGCCGGCAGGACCGATCCCATGAGTAGAACCGCGACGACGAGTCCGATTGTCGATCGGAGCATGATACGTCCATGGTAGCTCCTGCCAACCTGACGTCGGTGACCGCGGTCACTAGAGGCCCGGCCGAAAACCCCATCACGGCTGCAAATCGCGACTGAGGCGCAATCTGCGCAGCCGTAAGTCATTGAAGTAGAACGACTACGCCTGCGGCCTTCCGGAAGCACATCTCACACCTCCT
>JAIOSJ010000241.1 GCA_021107705.1 Thermoanaerobaculales bacterium | reverse complement strand
CCCGCCGGTGAGAGCATCATCGGCCCGACGCCACCTTCCGGGTGGCGTTTCTTTTTCTGGGGCTGAATCGACCGGTGCCGCTGAAAAGATACACCACATCATAGGGTGGCCTCTGGAGCCACTGCCTTGGTGAGCAGATCCTTCAATTGGTAGTTAATACTCGCCACACCGAATTCCGATGTACCGCCCCTCCGAATCCGTACCGCATTGATCGCCTCAAGAGGTGCTCGAGACATGAAGGTGCGGTCCGTATGGGGAATGAGCAGGCTGAATCCCCAAGCGACCAGTCCGCCAGAGGAATGAACAGAACGGCCGGTGTCGGCGAGAACCGCCGCTTCTCTCCCAACATCGGTTCCATCGCGGAGAAAAGTTTCGTGTCTGGTCCGGTCTTCCCGTATTTCTTTTGCCCGGGGGCCACACCCTGCGAAGCTCACGGTTTTCAACTCCGGTCTTCTGGTCCGCCCTGCGGCGACCCAGCGTCGCCCGATCAGCGGGGTCACGACCAAGGTAGGTCGAAGCGAGTGTGACCCCGCTGCTCAGGCGCGGCGGCCTCCTCCCGAGCCGGGAGATCCGATTTGGATCGCGCTTCCCGGGGATTGCCAACCCTGACGTTCTTCTTCGGCGCGAAGGATCAGCGAAAGGCCTTTCGAAGAAAATCAGGGTTGGCACGTCCCAGCGGGGCGTGCCCCATGCAATTAAAAATGACGCCCGAAGGCGTCAGATTTAATTGCTGGTGGAGGCGGTGGGAGTCGAACCCACGTCCGAGGAACTCCGGTCGGCGGCTTCTCCGTGTGCAGCCCACCGTTTAATCTCGCCCCGCAACTGGCCGGTGGACGGCCGTGTTACGAAACCAGCCCTGAATTTTTGTCCGTGACGTTCGGGCGAGCGCCGCAGCTTAGTCCATCAAACGTCGTCGTATCCAGGCTGATGGACAAAGCCTCGGAAACGACGTGGCTATTTAAGCAGCCAGTGCGTAGTCAGTATTGGCAGTTAAGTTTTGCCCCACCCGTTTAACGAGGGGTGGAACTCGACACGCTGCCGACGACCAGTATAGTTCCCCGTCGAAGCCGGTACGCCCCCGGATCGATCAACCACTATTATAGCAGCTTTCAGCTGATAGGCGACAGCTCCCTCTTGACACCGTTACTCGTGCGTGCAATTCTTGAGTGGTCCACCTGCACAACTTATTCCTAGGTAAAGGGGAAAACTATGCACGCGAAAGTACTTGGCGCCACGCCACGCGGTGTGGATGCTTTGTTTGTGAACGTGGAGGTCGATCGGATTCGTTCGACGCTGCCGTCAGTAATTGTTGTGGGAATGGCCGACACGGCGGTTCGTGAAGCCCGGGAAAGGATTTTTGCCGCCATTCGACACCTCGGTCGTCGGGCTGAGGCCGCTAATGTCGTGTTCAACCTGGCGCCGGCCGATGAGCCCAAGAAAGGCGCTGGACTCGATCTGCCGATGGCGATGGCCTTTCTGGCAGTCGTGGGAGAGGTGCCGGCGAAGAGACTTGCCGGGCGACTGCTGGTTGGTGAGCTCTCCCTTGAGGGGAAGCTGCAGCCGGTTCGGGGGATCTTGCCGATGGTCTTGGCGGCTCGTCGGAGGGGCATCGAGGAGGTCATCGTACCGGAGGCAAATGCAAGCGAGGCGCAGGTTGTGGATGGGATCATGGTGACGCCGGCTACGAGCCTGGGTGCGGTTGTCCGCTGGTTGCGCGACGGTGAGGTACCGGCTGAAGGAACTGGAGATCAGTTCCTCGGAAAGACCTTCAAGGAACCGCAGGCCCCAGACCTCGAGGATGTGATCGGCCAGGAGGTGGCCAGGCGGGCCCTCGAGGTGTCTGCCGCGGGTGGACACAATATTCTAATGATGGGTCCGCCAGGGAGCGGGAAGTCAATGCTGGCTCGTCGGCTTCCGGGAATTCTGCCGCCCCTCGAGCCCGAGGAGGCGCTCGAGACAACCTGTGTCTTTTCGGTCTCGACTCGGGTGCCGCGGCCCATTGGGCTGTTGGAACGCCGGCCCTTTCGTGCCCCTCACCACACGATCTCAGCGGCAGCTCTGATTGGCGGTGGCACAAACCCCCAGCCCGGCGAGGTCTCGCTCGCCCACAACGGTGTTTTGTTTCTTGACGAGATCAATGAGTTCCGACGGGACGTTTTGGAGGGTTTGCGGCAACCTCTTGAGGATCGAGAGGTTACGATCTCGAGAGCGAGGTCGAACATGACCTTCCCTTCCGGTTTCCAGATGGTCGCTGCCGCCAACCCATGCCCCTGCGGCTATCTCGGTGATGACCAGCGGGACTGCACCTGTACGCCGCAGGCGATTCAGCGTTACCGCTCGAGGTTGTCGGGCCCGTTGTTGGACCGTCTTGACATCCAGGTGACGGTTCCGGCGGTGCCCTGGAGGGAATTGGGAAGTCGGCGCCGCGGCGAGACGACCGAGGTTGTCGCAAAAAGGGTCTTTTCCGCTCGACTCCGTCAGGCCGAGCGGTTTGCCGGGAGTGAGGTGCGGACCAACTCGGCGATGGGTCCGGGACACATCGAGTCATTGGCATCGCCGGATGCAGATGGTCGTCGTCTTTTGGAGAGGGCCGCGAAGACTTTGGGTCTGTCGGCGCGGGCCTATCACCGAATTTTGAGGGTCGCCCGCACGATCGCCGACTTGGCTGCGGAGGATAAGGTGCTCGCGCCTCATCTTGCCGAGGCGGTGGCCTATCGCAGCCTTGATCGAGAGGCTGCACCCCAGACCCGGGCGATAGGGAGGTGGTGAAAGATAACCCTTGGTTTGGAGGAAACTCCCGGTACAATGTCGGTTCAACAGGAGGTTCATCATGATCGAAATCATCCGCCAACAGCTCGGTGACCATGCCGCTCTCTTGGATTATCGGTGCAGTGGTATTTCTCGAGATCTGCTCCACCTTCCTGGGCCAGATTTTGTCGATCGCGTGGTGGCTCAGACGGATCGCTCCCCCTGCGTAATGCGCTCCCTCCAGAGGTTGTATGACTCCGGCCGAATGGGTGGTACCGGATATGTTTCCATTTTGCCCGTCGATCAGGGTATCGAGCACTCCGGCGCTGCGTCCTTCGCCCCGAATCCCATCTACTTCGATCCCGAGAACATCGTTAAGCTGGCGATTGAGGGTGGTTGTAACGGCGTGGCCTCGACCCTGGGTGTGCTCGGCGCCGTGTCGCGGAAGTATGCCCATAAGATTCCCTTCATCGTCAAGATCAACCACAACGAAATGCTGACGTATCCCACGGAGTTCGACCAGACGCTCTTCGCTTCGGTCGAGCAGGCATGGAACCTCGGCGCAGCAGGTATCGGAGCGACTATCTATTTCGGTTCCGACAACTGTCGGCGCCAGATCATGGAGATCTCCGAAGCCTTCGAGGAGGCTCACGAGATGGGTATGTTCACGGTTTTGTGGTGCTATCTTCGCAACCCGGATTTCAAGAAAGACGGCGTCGATTACCACGCCTCGGCCGATCTGACCGGTCAGGCAAATCACATCGGCGTGACGATCGAAGCCGACATCATCAAGCAGAAGCAGCCCGAGAACAACGGCGGCTACAATGCGATCGGTTTCGGTAAGACTCACAAGAAGGTCTATGGAGATCTGGTACCGGACAACCCGATCGAACTCACCCGCTGGCAGGTTGTCAACTGCTACATGGGCCGAGCGGGACTCATCAACTCCGGGGGCGCTTCAGGCGGTTCGGGCGATCTCGAGCAGGCGGTCATGACGGCGGTGGTCAACAAGCGCGCCGGCGGCATGGGGCTTATTTCCGGTCGCAAGGCCTTCCAAAAGCCGATGGTCGAGGGCGTCGATCTGCTGAACTCCATTCAGGACGTCTACCTCTGCGAGGACGTCACTATCGCCTGAGGGTGGAGAGCGGTCATCGATACTCGATACCGATTGCCTGAGGCCCTCGGATACGGCCGGAGATCGGGTTGGGGTTACGATTCGGTTACCTGGGCGTCGTTTCAGTTGGTCCGAAAGCTGTTCTGTTTCAACCCTTCGCGTACGCCGGTGTGAGGCTCTCGAGCATCGGGTAGTGCTTGAAATTTCAATCTCCAATAATCTTTACGAGGACCCTCTTTGACCTTCGCCCGTCGAACTCCCCGTAAAAGATCTGTTCCCAGGGACCGAAATCCAACCTTCCCCTGGTGATCGCCACGACGACTTCCCGGCCCATGATCTGTCTCTTGTGATGGGCGTCTCCGTTGTCTTCGCCGGTCTGATTGTGGTGGTAGCGATCGGGTGACGGGTCGAAGGGCGCCAGGGCTTCGAGCCATTTCATGTAGTCACGGTGGAGGCCCGGCTCGTCGTCGTTGATGAAAACGGAAGCCGTGATATGCATCGCATTGACCAGGCAGAGACCCTCTTGAACTCCGCTTTCCTTGAGAGCGTGTTCGACTTCGCCGGTGATATTGATGAAGGCCATGCGCTCCGGGACTTCGAGTGTCAGATAATCGGTGTGTGACTTCATCGTTCTTCCTCTCTGTCAGCTTGAGTTCGAACTTCCCCCGGAAGCGTGAACCATCGTAAGTCTTCGAGGTTCTTGGGGAGCGGACTTTCCGCTTCGATTGAAACGACTTGGGAGTCGCTGTCCGCCACCAGTGATCGAGCGGCCTCCAGATAGCCGGGGAGGGCGGACTCGGGCTCGGTCAAGAAGCTCGACTGGTGTCGATGCCTGTTTCCCTCAAAGTGCAGATCCTTGAGGTCGCGAACGGCTTCCGGTTTGCGGTCGATGTGGTGCCAGAGCCCGTTGTCGGCGTGAAAATCGTACTTGGGAAGTAATTTCCATCCGTGGTCGGCGATGAAGTTGACCGCTTCGAGGATGTAGTCGATCTCCTCCGAAGAACAGAAATAGTTGAAGTTGACGCGGACCCATCCGGGCTTGATGCCTTCGCATCCCGAGTTGATCGCCTCCTGGAATAGATGTGAGCGCTCGAGGTCGATGCCCAGGAGCCGGTGGCCGTAGGGCCCGGCGCAGGAGCAGCCTCCCCGGGCCTGGATGCCGAAGAGGTCGTTGAGGAGGGCGACAACGAAGTTGTGGTGAAGGTACTTTGTCCCGTGTTTGATGATGAAACTGACGATGGAGAGTCGTGTCGAGGTCAGGCTCCCCAGAATGTAGATGTTGTCGTTGGCCGACCACGAAGCAATTGCCTTGGCGACGACGGCGTACTCGAGTTTCTCAATCGTTTTCTGACCGACGGCGTTCTTGAGCCGGAAGACCAGGCCGGCCCGAATGCTTTCGATGATCGCCGGGGTGCCGCCCTCCTCCCGGTGGCTGGGGTCGGTGATGTAGGTGTGCTCGGTTTCGGAGACGTAGGAGACCGTGCCGCCCCCGGGGACCGTCGGGACCCTGTTGGTCAGCAGTTTTTTCTTGACAACAAGGACGCCGGGCGTGCCCGGGCCGCCGACGAATTTGTGGGGAGAGAGGAAGAGCGCGTCCTTGGTGGTGTGTTCGTCCGGCCACTCCTTGCGGTGAGGGTTCATGTTGAAATTGACGTAGGGCGCCGCCGCCGCGACGTCCCAGAACGACAGCGCACCATGGCGGTGCAACAAGGCCGTGATGCTGAAGGTGTGGGAGACGATGCCGGTGACGTTGGAGGCAGCGGAAAATGAGCCGATCTTCAACGGCCGGTCGGCGAATTCCAACAGGCGCTGTTCAAGGACTTCTTCGTCGATCCGGCCGTCATGGTTTTCCGGAATTTCGATGACGTCGGCGATGGTTTCCCGCCACGAGATCTCGTTGGAGTGGTGTTCGTACGGGCCGATAAATACGACGGGACGTTCTTCTGGGGGGATGTGATCGCTGAGTCCGTAGCGTCGGTCGAGATCGGCGGGGATTCTCAGGTTGAGGATGTCGATCATCTTCTGGATGGCGCCGGTCGCTCCAGAGCCGCAGAAGATTACGACGTCGTCGTCGGTGCCTCCCAACGACTGATGGATGATCCGGCGGGCCTCCTCCCGGAAGTGAGTCGTCTGCAAACCCGTCGTCGAGGTCTCCGTATGAGTATTGGCATAGAGCGGCATCACCTCGTCACGGATGAAGTCCTCAATGAAGTCCAGGGAGCGACCCGACGCGGTGTAGTCCGCGTAGGTCACCCGACGTGAACCGAAGGGGCCGTCGATCGCACGATCGCGGCCGATGATGCCCATTCGGATGGTTTCGAGCAAGGTCTGAGTTTGGGGATCCATCAGCAACTCCAGCGGAAAACCGCAGCAGTTGTTTATCACAGGACCGATCAGCTGTCAGCTCAGCTGTTTGCAAAACTCCAGGAATAGCCACAAAAAGGCACAAAAAGGCACGAAGATAGGGTCAAAAGAGTCAAAGGGTCAAAGAGTTCAGGACCCCTGGATACCGAGCTGGAGCGCGGGCCCCCCGGCCCGCATTCTCGTACGCTGAATTTTGCAAACAGCTAAGCCCTCAGTTTTGTCCTTCGGCTTACCGCCGAAAGGACTGAAAGCAAGAACCGGCCGCCCTTTCGGACGGCCGGTGTGTTCTGCTGACAGCTGATCGCTGATAGCCGACAGCTCCCTACATAATCGCGTACAACGCAGCCTTCTCTCCGGATCGGATCGCTGCCGCTTTCGCCGGGACCGTCGGCAGGGCGCGGTAGGCGAAGTGGATCGCGGTCTGCACCTTGTTGTGGAAGAAGGCGGCCTCTTCGTTGTCCGAGAGGAATGCCTTGTAGGCCTTCTTGTCGTCGGTGTCGATGCCGGCGTCTTCGAGGATGGCGGCCAATTTGGTCTTGGCCAGCATCGCCTGATCCAGAAGGTAGTGGGCGCCGAGGCAGGTGCCGACCATGTCGAGCAGAGGTACGGCGTTGATCAGCACCAGTTGGATGCCGTCGGGCCGCTTGCCAAGCTCCTTGGAGATGGTCTCGACCTGTTTGAGGCCGGCTGCCAAGAGCCAGGCGGGCTCCATCAGTTCGGGGTCGCTCTTGGCCTTGTTGAATGTCTTCTCGGCCATGCCCAGGAGGTCCTTGATCGGTTGACCGCCGGCCAGGGGCAGTTTGCGGGCGACGAAGTCCAGGGCTTGGATGCCGTTGGTGCCCTCGTACAGGCAGGCGATCTCGGCGTCGCGCATGTACTGCTCCGCCGCGTATTCCTTGGTGTAGCCGTAGCCGCCGTGCACCTGGACGCAGAGGTGGGCTACCTGAAGTCCCCACTCGGAGCACCATGCCTTGCAGATCGGTGTCAGGACCTCAACGTAATTCTTGTACTTCTTGGCCTCGTCACCCTCTGCTGTGTGGCTGAGATCGAGGTAGTAGGATGCTTGCAGCAGGATAGCCCGCATCGCCTCGGTGTAGGCTTTGGAGGTCAGGAGCATGCGCCGGACATCGGGGTGCTCGACGATGGCCACCTGGGGCGCTTCGGGATCCTTCATCATTTTCCAGTGGCGGCTCTGCAAGCGCTCCTTGGCGAAGGCCAATGCCTGCTGGTGGGCGCCGCCGGCGGCCGCGCAGCCCTGCATGCCGACTTCGATCCTGGCGGCGTTCATCATGTGGAACATGAGCTTCATGCCGTGGAGCTCTTCGCCGAGCAGGAAGCCCTGACAGCCGTCGTTGCCGCCGAAGACCAGCGAACAGGTTGGAGATCCGTGGATGCCCATCTTTTCTTCAATGTTGGAGCAGGCGACGTCGTTGGCCTCTCCGAGGGTACCGTCGTCGTTGACGCGGATCTTGGGCACGATGAAGAGCGACAGGCCCCTGGTTCCCGCCGGCGCGCCCGGCGTGCGTGCGAGTACCAGGTGAATGATATTCTCGGCCAGATTGTGGTCGCCCGAGGTGATGAAGATCTTCTCGCCCGAGATGAGATAGCTGCCGTCGTCCTGTTTGATCGCCTTGGTCGTCGAGGCGCCGACGTCGGATCCAGCCTGGGGCTCGGTCAGGCACATCGTGCCGCCCCACTGTCCCGTGTAGGTCTTTTCGACATAGGTCGCCTTGAGTTGGTCGGTACCGAAGTTTTCGATCATGGCGCCGACGCCCCGGGTCAGCATCAGGGTCAGGGAGAGGGAGACGTTGGATCCCGAGAAGAACTCGTTGACCACGGTGCCGACAGTTTCCGGCAGGCCCATGCCGCCGTACTCGGGGGAACCCAGCAGGCCGATCCAGCCGCCCTCGCTGATGGTGTCGTAGACCGGTTTGAAGCTCTCTGGCATGGTGACGATGCCGTCGTTCCACTGGGCGCCGATGCGGTCGCCGTCGTCGTTGCAGGCTGCCATTTGCTCCTGGGCGATCTTCAACGCCTCGTCCACGATCATGTCCATCTGCTCGAGGTCCCAGTCGCCAAAGCGTTCGGATTCAAGCAGTTTAGCTGTGTCGAGCCACTCGAAGAGCTGGAATTTGATGTCACGAATATCGACTTTATAGTCCACGGAAGGCCTCCCTGTTTCTCATGTCGAGGATAAAGTGAATGAACACTCATTCATAATCACCGATGCAGGGCAAGAAATCAAGACCTTTTTGTCGTGGTGCGGCATGAGGCTGTCAGCAAAAAACCCGGCGGTTGCCCGCCGGGTTTTGTGTTTATCGTCGTGGTCCGCGGTCTCGGTCGCGTCCGCCTCGCCGGTCTCGGTCGCGTCCACCGCCGCCCGGGCGTCCGCCCCGACGATCTCCGAGGGGATCTCGCTCGGGGATGTCCTCGCCGCGAGCGCGGGCTTCGTCTTCGAGAATCACGCGCCGTGAGAGCTTGATGCGGTCGTTGCCGTCGATGTCGATGATTCGGACTCGCATCTCGTCACCTTCGGTGAGGACGTCGCGGATGTCCGGAATGCGTTCCATGGCAACTTCGGAGATGTGAACCAGACCGTCCTGGTTGGGAAGGATCTCGACGAAGGCGCCGTACGGTTCGAGGCGCTTGACCACCCCGTCAAATTCTTCGCCGATCTCGGGGACCTTGGTGAGGCCTTCGATAATGGCGATGGCCTTCTCCGCCGCCGCCCCATCGCTGGTGGCGATCTGGATGGTTCCGTCGTCCTCGACGTTGATCTTGGCGCCGGTCTGCTCGACGATCGCCCGGATGGTCTTTCCACCGGCGCCGATGACATTGCGGATTTGCTCAACATCAACCTTCATCGTATAGATGCGAGGTGCGTAGGGAGAGATTTCTTCGCGGCCCTCGGAGATTGCGTCCTTCATGATGCCCAGAATATGGAGGCGACCCTGACGGGCCTGTCCCAGCGCCTGTTCAAGGATCTCACGCGGAAGGCCGGAGACCTTGATATCCATCTGTAGTGCGGTGATCCCTTCTTGGGTTCCCGTGACTTTGAAGTCCATGTCGCCGTAGTGGTCTTCCTGACCAGCGATATCGGACAACACGGCGTGGCGTTCGCCGTCGGAGACCAGGCCCATGGCGACGCCGGCAACTGCAGACGAAAGCGGCGCTCCGGCATCCATCATCGACAAGGACCCGCCGCAGACCGAAGCCATCGACGAGGAGCCGTTCGACTCGGTGATGTCGGATACGATCCGTATGGTGTAGGGGAAGGCTTCCTCTGTGGGAAGGACCGGCAGGAGGGCTCTGCGAGCCAGGTTTCCGTGACCAATCTCTCGGCGGCTCGAACCTCTCAAGAAGCGTGCCTCTCCAACCGAGAATGGTGGAAAGTTGTAGTGGAGCATGAAGGGCTCTTTCCACTCGCCCTTGTAGCTTTCAATCAACTGGCGGTCCTGAGAGACGCCGAGGGTGCAGGTGACGATGGACTGAGTCTCACCGCGGGTGAAGAGGGCAGAGCCGTGGGCTCGCGGCAGGAAACCTACTTCGCAAGAAATCGGACGGATCTCGTCAAAGGCCCGGCCGTCGAGGCGTTTGCCCTCGCCGAGAATGGTCTCGCGGGTGATTTCCTTTGTCATCTTGCGGAACACGCCTTTGACCCAGGGGGTCTTTTCAGCCGCCTCATCGTCGGAAAGTGCCTCGAGAGCCTTGGCGCGGATGGCGTTGATCGCATCCTTTTGTTCGAATTTTCCCTTGACGTGCATCGCTTCGGTGAGTTCGGTCTTCCACTGTGACCGGACCTCGTCGTCGAAGCCAACAGGCCACGGGTCGGTCGGCGGTTCGAAGGGCGCCTTGACGACCTTGAGCTCAGCGATGATTTCGCGTTGTATGGCGATGAGGCGCTTGATTTCGCTGTGGGCCAGCTCGAGGGCGTCGATGACGACGTTCTCCGGGAGTTTGTCGGCGCCGCACTCCACCATGGCGATGGCATTTTCGGTGCCGGAGACCACGAGATCGAGGTCGGATTCTTCGCGCTGGGAGTAGGAGGGGAAGAGGACGAACTCACCGTCCAATCGACCGATCCGCACGGAGGCGATCGGAGTGTCGAACGGGATCGAGCCGGCGGCCATCAGCGCGATCGAGGCGCCATTCATGGCGAGGACATCGGGGTCGTTGTCACTGTCTGCCGAGAGTACCCAACCGATGACCTGAGTCTCGACGAAATAGCCGGTCGGAAAGAGAGGCCTCAGGCCGCGGTCGATGACCCTGCAGGTCAGGGTCTCCTTCTCGGTCGGGCGTCCTTCCCGTTTGAAGAAGCCGCCGGGGATCCGCCCACCGGCATATGTATTTTCACGGTAATCCACGGTCAGCGGAAGAAAATCGGCGTTGCTTCGGGGCTCGTCCGCACAACATGCGGTGACCAGCACCATGGTGTCGTCGATCTGAACGACGACGGAGCCGGCCGCCTGTTTGGCGATCTTGCCCAGCTCGAAGGTCATGGTCTTTCCACCGATGTCGAGAGCCTTTTTGGTTATTGTCATTATTTGTCCAATCTGCAGTACGGCCACCCTCAGGTGGCCGCCTGCTCATCATCATTGTTTCAGTGCGGGCCGCCGTGGGCCCTCCGCTTCCGCGAGAAGCTGTCAGCCACGAAGTCCGAGGCGTTGAATCAGGTTGCGGTAGCGAGTTATGTCTTTGTTCTTGAGGTAGTCAAGCAATCTGCGTCGACGTCCGACCAAACGGAGGAGGCCGCGGCGAGAGTGGTAGTCCTTCTTTGCGGTCTTGAAGTGTTCGGTCAGGAAGAGGATGCGTTTGGTCAGCAGTGCGACCTGTACCTCGGGAGACCCTGTGTCGTTCGGGTGGGTCTTGAATTCGTCAATAATTGTTTCTTTCTGGGCGTCAAAGTGACTCACTGTTTCCTCCGCTGTTCCTCCGGTGGCGAGGAGGTCTCGCCACCATAGCAAGAAGTGCTGTTCAGTTCAATGGTTAACCCGGGTTTACCACGAGGGCGATGCTTGTGGCGTATCTATTCTGGAGCATCTCCCAGCACCAGGGTTGGTTGCACGTTCACGGTTCTGCCCCGCGCGAGGAGGTTTTTGACCGAACCGACACCGATGAGGTCGTTACCCCTGCGCACTGCGATTGGGCTGCCCGCGGTCAGTGGCTCATCTGAAGACCGGAGCACCACGACCTCCTGGCCGTGAAGGAATCGTTGGGCTGCAGTTGGGTTGAGGTCCACGGAAGGGAAGGGGAGGGGAATTCTCTCCAGGGGGATCCAATGCGGACCGTCGATGATTTCTTCCGGACTTTTCGCCGCTTCCAGGGCATCTTGGGCCAAGGCGTCGTTGGCGTCGAGAACTCCGATCCTGGTTCGCTCAAGGGCACGAAGGTGTCCTCCACAACCCAAGGAGGTCCCGAGGTCGTGGGCGAGGGAGCGAACGTAGAAGCCGCTCGAAACGGTGACTTCGAGCCGTATTTCGTTCTCCGATGTCTGCTCAAGCTCGAGAGCGTGGACGGTGACCTTCTTTGCCTCGACATCGATCGACTGCCCGTCTCTCGCGAGTTCATAGAGCTTCTTCCCGCCGACTTTCTTCGCCGAATAAGGAGGAGGGACTTGTTCGATCTCACCGCTGAACCTGTTTTTGAACTCAAGGAGCTGTTCGGTGGAAAGAACGGGGGGAGTTCCCTCGGGTTGGATCCGCTCGCCTTCGGCGTCATAGGTGTCGGTGGCCCATCCCAATCGGACGCGGCCGATGTAGGTTTTGTCCCAACCAAGAAGGTACTGTTGGAGCCGAGTCGCTTTGCCGACACACAGCAAAAGGAGGCCCTCCGCCATCGGGTCAAGGGTTCCGGTGTGGCCTATGCGGCGTTCCCTGAGGCTGCATCTTGCGACATCGACGACATCGTGAGAGGTCGGCCCGGTTTTTTTGAAGACCGGCAGGAGTCCATTCCATCGCGATGGCCGTCGTCGACTCATGTCATTTCTCCAAAAGGACTTCGAGTTTTGCCAGGAGGGCGCCTCGCGCGGTTTTCATGTCACCGGCGATCGAGCAGCCGGCGGCGTTGGTGTGTCCACCTCCGCCGAAAGAGGCCGCCACTGATCTGACATCGACATCTCCCGTAGAGCGAAGGCTGGCTCTCACCTCCCCCGAAGGCCCCTGTTTGAGGAAAGCGACAGCCTCAACACCGGCGATGCCGCGCGGTGTGTTGATGATCTCCTCGGTGTCGGATGGTTGAGCCTGGGCCCTCTCGAACGACCGGGGATCGACATGGATCACCGCCAGACGCCCGCCAAAGTGCAACTCCAGGGTGGACAGAGCTTCACCGAGAAGACGTACGGATCCGACACTGCGGCGTCCGTGGACCAGTTCGGCGACGAGGGTTGGGTCCGCTCCCCACTCGACCATTTCGGCAGCTGCGCGGAAGGCCTTGCCGGTGGCGTTTGAATATCGGAAGTCTCCCGTGTCGGTGGACAGTGCGGCGAACAAGACTGTTGCCGCTTCGGCTGACGGGCTGACGGGTGCAACCTCGAAAAGACGCCAGACCATCTCTCCAACGGCCGGGGAGTCTTCGTCCAGATAGTTCAGTTCGCCATACTCATCGTTGGCCCGGTGGTGGTCGATGTTCAAAATCGGCAGCTGATGCAGGCCGTCGAATCCGGTTCGGTCGAGGCCTGGGCACTCCATGGTGACGACCAGATCGAAGGCCTCAGGAAAGTCCTCAGGGAGGTCATCAGCCACCGTTACTCGGTCGGCGCCCGGGAGTTCTCGAAGACCTTCGGGCGCTTGGTCCTTGGCGTGGACCACGGCCCGGATGTCCAGTTTCTCAGCGAGTTCGGCCAGCCCGAGAGCTCCCCCAAGGCAGTCGCCATCGGGGTTTCGATGGCCGACGATGAGGATCTTCTTCGCACGCCGGAGGCGTTCGAGGACTTCACGCGGATCTTGGGTGTTGCGACTCATGACTCGGCTCCAGGATCCTCCTCGGTCGGGGGTATGACACCCTCCGAATGGAGCTTGTCGAACAGCCGATCCAGCTTGGCGCCATATTCGAACGATTCATCCCTCGCAAATTCGAGAGAGGGCAGAATCCGGATTCGCATCCGTCGGCCGAGGGTGCGCCTGAGGAAGGGTGAGGCGGCCGCGAAACCGTCGGCGGCCTGGCGTTCTTTCTCAGAATCACCGATCAGGGAAAAGAAGATGGTCGCCAGGGTCCCATCACGATTCAGGCGTACGGTGGACACGATCACACCCTCGAGGCGAGGGTCTTTCACATCTTGGAGCAGCGTCTCGGCGAGGACCGAGCGAATCTCCCCTTCAAGGCGCTGATTTCGACTAAAACCCTTTCGGGACATTATGACCTCCGGAGGCTACCGACTGGTGGGAAACTCGGTAAGAGTTAACATTGTATGATTTCCAGGTCCCAACGCAGGACGTTTCCGGCCCAGTTCTCGTCGATCGTTCGTTCGACTCGCTGGAGCCGGCTCTCAACATCGACGGGATCGGTCGACACGGCGCAGATGGCGAAGGCCGCTCGCTGGTAGAGATCTTGATGTTGGATCTCGGTCACCAGGACCTGATGTCGATTGCGGATTCTTTCGATCAACGATCGGGTCGGGCTCCGCTTGGCTTTCAGGCTTCGAGCCTCGGGAATATGGAGTTCGAGCCGAGCAATGCCAACGTACAGATTCGTTTCCTGTTCCATATTCTGTTTCCGAAGAGTGAGCACCGACCGTCCACGGTCAATGAAATCACCTGAATCGGCATCCTGTGGTCAAATGCATCGGTCCCTACAACTCACGTTCGATCTCAATCATCTGGAATGCCTCGATGATGTCATTGACCTTGATATCGTTATATTTTTCTAGGCCGATGCCACATTCGAAGCCCTGACGAACCTCGGACGCGTCGTCTTTGAAGCGGCGCAATGAACCGATGGCGCCCTCGTGAATAACGACGTTGTCACGCAGAAGCCGGACTTTGGCGTCGCGTTTGATTACGCCTTCCAAAACATGGGATCCTGCGATGGATCCGATCTTCGGAACCTTGAACACTTCACGTACCTCGGCTCGGCCGAGTTCTTCTTCCTTGAACTCGGGGTCGAGGAGACCGACCATAGCCTTTTTGATGTCGTCGATGAGCGAATAGATCACCGTGTACAGGCGAATATCGACGTTTTCGGTCTCCGCCAGATCGCGGGCGGTGCGTTCGGGACGGACGGAAAAGCCGATGATAATGGCATTTGAGGCGGCGGCCAGCATGACATCATTGGTCGTTACGGCGCCCACAGATCCGTGCAGTGTATTGATACTGACATCATCTGTTCCGAGGCTGGACATCGCTTCACGCAGGACCTCGACGGATCCCTGAACGTCGGCCTTGATGACAACGTTGAGTTCCTTCTGATCGCCCGCAGAGATGTGGTCGAACAGGTTCTCCAGTGAGATCTTGTGGGTTGAGGCGAATCCTTCTTCCCGTTCTCGGAGCCTGCGGAAAGAGGCCACTTCAAGGGCGCGTTCTTCGTTTTCGACAACCTGGAGAACATCTCCGGCGTTCGGGACGCCGTCAAACCCCATGATTTCTACGGGATCGGATGGGCCGCCACTTTGGACTCGGCCACCGGTTTCATTCGCCAGCGCACGGACTCGGCCCCAAGTGGTTCCGCAGAAGAAGGGATCTCCGATCCCCAGGGTCCCCTGCTGAAGCACCACTGTTGCGACGATGCCGCGGCCTTTTTCCTTTTGTGCCTCGAGAACGACACCGCGGGCCGCTCCCTGGGAGGAAGCCTTGAATTCTCGCATTTCGGAAACCAGAAGGATCATGTCCAATAGCTCGGAGACACCGTCTCCGGTCTTGGCGGACACGGGAATGCATGGGATGTCCCCGCCCCAGTCCTCGACCAGAACCTCTACCTCGGCCAGCTGTTGCTTGACCCGGTCCGGTGCGGCGTTGTTCTTGTCGATTTTGTTCATCGCCACGATGAGTGGAACGTTGGCCGCTCGGGCGTGGTTGATGGCCTCTTTGGTCTGAGGCATCACGCCGTCGTCCGCGGCGACGACGAGAACGACGATGTCTGTGATCTGGGCGCCTCGCGCCCGCATCTTGGTGAAGGCTTCGTGGCCAGGTGTGTCGACGAACACAATCACGCGGTCGTCCTTGGTGACGATTTTGGATGCCCCGACATGCTGGGTGATGCCGCCGGCTTCACCCTCGGCAACGCGGCTCGAGCGCATTGCGTCGAGGAGGGATGTCTTGCCGTGGTCAACATGGCCCATGACCGTGACGACCGGTGGTCGGGGTTCGAGCGGTCCGGAGGCTTCCGCGGCCTCTTCCCGCTCGAATTCGACCAGTTCCTCCGCCGTGGCCACCATCGCGTCGACTTCGAGTTCGGCACAGATTTCCTCTGCCAACTCGTGTGGCAGGGCCTGATTCGTCGTAACCATCATGCCCCGTTTGATAAGCATCCCAAGGAGGTCTTTGGCGGTGATGTTGAGTTTCTCCGCCAATTCGCGAGCCGTCACCATCTCGGAAAGGATGATCGGACCCTCTGGTTTCATCTCATCTTTGAACTGCACCGTACGAGACGGGCGCGGCGGCGCCGGGCGTCGAGTCGCCTCTTGTTGCTGTTGCCGCCGTCGGGCCTTCTTGCTCAGACGCTGCTGCCCGGTCGGGCGTGGTGCGGGACGCGAGGTCGGGGAAACGCTTCCTTCGGTCTGTCCTTTGACCTTCTGTTCTTCGAATCGGTTGAGAAGGTCGCGGATTTCCTTGGCGTCGGCGGCGGCCTTCGCCTTACGGCTGCCTACCGGTTTGGTCCGCCCGCGGGCGCGCTCGGCCTTGCGGCGCTCCTCCGCCAGTTTTTGGTCTTTCAATCGCTGTTTGATTTCGTCGGGCGAGAGAACACGAAGGGTTCGCTCAAGCGGGGTCTTCGCCCGACTGGCCTGAACCCTTTTGGGTTTCTCTTCCTCTTCGGTCGTTCGTTCGGTTGTGAATTCCTCTTCTCGGACTTCCGGGGCCGGTTTGCGGACGATTTCGTCGTCGCCTTCAGACTCGACCTTCTTCACCGGGACCTCGGCCTCGACCGCTTCGGTACTGGTCTCAATTTCGGGTTCAGAGGCGACCTCTTCGGTCTGGACCTCAGCCTCGGCAACGATTTCGTCAGGATGCTCAACCGTGGGTTCGGCTTCGGAAGCATCCAGCTCGACGGGTTGTTCTTCGACGACCTCGACGACTTCGGCTTCGACAGTGTCGACTTCAATCGCTTCACTGACTTGTTCGGTCGTCGCCGGTTCATCGGCTGTGACCTCAGTCTCCGCGATCGTCGCTTCCGCCGTGGGCTTCGGCGTCTCCTTCTTCTCCGTGACGACCTCACGGATTTCGTGCTCGGTCTCCATCACTTGACGGCGACGCCGGCGGGCCATCCGGTCCCGTGCCGTTACGGACTGCGACTCTTGTTCTTGCTGGTCTCGACGCTGAATCACTTCGCGTGGGCGTTTCTGTAGCGTCTCGCCCGTGATGATCGCACGGACAGTACTCAGATCGAGCGTGTCTTCCTCGGAATTAACGCTGACGCCGATAGAACGGAGCTTGAAGATCAGCTCTCGCGCCGAGATCCCCATCGTGTGGGCGAGATCGACTACCCGCAACTGCTGCATCACTCCTCCATGGCCGCGGCCTCAGCGGCTTCGGCACGTGCCTGGTCTACCGTTTCCTGAACCATGTCAAGAAGCCGCTGGGCCGTCACCGGTCCAATTCCCGGAATAGTGGCCAGCTCTTCCGCTGAACGGCTCAGGATGTCCTTTGCCGTGTGAATGCCGTGGCTCTCCATGCGTTCCCGTAATCGATCGGTGATCATCTCCATCTCCTCGAGGGGGATGAGAAGGTCATAATCCATCTCGGAGATGCCATCGACCTCAGGAACGTCCGCTTCGCCCTCGATGCCTTCCATCTTACGAAGCATCGATGCGAGGGCAGAGGCTAATTCGTCTTTGACGGCTTCCTCGCTCTTGATCTCGACCCGGCAGTTGAGCAACTTCGAGGCCAGGCGAACATTTTGGCCCCGTCGGCCGATGGCCAGGGAGAGCTGTTCGGTCCCGACAATGACATCAAGGACCACCTCTTTGCCTTCTTCAGTGATCGGTTCGCCGTTTTCGTCGAAGAGCGGGGCCCCTTCATCGTCATAGACCGGAACCCTGATCGGTTCTTCGCGAACGGATACGCGATTGATTTTTGCCGGCGCGAGCGCGTTTTGCGCAAAGGTGATGAGATCGGAGTTCCACGGAATGATATCGATCTTCTCGCCCTTGAGTTCACGGGTGATTGCCTGAACGCGAGATCCCTTGAGACCGACACAGGCCCCGACAGGGTCAATCTCCCGGTCTTTGGAGAAGACTGCGACCTTGGCCCGCTCGCCGGGTTCACGCATGCATATTTTTACGACTACGGTGCCGTCGTAAATCTCCGGAACCTCCATCTCGAGCATCCTGATGAGGAGTTGAGGGTCGGTACGAGAGAGGACGACTTGAGGACGTGCGGCATCCATCGTGACGTCAACGATGACTGCTTTGATGCGGTCCCCGGATGAGTAACGTTCCTGCCGGACCTGATGTCCACGCGACACGATGCCCTCGGTATCGCCAAGCTCGACCACGATGGCGCCGCGGTCGATTCGTTTGACGATGCCGTTGAGCATTTCGCCGACTCGTTCGGAATAATTGCGATAGACGACGGCCCGCTCGGCCTCGCGTACTCTTTGGAACAGAACCTGGCGGGCTGATTGTGCGGCAATGCGGCCCAATTGGTCGGTATCGAGTTCCTCGAGCCGAATCTGATCGCCGAGTTCGGCTTCCGGATCGATCTTCAGGGCTTCCTCCAGAGTCATCTCCTCCGGTTCAAGCCCCTCCTCGCCCGGTTCGGCCACAGTGCGCACGGCCCATGCGAGAACTTCGCCCGATTCCGGATCGATCTCGGTGTGGACGGCCGCCTGTTTGTAGTGCTTTCGCGCTGCAGACGAAATCGCTTCCGCAACAGCGTCGATCAGCGTGTCGGGATCAATGTCCCGTTCTGCGGCCATTTGACGGACGAGAGTGTTGATCTCCAGCTTCATCGACCACACTTCCCTTTCTTCATGACACTTTCCCAGTCGATCTCGAGGCGGGCCTCGAAGATTTCGGAATAGGGAAGCCCAACAATTGTGCCGGTCTCTTCGCGAACTTGGACCGTTCCTTCTTGGAGACCCTGGAGTTCGCCATTGACTTTACGATGCGTTCGATAGGAAGGCGCCATTCGGATCTCGATGTTGCGGCCGACAAATCGGTCGTAATCGGCTTCGGAGTAGAGCCTCCGATCGAGACCGGGAGACGAGACTTCAAGGGTGTAGCCGTGAGCCATGGGTTCATCCACGTCGAGCATCGCGGACGCCTGCCGTGAGATGGCTGCACACTGGTCGAGGTTGACGCCGTCGGGGCCGTCAACGACCAGACGCAGAATGGCGCTCTGGCCGGCGCCAACGAATTCGGTGGCGACCAGCTCCAGCCCTTCCGCTTCCGTCAGGCTCTTCATTTGTTTCTTGATTGTCGGGTCCAGCTTCATTCCGGCACTTTCCGCCGCCAGTAAAAAAAGTGGGCCAAAGGCCCACCTTCATTTGAAAGCAGCAGCCAGTCTTATAACATGAAAGGGAATATTCGGCAAGCGTTCTCTCCTCGAAAAACGGGCTCGTCGCCGCCTACTTTTGGATCTCAATCATTCCGTTTCGCCGCCAGAAAGCCAGGCCGGCCGTTGTTGCCGTCCTGAACTCGGTCTCGCTATAGCCGGCCGGCCGTATAAACCTTCCCACCGCCTTGGCCGCCTCGCGTTTTTCTTCCGGTGTCATTGAGGTATTACAATCGCGGGATGAGTTGGATGATTTCTGAGATTGAGGAACGTGGAGGCCGGGTTTCTTTCGCCGATTTCATGGAGTTGGCCCTGTACCACCCTGAAAACGGTTATTACTCGGATCCTGATCCGCGGTACGGACGCGAGGGTGATTTCATGACGGCGCCCACGGCTTCGTCCTGGTACGGCCGCGTGATGGCGCGTTTTCTCGAAGAACTGGCGAGCCTCACAGGGGCGGTGACTCTGGTCGATCTTGCCGCCGGCGACGGATCGTTCCTGGTGACCGTGGGTGAAGCCCTCGGTGAAAATCGTCGGAAGGTACTGGGCCGAGTGGTCGGTGTCGAGCGATCGCCGGCGATGCGTTGCCATGCGGCAGCGCGTTTCGATAATCTTTGTCATTTGGTCGCCCAGCTTGACCATGCCGAGCCGGCTGTCGGACCGGTGGTTCTTCATGCCTCGGAACTCTTTGACGCCTTTCCGGTTGATCGGGTGATCGCCGGTGAAGGGGGTCTCAAAGAATTATGGGTTGCGGTTGAAGATGGGATGCTCGTTTGGGAGCGCCACCCGGCTCCATCCGCCCTGGTGTCCTATTTCATGGGACATGGGGTCAGGCTTGCGGCCGGGCAGGTGGCCGAGATCAACCGGTCGGCGGCCGCCATTCATCGGGCCATCCTCGAGTGGGCCGGCTCGGAGGCGTTGGTGCTGGTCTTGGACTACGGCTATGAGGCCCGCCGACTGTACGACCCGCGCGGCCGGGCGCAGGGCTCACTTGCGTGCTACCACCGCCACGAGCTGTCCCGAGATCCGTTAATAAACCCCGGCCGGCTCGACATTACGGCTCACGTCAACTGGGACGATCTGCGGTTGCCGGCTACGGATCTCGATTGGCAGGAATTAGGTGTCTGGCCTTTGGCCGAGTGGCTTGTCAGGGCGGGGCTGCCGGAGGTGGCCGAGGCCCACGGCCTGGGCATGGAGGCCGATCTTGATGCGAAGACCTTTGCCGCCCGTCAAGAGATCAAACGCCTGCTCGATCCGGAAGGCATGGGGTCCGATCTGAAAATGCTCATTCAGGGGAAGGGTCGAGTCGGCGAAAGGGCGAGGGCGGTGCTCACAAAAAAGGCGGTCCCCGAAGGGACCGCCAGATGAACCTATTTAAGTTGACCTAGAAGGTGAACTTAAGGCTGGTGTGAACGTAACGCCCGAGCGGATCATAGGTGGCGTAGGTGTTGACATATTGGTCATCCTGGAGATCGGGCCACATCGGCGGCTCTTTGTCGGCGAGGTTGTTGATACCCAGGGTGAACTGGATGCTGTCGCTGAAGTTGTAGGTTCCCGACAGATCGAAGTAGCTAAAGGCAGAGACATCGTTGGAACCGCTGGCTTCCCACATGTCAAAGTTGCCTTCGTTCCTCAGATCGTCGTCCGGGCTGTAATCGTCGTTCTCGGCCGAGCCGATATAACGCCATGCCAGGGAGAAGACGGCCTTGAAGTTGGTCTCCCAAGTGATCCGGGCGCGATGACGCCACTCGGACTGCGGCTGACCGCACTGGAAGCCGAAATACCCGACACAGTCGTAATCAACCAACGGGTTGGCAAACCTGTTGCTCAACACATAGGTGCCGGTCAGATCGGTGCTGAGGAAGCCGGCGTTACCCATGGCGAACATGTAGCTGAGGCTCAGGTCGACGCCTTCGGCATACAGCTGACCGATGTTCTGTTGGCTCGTTTCGACATAGCCGCCGCCGAGCTGGTATGAGTACCAGAGGTCCCCGGTCGGGCCACGGTGGATCGGGCTGCAGAGATCCGGATCACCGGTCCTGGCACATTGTGTCAGGATGTCGTTGTAGGAGAGTGAGCCGATCGTGTCCTCGATCTGGATGTCGTAGTAGTCGAGGGTCGCCGTGAAGCCGGGAAGGCCCTCGGGGGTGATGACCATGCCGAAGGTCATGGTGTCGGCAGTTTCGGGCTCCAGAAGGGGGTTTCCACCTTCCAGGGTGTTGTACTGGCCGGCGGGGTTGAAGGGGACGTTACCGTACTGGCCCGCGGTGACACCGGTGTTCGCGCACTCCGCAGCGGTGGCCGTGGGGTTGGGACCCGCACAGATGTCTTCCGAACCGCCCAGGTTGAATCCCTGTGGCCGGAACAGCTCAAAGATGTTGGCCGAGCGAAGGGCTCGGTTGTAGCCGCCGCGGAAACCGAAACTCGGGGTCGGCGCCCAGGACAACATTGCTTTGTAGGTGCTGGCGCCACCGGAAGTACTGTAGTCGGAATAGCGATAGCCGAGTTCCATCGACAGATCGTGGGCCATGGAGGCATCCTGCATGATGGGAACCAGCATTTCGACGAACAGTTCTGAGACGTCGAATGTACCGTCTACCACTTGCGTTGGACCACCGAAGCCCGCGGCAGCGCCGTTGAGATAGACTTCGTCGGGCACTCTGGAGAGATGCTCTTGGCGCCACTCGGCACCCACCGCAACCTGAACGCCAGAATTCGCGCCGGGCAGAATCATCCCGTAGTCCTCAAGGTCACCGGTGAAGGTCATGTTGGCAACCTTGGTACGGGTCGTTCCGTACATCACGGCGACCGTCGTCATATAGTCGATGGCGGCCTGATCTACGGCGCCCGGTGTGAAGATGTTCCAGGGAACACAGTCGCCGCCGCTGCGGCAGACCCACTCACCTGAGTCCGGATCGACGATGACGTCCAAGGATTCGACGATCCGGTCGATGTTCAGATCGTTGTTGTAAGAGTCGTCATTGTTGGTCTGGGCGAACAGACCGTAAAGGTCATAGCTCCACTGGTCGTTGATGTCGCCCCGAACGCCGGCAAGAAAACGGAAGCTGGTGTGGCGAATCGCGTTGGAACGGCCTTCGCCTTCAACGTTGCGGCGGAGGGTGACCATAGGCGCAATGTCGTCGCCGGTGTAGCCGAACTGGCCGCAGATGTACTCTCGTTGCTGCTCGCTGAGCATCGGGTTGTCGCAGTTGATCGTGCCCGTGACGCCGAAGTCGCCGGATGGCGCGATCTGTGCGTCGGTGTAGTCGTTCATGAACATCAATTCAATGTAACCCTCGGCATGCTCGTTGAACTCATAGTTCACGAAGGCGCCGGCATTCCAACGTTCGTCAGGACGCTGGATGTGGTTGTAGGGGCCGTAGTTGAAACGGTATCCGTCCCAGGGCACCATGTCCCCGGAAGTCGGGTCGATCATGCCATAGCTGCCGTCGTCCAAAATGAAAGTTCCGCGGTCAGTCGTGGCTGAACCACCACAAAGCGGACCACCTTCCGTCGCCCACGCGGAGCAGTTCAGATAGTCGCGCATTCCTTTGGTGACTTCATCCAGCTTGCGATAGCCGATATAGGCGGAGGCATGACCCCTGCCGTCGGCGAATTTGCCGCCGAAGGCGAGGTTGACGTTGATGCCGTTACCGTCGTTGGAGGTTCCCGTCGGATAGTCGAAACCCCGGTAATCATTCATTTCCTGCGCCAAGGCATTGCTGTTGTCATGGTTGTAGAAGCTGAACTGAATATCGCCCCTCATCCCTTCGAAATCGGTGTCGAGGATGAAGTTGACGACACCGGCCACAGCGTCGGTACCATAGACCGCCGAGGCGCCGCCTGTCAGAACGTCAACCCTCTTCAGCATGGAGCCCGGGATGAAGTTCAGGTCAGGAGCGTAAGTACCCTCTGCGGAGCCGGGTGCCAGACGCCGGCCGTTGAGGAGAACCAGGGTGCGATTGGTACCCAAGTCACGCAAGCTCACCGACGCCGTTCCGCTGGCGCCGTTGGCCCAGGTGGAGTTCTGCCCGGCGAAAGCCTGGGGCAGGGTTGCCACCAGGTCCTCGATGCGGGTCACACCTGAGTAAGTAATTTCCTCGGGCCCGAGCACCGTAACCGGACTCAGGGCCTCAAGGGTCGGGCGGGGAATGAGAGTACCGGTGACGGAGATCTCTTCCTCAAACGCCTTTTCGATCGCTGCTTCGACTGCCTCGTCGATAACGGCCTCTTCCTGGGCCATGACAGCCGGGCTATAACCGATCAGTCCCAATGTGGTGATGAGAACACCACAGAGCAGAGCCGCTCGGCGCCAACGAAAGTTATTAATACACATAGACTTTCCTCCTCCGATGGTTTAGATCTTTCCTTCATACAAACGAAAAAAACGAAAAACTCAATGTATTCCCTGGGGTCGGCCCCAGTTCAAATCTCGTTTCTTCCCCCTTTCAAAATCGAGATCAAATGACATATTGCCTTCAAAGAT
>JAIOSJ010000286.1 GCA_021107705.1 Thermoanaerobaculales bacterium | reverse complement strand
CTTCACAGAACTACCGCTGGGAAGATCCTGCGATGAAGAGCCACGAAATGCCTCAGGGCTCCACCCCACTAAATTCGGCTGCTTCCTTCATCACCGACCGTCCTGTCGCGGTGACGATGGTGTTCTTGGCAGCGATCGTCTTCGGGTATTTCTCCTACGGTCGCCTGCCGGTCACCCTGATGCCGGAGATGTCCTACCCCACCCTGACGGTGCGCACCGAGTACCCCGGCGCCGCCCCCGAGGAGGTCGAAAACGACGTCACCCGGCCGTTGGAAGAGGCGCTGGGCGTCATCGGGGGATTGAGGCGCATCTCCTCGGTCTCTCGCGCCGGCCTGTCCGACGTCGTCTTGGAGTTCTCCTGGGACACGACGATGTCCGAGGCCATCCAGGACACGTTGGAGAAACTGGACCTGGTCTTCCTACCCGACGAGGCGGAGCGACCCCTGATTCTCCGCTTCGATCCCTCGCTGGACCCCGTTATGGAATTGAGCCTGGCCGGAACGGACGACCGGTTTGACGGCGAGGAGGGCCTGCGCCGTCTGCGCCGGATCGCCGAACTGCAGGTCAAGCGCGCCCTGGAACCGATTAAGGGCGTCGCCGCGGTCCGTGTCCGAGGCGGACTCGAAGAAGAGATTGAGATCCGGATCAAGCGAGACAACCTGCGCAGGACGGACACATCGATCGCCACCGTCGTTCGACGCCTTCGTCAGGAGAACGTCAACGTCGCCGGAGGCACCCTGACCGAGGGACGCACCGAGTACATGGTCCGCACGCTCAACGAGTACACCAGCCTCGAACAGATCGCCGACACCATCGTCGAAATGCGGGGTGACCGCGCGATTCGAGTGCGCGACCTCGGAGAGGTCCAATGGAGCCACAAGGAGCGCCGGATCTCAACCCGGACCGAAGGCATGGAAAGCGTGCAGATCGAGATCTTCAAGGAGGCGGACGCCAACATCGTCGCCCTGGCCGAGCGCGTTCGCGCCCGCCTTGGGGAGATCACACCTGAAGGCGAATCGGCCGCTCAAGGCTCAGACCCTCGCCGCCGAGGCCCGCCCGGGCGCAGTGGCCCGGGGCCGGGGCTGGCTGCCGAACTGCACACGAACGAAGGCGTCATCCTGAAGGTCGTCGCCGATCGGTCGATCTTCATCGCCTCGTCGGTCGCCGAGGTCCGCAACACCGCCATCTACGGCGGTCTGCTGGCCGTCCTGGTGCTCTTCCTCTTCCTCAAGCGACTGCGTCCGACGATGATCATCGCCCTCAGTATTCCCATCTCACTGCTGGTGACTTTCGCTCCCCTCAACATCATGGGCATCTCGCTGAACATCATGTCGCTCGGTGGCCTGGCCCTGGGCATCGGCATGTTGGTCGACTCGTCGATCGTCGTCCTGGAGTCGATCTCCCGCTGCCTTGAGGAGGGGGACGATCTTCGCTCCGCCGCCCTGCGCGGCACAACCGAGGTTCGGATGGCCGTGGCCGCCTCGACCCTGACCTCGATCGCCGTCTTCATTCCGATGGTCTTCGTCCAAGGCGTAGCGGGACAGGCATTTAGTGACCTCGGACTCGCCGTGGTGATCTCCCTGCTGGCCTCCCTGGTGGTTGCCCTCTTCCTGATCCCCATGCTGGCCAGCCGCACCGGTATTTCTTCGACCAGCCTGGTGGCCGACCCGCAGACCCTCCTGCCCACCCGTACGCTGAAGATGGCCGGACGCGACGCCCGCCGCCTCCCGTGGTGGGGCATAGTCCTGCTGGCGCCATACCTTCTCCTTCGCACCGTCTTCGGTCTGGCCCTCGAACTCGTCACCGCCTTGGTACTCGGCCTGGGCAGCTTGCTGGTCCTGCTCTGGAGTCGCTTCCTTCAGTCTGTCTTTACCACCGTGTTCCGGTGGATCCTCAAGGCGCCGGTGGCGATCGTCGACAGTCTACTCGGCGGTCTCGGCAAAGCCTACCCAAAGATGATCCGGTGGGCGCTCGACAGGCCCGGGCCTGTACTGGCACTGGCCGCCGTCACACTGGCTGCCACCGCTGCCCTGGTTATGCGATTGGATTCGGAACTCCTGCCGGAGGTTCACCAGGGCGAATTCACCTTCGAAGTTCAGCTGCCGGTCGGGACGCCGTTGGAGGTGACCGACGATGTGCTCACCCCGGTTGAAGACGCTCTAATGGCCGAACACGAACACATCCAGGCCCTGATCCTGACCCTGGGCTTCGACCCCGAGACCTCCCAACGCTCCGACGAGGGTGAGAACACAGCCCGCTTCAAGGTGATCCTCGACCAGGCGGATCCCGAACTCGAGGCTGCGGTCATCAATCGGCTGCGCGCCCGCCTCATCGAGTTGCCCGACGTCAACGCCCGGGTCGTCCGGCCGGTGCTCTTTTCTTTCAAAACACCGATCGAGGTAGAGATCCACGGTGACGATCTGATCGAGTTGCGCCGCATGGCCGAGGAGGTCCGCACGGTGATGGCCGCCCTGCCTCAATTGACCGACGTCGAGACCACCCAGCGCACCGGCTCTCCGGAAGTCCAGATCCAGTACAACCGCGAACAACTGGCCCGCTACGGCCTGGACGTCGCGCAGGTCGCAGAGGGTGTCCGCGACGCCGTTCGGGGCGCCGAGGCCACCCTCTACAATCTCGGCGACCGGCGGGTTCCGATCGTCGTGCGATATCGTGAGGCCGACCGTTCCCAGGTGGCCCAGGTCCGCGATTTCGTCGTCAACCCCGGCGGCACACGCCCGATTCCGCTGTCGGCCATTGCCGCAGTCAACCTGGCCGAAGGCCCTTCTGAAGTGCGACGAGTCGATGGCCGGCGGGTGGCACTTGTCACCGCCAACCTGGCCCAGGGTTCCCTGGGGGGTGCGGTCGAGGCGGTTGACGCCGCCCTTCAGCAGTCCGTCGACTGGCCCGAGGACATGACCTTCTTCATCGCCGGGCAGAACCGTGAGTGGCAGAAGAGCCGCGCGTCCCTACTTCTGGCCCTTGGCCTGTCGATTTTCCTGGTCTACGTCATCATGGCAATGCAGTTCGAGAGCCTGGTGCAACCGTTGGTCATCATGGTGACCATCCCTCTCGCCCTGTTCGGCGCCGCGGTCGCCCTCAATGTGCTGGGGATCTCACTGTCGATCGTCGTCTTCCTCGGCATGATCCTTCTGGCCGGCATCGTCGTCAACAACGCCATCGTTCTGATCGACTACATCAACACGCTGAGGCGTCGTGGCGTCGAGCGTGAGGAGGCTGTCGTGACGGCGGGATCGGTGCGCCTGCGACCGATTCTGATGACCACGGCGACGACCGTCCTCGGCCTTCTGCCGATGGCCCTGGGCTTCGGTGACGGCGCCGAGTTGCGCAGCCCGATGGCGGTCACGGTCATCGCGGGTCTGGTCGCATCAACGGTCCTGACCCTGCTGATCGTGCCGTCGGTTTACGTGATCTTCGACCGGTTCAGCGAACGAGTCCTGGGCCACCAACCCCTGGCCGCCCGGGAAGAGTGGGGAGCATGACACTGAAGCCTACATTTCCCACCAGCTATCTGCTGCGGCCGTCGATGCGCAGCACCCAGCGGCACTTTCTCACCTCGGGGTGCTCAACGTACGGTCAGGTACGCTTCCGCGCCTCTCGGATCGAAACCTCCACTGGGCACAACACCTCGACGACCTCGCGACGAAACCCGGTGAGATATGCAGGCTAGACTCTCCCGTTTTGAAGAGACCTTACCCCGTTTTTCGCTGGGCCGCCGCGTCTCCGTCTTGGTCCTGATGGCCTCGCTGGTCGTCGTCGGTATCGTCGCGACTTTCGGCATCCCGCTGGAGCTGATTCCCGACGGATTCTCGCCGCCATTCCTCGCAGTTCAGGTGCCCTGGCGGGACGCACCACCGCAAGAGGTTCTGGAGAAGATTGTTCTCCCGCTCGAGGAGGAGCTCAGCACCGTGCGCGGGCTGGACTCTCAGTTTTCCATGTCGCGTACCGGATTCGGCCGGGTCTTTATGAACTTCAAACACGGCACCGACATGGACGTCGCCTACCGTGAAGTCCGCGACCGCATCGAAAGGGCACGGGTTCGTCTCCCCAGTGATGCCGACCGCATCTTCATCCGAAAAGAGGACGCCTCCTCCATCCCGGTTTACGTCCTCGGCCTAACCTACGACCCCGAAATGGGCGATCCCTACAGGCTCATTCAGCGGGAAGTGGTCATGCGAATCGAACGCCTCGACGGCGTCGCCTCGGTCGATATCAACGGCCTTCAGGAACCGGAGATCTTCATCGAACTGGACCGCCAACGCACCGAGGCATCGGGCCTCAACATCTACCAAGTCGCCCAGGACCTCGGGGCCGACAACTTCACCATGGCCTCGGGCGACGTCCGCTGGGGCGACCGCAAGCTGCTCCTGCGCTCGGTCGCGCGATTTACCGACCTCGAGTCGATCCGCAACCGACAGCTCTCACCTCACATCAAGCTCTCCGACATCGCCACCGTCGAGTTCAAAGCGCCCGAACGGAAGTACCGGATTCGCGCCAACTCACAACCGGCGGTAGCCCTGCTGATCCTCAAGGAGGGCCAGGCCAACACCATCGAGGTCGCCCGCCGGATTCAGGACGAAGTTGATGCGATGCTCCAACGCCCCCGTCTGCAGAGCATCGGCATGGTGCCCCTTTTCGACCAGGGGGCCGTCATTCTGGAGAGCCTCAACACCCTGTTGAACGCCGGAAAGATCGGCGGTCTCTTCGCCGCGATCGTGCTGTTCTTCTTCCTGCGCCGACTGCGCATGACTCTGATCATCGCCTTGTGCATTCCGCTCTCACTGCTGGCGGCCCTGGCCGTCATGTTCTTTGCCGGCGAAAGCCTCAATATCCTCTCCCTTTTGGGCCTGATGATCTCGGTCGGCCTCCTGGTCGACAACGCGGTCGTCGTCGGCGAGAACATCCATCGGCTCCATCGGGAGGGCCTGCCGCGTCGCCAGGCGGCGATCAAAGGTGCAGGCGAGATCGCGCTGGCCGTCACGACGGCCACCCTGACGACGATCATCGTCTTCGTGCCGGTCTCATTGGTCGAGGGTCAGGGCCAGTTCTTCCTGATGCGGTTGGCCCTGCCAATTTGCGTCGCCCTGCTGGCTTCACTGGCCATCGCCGGTATCTTCGTGCCGTTGTCGGTCTATTTGACATTGAAGAACGGCCGAACAGCCGGCGGGCCCATTCGCTCGGCATACGACAGATTCACCGCCGTTTTGGCCACCACCTACGACGCGACCCTGGGGCGTCTCAACAACAGCTACACCCGTCTGTTGGGCTTCTTCCTTGATCGCCGCCTCGATCTTCTGGTCGTATGCCTGTTGATCTTTGCCGTCACCATGGGTGTAGCCCAGAAACAGATCAAGGTCGTCGACATGCAGGAGGAAGAGCGCTCGGGCTTCGAGATCGACGTTCGGATGCCCCAGGGCTTAACCCTCGATGAGACCGAAGATTTCTTTCTCCAGTGCGAAAGCACGATAGAAGACCTGCAGGAGGATTTGGGTCTTTCTGGTTGGTTTCTCTGGCACACCGCGAGCCACGGCGAACTCCAGGGCTTTTTCAACAGCCCGCGTACCGTCAAGATCTCGCCGCGTGAGGCCACCGAAAAGGTGTTGGAAACACTGCCGAAGAAACCCGGGGTCCGCTACTTCACCGGATCGGAGAGCCAACAAGGGGACGAGGGCAAGGATGTGGCCGTCGTCACCCTATGGGGCGAGGACGCCGGAATCCTGGAAGAAACCGCCGAAAGCCTCGAGCCGATCTTCGCCGCCATCCCTGGGGTGCTGGGTCTGAAGTCCGCGGCCGACCCGCCGCCCAGCGAGATCGGCCTCGTCATCGACCGGGAACGGGCCCAACAGCAACAGATCAACCCCCAGGTCGTCGCCGGAGTCGTCGGCTACGCCCTCCGCGGTCAACAACTGTCCCGCTACCGAACCGGGGGCGAGGACATCCCGGTCCGCGTTCGTTTCCGCGAAGAGGACCGCGAAAACCTCAACCAACTCAAAGGATTTTACGTACCGACCGGACAAGGCGGGTTTGCACCGCTGGCCAGCGTCACCAGCGT
>JAIOSJ010000353.1 GCA_021107705.1 Thermoanaerobaculales bacterium | reverse complement strand
TCGTCGGGCCCAGATCTCAAATGCCTGCACCCGGTCCAAAGCCTTGCCGAGCCGGCCGGCGCCGGCGGCCAGCAGTAAGGCAAACGCCGCTACGGGAAGAGCAGTGCCGATACCGTATACGGTCGGCAGGAGCAATGGCGAACCGTGGTCTACGGCCAAGGGGACGAGGCTGCCGAAGAACAACGCCGCCGAGACTGGGCAGAAGGAGAGTGCGAAGACGATGCCGAGCAGGCCTGCGCCCCAGACCCCGGATCGGTCAACTCGCTGCTGCAGGGCGGCGCTGACGCCGAAGCCCGGCAGATTGAGCTTGAAGACGCCCAGGAGCAGGAGGCCGACCACGATCAGCAGTGGACCGAGTGCGCGGTGGAAGCCCCCCTGTAGGAAGTTCGAGACCGCTACCACCGACATTAACGACCACACGGCAGCTGCGCCGAGCACGAGGTAGGCGAAGCTTCGTCCGGCTGTGTAGAGAGCGCCGGACAGGAGCACGGCTCCGGTGCTGCCCACCTGCCGTCCGACGTAGGACACGGCTGCAATGTTGGTGGCCAACGGGCAGGGGCTGATGGAGGTCAGAATTCCCAGCCACAGGGCCGATCCTGCGGCCAACCAGAGTGAGTCCATCAGCTCTTCCCCATGAACTCGCGGGTCTCGGCGCGAACGTACTTGAGGAAGCCGTCCTTGTCACCTACGAGCTGCCACACCAGCTTGAGGTTTTCGAATCGTGTGACTTCGCCGTCGCGGTATTCGACCAACACCACCGACTTGGTGATCAGCTCGAAGTCCTTGACGAAGTGCTTGTTCTCCGACTCGTCGGTGTTGACCACCCGCCACGCGAACTGTCCGGATTCCAGCTCGTCCCTGAAGCCCTGGGTGATGGCCTCATCGGAGTAGGCCTCGATCTTGCGGCAGGTCGCGCAGCGCAAATTACCGTGGAAATAGTACGCGACGATCTCGGAGGCTGGAGCCTCGCTGCCGGTTTCACCTGTTGAGGACGGCGTCTCAGGCGAAGCCGGATGGACCAAAACCGAGGCGCCGGCGAGAAGCAGTACGAAAATGACCAAAAGGGAGTTCTTCACGTCCGCCTCCTACGCCAGTATCGCCGTGATCTCGTCGATCGACGGGACCGTGCCTTGGACCTTGAGTTTACCGTCAACGACGAGTCCCGGGGTCATCATCAGGCCGAACTTCGAAAACTGCACGATGTCGGTGAGCTTTTCCAACTCGTATTCGATTCCGAGCCGGTCGGCCGCCTGTTTGGTGAGTTTGGCCAGGGTTTCGCAACGCGGGCACCCCGGGCCGAGGACGATGATTCTCTTCATGACGAACCTCCTATGCGGTGAATGTTCCATAGATCAGGCCGGTGAGGGTGGCCATCACCACCACCAGGCCGATGTAAACGCCGGTCTTTTTCCAGCCGATGACGGTAGCGATGACCACCATGTTGGGCAGAGACAGGGCAGGCCCGGCGAGGAGCAGGGCCAGGGACGGCCCTGGACCCATGCCGGCGCCGATCAGGCCTTGTAGGATCGGTACTTCGGTGAGGGTGGCAAAGTACATAAAGGCGCCCGCAACGGAGGCGAAAAGCGTTGCGGCGATTCCGTTGCCGCCGACCGCGGCCTCCACCCAGCCCGAGGGCAACAAGCCCTCGTGTCCCGGTCTTCCGAGAAGCAAGCCTGCGACTAGCACGCCGCCGAGCAGCAGGGGCAGAATCTGCTTGGCATAGCCCCAACTCGAGGCAAACCATTCGCCGAGTTCACCCTGGTCTCCAACGATCACCAGCGACAGGCCGATGACGCCGGCGGTGAACGCGAACTCGGGCCTTTGTGGGAGCATCATTCCGAGACCGCAAACCGGTATCCCAACCGCCACCGCCTTCCACTGTTTGAGGCCGAACCATCGCACCAGAATCAGGCCCAGAGCGACGCCGCCGGCTGAGGTCAGCAACCACTTGGCGCGCCAGATGGCGAACCAGAGGCCACTCGGATCGTCGGGTTGAGCCCAGTTGGCGAACACCAGAATGGCCACCTGAGCGGCAAAGAACGCCGCGGTCTGACCGAGGGGACGTACATCGTCCGGTTCAGGAAGGGCCATCGAGGCGTTCACCCGATCCTGCTCCGAACGCTTGAAGATCAAGGCCATGAGCGCACCCACGACCACCGCAAAGACCACCGCGCCCACGGCCCGTGCAACGCCAAGCCTGGGACCCAGCACGCTCGCGGTGAGCACGACGGCAAGCACGTTGATCGCCGGGCCGGAGTAGAGGAACGCGGTAGCCGGGCCGAGGCCGGCCCCCATCTGGTGGATTCCGGCAAACAAGGGAAGCACGGTGCACGAGCACACGGCCAGGATGGCGCCGCTCACCGAGGCAACCCCGTAGGCCACGACCTTTGGCGCTTTCGCTCCCAGGTACTTCATGACCGCCGCTTGGCTGACGAAGGAGGCGATGGCGCCGGCGATGAAAAAGGCCGGCACCAGACACAGCAGTACGTGCTCGCGAGCGTACCACTTGGTGAGTGCCAGGGCCTCGGTGATGGCGCCGTCGAAGCGGGCCCAGCCCACCGGCAGCCAGAAGAAGGTCGCAAAAGCGACCGCCATCCACGCCAGAGGTTTCCACTCGCTCCTCCAATCAATCATCGGAGGCCTCCGAGATCTGTTGATCTATTATTTGGCGAAGTCGCCAAATAACGGGCAAAAAGAGAGAGTTCACGAGACCTCCTCAACATCGCACCGGTTGCTCTCTTCGAGCACTGCCTCGACGCAGCCGAAGAAGTTGAGGATGCACGGCACACGGAGTCGATAGAAGACCTGGACGCCCCGCTTGTCATCAAGCACGATCCCGGCGCGTTTGAGAACCGACAGGTGCTTGGAAACGGTCGAGATGTCTGCACCAACCATTTCAGTCAGTTCGCACACGCAACGTTCACCGTGTGATAACTCGTCTACGATAAATAGGCGGCTCGGATGCGCCAGGGCCTTCATGACTCCGGCCCGTGCCTCCATGTGGGCCTTCGTTTGGCCCGTGAGTTTTCGTTTCACGCTCATCATTTGGCAATATAGCCAAATGTTTTCGAATGTCAAGGGTGGTGCCACACGCCGTCGAGTGGATGCTTCAGAACGTTCGGCCGATGCCGAATGAGAATCTGACGCCGGAGTTTGTTCCCCGGTTTGCGATGGGCCAGGCCGCATCGACCCACAGCGGACCGATGGGGGTGCCC
>JAIOSJ010000212.1 GCA_021107705.1 Thermoanaerobaculales bacterium | reverse complement strand
TAAGCGTCGGTCAATTGCACATCCAGACGCGACATCACCTCCGCCAGCCGCCAATAGGCGTTGGAGGCAGCCTGCACCTGTTCGAAATACGAGCACAGAACTCCGCCGGCGTTCGCCACCAAATCCGGAATCACCCGCACTCCCCTTTCCCCCAGGGCGGCTTCGGCGCCTTCCGACGTAGGTCCGTTGGCGCCCTCAACCACCAGCTTGACCGAGCGGGCCACCTGCTCGCAGTTTCCTACGTTGATCTGATTCTCCAGCGCAGCCGGGATCAGAATGTCCACCGGTTCGGCCAGCCAGGCGTCCCCACCCTTCACTTCGAAGCCCGCCACCTCCGCTCGCTCGCGGTCGATATTGCCGAAGGGGTCGGTGAGGTCTTTCAACTGCTCGAAGTCGATACCTTCCGGGCGGACAAAGGTCGTCGGCTCCAGAGACCGTTGTTCGAGACAGGAAACACAACGGACCTTCCCCCCAATGCGGGTGAAAAGCTCGACGGCATGCCGGCCGACCAGACCGAAGCCCTGAACCGAGGCAACCGCCCGGTCCGGAGCGAGACTGATTTCCTTGAGAGCCTCGCGCAGCGTGTAGACAAGACCGTATCCGGCCGCCTCCCTTCGTCCACGGGTGCCGCCTGCAGGGACCGGCTTGCCGGTGATGGCGCCGGGATGGCGTCCACCGTGCATAACCTCGAATTCGTCGAGCATCCAGGTCATGTGGGCGGCGTGGGTCATGATATCCGGGGCAACCACGTCTCTCTCGGGCCCGAGGTCGCGCGCCAGGCGGCGCACCCAGCCTCGGCACAGCGCCTCTTGCTCCCAGCGCGAAAGGTCGTGCGGATCGCACACCGCTCCTCCCATGCTGCCACCGAGAGGAATATCGACGATGGCCGTCTTCCAGGTCATCCACATCGCCAGGGCTCTCAAGGTGTCGGGGGTCTCCTGCGGATGGAAGCGCACACCACCCCAGGCCGGACCGCGGGCGTCGTTGTGCACAACCCGATAGCCGTCGAACACCCTGACCCTGCGGTCGTCCATTCGGACCGGAATGGCAAAGTGGTGCTCGTGTGAGGGCCTCCGAAGCAAGGTTCGAACCGACTCGTCGAGGCCCATAAGACCGGCAACGCGATCAAACTGGGCCTGCGCTGCAGCAAAAGGGTTGAAAGAGTTGCCGTTCATTGCCAAGGCCTCCGATCGGATCCACTCTGATCAGATGATACGGCAAATGGCGCATGAAAACACCGAAATAGATTCACCATCCCTCGTCCAGACCCTCCAACAAATGCTCCATTCCACCCGGGATATGCTCTCGAAGCGCCCCTAAAATCATCATCTTACGCGTGTTGGACGATGGCCTATTGATGGTAATACAGCTGCCTTCCCCTTCGAGGTCCACGACCTTCTGCACGCGTCGGAAATCCCCTGTGGCCCCGAGCAAAGGACTGTGCTGATCGCGCAAAGAGATGGTCTTGAGTTCCTGCCACTTCACGGTCGTAACGCCGAGGACCCCGAAGGACCTCACCTGCTCCTCATCCACGGCGATACGCTGTGCCGAGAGGCTGGTGAACCACAGGGAGAGGATGGGCAGGACGAACAGAAAGGCGAGCACGGAAACGAAATGCAAGCCGGTGATCGGCGTGGTGTAAAGATACTCCGGCTCGAGTCCGATCATGGTCGGCATCCCGAGCGGGCCGACCCACAGAGTGTCGATTGTAATAGTGGCAAAGAAAGCACCTCCGAGCAGACAGATCGTGTCGCAGAAGACGGCCAACCACACGGAGGAGACGGGGATGCCCGGCCTTGCCGCAGCTTCCCTATACACCGCAAACAACAGAAAAAGACCCCCAAGAAGGAATGCCGACCCCACACCCCGGGCGACCATGCGGAGCCAGGGGGTCTCGACAGACCAGTTGATAGAATCCGGGAAGGAAAGAAAGAGCAGAGCACAACCGAGAGAAAAGAGAATTATTGCCGTGATCCTGCGAACCCAGAGCATAAACACCCTCCGATCCTGACCAGGATATCTCACCGAAGATCCTGCGGAAAATACGCCTCCGACGGGACATGCAAGAGTTAAGCAGTGACCCTTTTAGAAATACTTGGTTGTTACGCGAACTGGTTAGTGGTTTATCGCATGGGCTGGTTGTTTAGGGTTTGGGTGGGTGGGCGCTTTAAGCGGGAAGTGGGTACCTGGAGGTGATGCATCAATCACCGGGCCCGCAGATTTCACTCGTTTGACCACTGCCGACAGCCCTAATACCATGGGATCACCTCACGAGGTTGCAAGGGAGGCATTGAGTGTGTATGCTTTGTTTATGCCAAAGACCGGAGGATAGATGCCGACCTTGATATCACTCTTTTCTGGCGCCGGTGGCTTGGACGTTGGACTTGAACAAGCGGGCTTCGAGACGGTCACTGCGACCGACTTCGACGACAACTGTATCCGCACACTGCTCGTAAACCAGCAAACGCACGTTCCGATTGACGGACGTCCAGGGCGCCTCCACCTAGACGGCGCTTCAGTCGTCCAAGCAGACATCGCTGACCTTTCCCGTTCCAACCTCGTGCCAGCTGACGAGGAAAACGACTGGACGCCAGACCTCCTGGTCGGCGGCCCACCTTGTCAGCCTTTCAGCTCTAGCGGCAGACAACGGTCAGTTCTTGAGGGGCGCGGACGTTTGTTCGAGCATTTCGTCCGCCTCGCCCGCGAACTCAAGCCTCGGGCCATTCTGTTTGAAAACGTCCGCGGTCTCGTTACGGCGAGAGGCCGCACCGGTCACCCCGGTGAAGTCCTGGCCGAAGTCAAGGAGGCTTTCGAGGCAGCGGGCTACGGGACCAGCTTCAAGCTCCTGAATTCCGCGGACTACGGCGCCCCGCAGCGGCGGGTCCGGCTGTTCATGCTTGCCATCCGAGATGCACCCATACCTCGCTTCCCGGAACCGACCCACAGCCGAAAGCAAATGGAGAACATGTTCTGCGAAACCAAACCGTGGGTCAGGCTCCGCGAACTTCTGGCAAATCTCCCTGAGCCCAAATCCGAGGACGTGGTCCGGCCCAGTGACCGCCTCGAACCGCTGCTGCGAAACCTACCCTCTGGCAGCGGACTCAAGAGCAACGGCCGCTCTGAGCCAACACGACCCGGTGGTCACTGGGGTTACAAGCAGGGAACCTTTGTGGCCGACCAAGACCTCCCGGCTAGGACGGTGACCGCCGCCAGCACCCAAGACTGGATCCGACTGTCAGACGGCAGCCTGCGCCGACTGACGGTACGAGAATGCGCGGCCCTTCAGGGCTTCCCGCCAGAGTGGAGATTCATCGGCACCAAGACCAGTCAGTTCCGCCAAGTGGGGAATGCCGTGCCGGCCGTATTTGGACGAATCCTTGGCCTGGTCCTCACCGAAGCGCTCAAAGAACACAGGAGTAGGAGGCCCGCATCGACCCCGTTCCCGGATGACTTCAGAGCGGCAGTGGAGTACACCAAGCGCGACCACGAGCGGAACGCAGTTGCCCGGCCCCGCACCAATGCAGTCGTTCAAGACGCCCTGCGGGCCAACGGTCTGAGCTGAGACGAAATCTTCACCGCGTGCCTTCCCAGCCCTGCGGGGTGTAGGATGAATGCGTGGCGAGCAAACAGTACCACCCGCCGGCTTCCTCGGACCAAGTGCGCGAACGGATGCAGGCCCAGCCTCGGCGGGACACAAAATGCGAGATGGCAGTTCGCTCGGCGGTTCACGCGCTCGGTCTTCGTTACCGAGTCCACCAGAGGCCGGAGCCGGACCTCCGCCGAGAAGCTGACCTGGTCTTTCGGACCGACAAGATCGCGGTGTTCGTGGACGGGTGCTTCTGGCACGGCTGCCCGGAGCACCACAGCCCACCTACCACCCATTACCACTGGTGGGAGGCCAAGATCGGGAAAAACCGCGCGCGTGACAAGGAGACCGACCGACTTCTCGCAGGGTGCGGGTGGACAGTAGTTCGGATCTGGGAGCACGAGGACCCCGCCGAGGCAGCAAAACGAGTCTGGGACGCCGTGCTGGCTCGGCGGCAGGAGAGGAAGGACACAAAGTGACGAAAAGGGACCTCGAGAAACGTGTCGAGCACCACCAGAAACGGCGAGCCGAGGCAGAGGAGGCCTATAGAAAACACCTCGAACCGGACTTCGAGGGCGAGGCATGGCGTCAGACGGTCGCAGACGCTGAGCAAGACGTTCTCACGACCCTCGAAGGCACCCATGACCTAAAGGATGTAGAAGCCGCGCTCGGCCTGACAGGTGCTCACATGCTCGCGCTGCGTTTCCTCATGGCGCCGCCGCTCAGCCAAGACCAGTTCAAGCTCGCCTGCCCTGAGTGGCAGAAGGGTACCGAGAAGAGTGGTAGACCGCTCAGCCCGAAGGCCGCACGAGCCTCGGCCGAGGCGTTCGAGCGCTGGCAGGACCACGAGCGGACCACACCGATCCGCAACAGTGATGAGAACCAACAGGCCGCCGTCAGCGCCACCGCCCACATGATCGCAGTCAACACCTACCGAACAGTACGTCGGATGCGACTCGCCCACGAACAAGAGCAGACCGTGGTTGATCTACTCCTTCATCTGGGCTACCGCCGACAACCGTCTCAGCTCGTCGACGAGCCTGGCGCCCTCGCTGAGGACGAGTTCATGCACGCGACGCAGTTCAAGACAGCCGACGGCTCCACCCACGAGGTCGATGTCGCCATCGGACTGCCCAAACGCACAATTCTCGCCCTCGAGTGCAAGGTCTCAAACGACAAGACAAACTCCGTCAAGCGCGTCAACGACGTCCTCAAGAAAGCCACCGCGTGGAAACGCCAATGGGGGAAGTTCGTGGTGACAGGAGCCCTACTGCAAGGCGTATTCTCGGCCAAGGAGCCCCGGCGCCTCCTCGAAGAAGACGTCGAGGTATTCTGGTCTCTCCACCTCGACGAGCTTGAAGAATGGCTCAGGGAGCAACGGAAATGCTCCTCAGGCTGATGTCAAATGTCCAAAATGTCCATACCAAGAGAAACGTTGTTGAACGAAACCGCGCTGTGCGCGGTAGCTTAAGTCTTTGAACGGCGTGCGTGAGCTGCTGCTCTATTCCGGACGATTGAGCAACCCCAGCAAAAAAAGTGGCGCCCCCTTAAGATTATGGGTTGACAGACGAAAGTCACCCATAAATCAAAGGAGGACGCCATGGGACAGCTCCACGATCGAATGGAGGCTGACCTCAAGATAGGAGGATACAGCCCCTCCACACAAAGGATCTACCTTTTCTACGCACGGAAGTTCGCCAGCTACTTCATGCGCTCGCCGACCGAGATGGGCGCCGACGAGATACGTCGATTCCTGTTGCACCTTGTGGAGGAACGGGACG
>JAIOSJ010000382.1 GCA_021107705.1 Thermoanaerobaculales bacterium | reverse complement strand
GGCCTGGACCCACAGGGCCAGGGCGCCCTTCAACTTGCGTTTGAACAGCTGAAAAGAAAGCTTTCGGCCGAGGGACTCTTCGACCAGGAACGGAAGAGAGCTTTGCCGCCGGCGCCGCAAAGAGTCGGTATCGTGACCTCATCGGCCGGCGCCGCTTTGAGGGACATGCTGAAGGTTTTGCGCCGGCACCCGAGACTTGAGGTGGTCGTGGCGCCCGCGCTTGTGCAGGGCGACGGCGCGGGTGTTGAAATCGCGGTGGCCGTGGACCGCCTGAGTTCGTCGGCTCTGGTGGATGTGCTGATTCTCGCTCGAGGAGGTGGGTCTCTGGAGGACCTGTGGGCCTTCAACGAGGAAGTCGTGGCGCGGGCCGTGGCCGCAAGTCCGATTCCCATTATCACCGGAGTCGGTCATGAAGTTGATTTCACCATCGCCGATTTTGTGGCGGATCTGCGAGCGGCAACGCCGACTCAGGCGGCCGAATTGGTGGTGGCGAGGCTGGAGGACCAGGAACGCCGCCTCGACGAGGCGAACCGCGACCTCGGTCGAGGCCTGATGCGACACCTTCAAGCTGCTCGGAGCCGACTTGGGGCAGCCGAGGGGTCGGCGGGTCTTGCGCGGCTGCCTCAGAGGATTCGCTTGGCGAGGATGCGTCTCGACGCCCTCGATCGGCTTCCGGATCAGGTTCGGGCGCTGGCAGAGAAGGCCGTTTCACGTCTCCGGCAAGCGGAGATCGGTCTCCATCGGTTTCCCGGAAGAGTCGCCGCCGGAGGCCATCGTCGGCTGATTGAGAGTCGTTCCCATCTTCTGTTTTCCCTGTTGCGGGGGCGCATGGCTGCCGCAGGAGCCCTACTCAGCGCCCGCGAGCGCGCACTGCAGCATTTGTCACCGCGGAGAATCCTGGAACGAGGCTATTCCATTACGACCGTCGAAGGCAGCAAGGCGCCTCTTCGGGACCCATCAGGGTTGCACGGAGGGGAGATTTTGGAATCAACTCTGGCGCGGGGGAATGTGCGGTCTTTGGTTGCGAAACCCGAAAAAACGAGAAAAACGAGAAAACTGGGCGGCGCGGTCTCCGCCGCTGGAGAGATTGGTCAGCGATCTCTTTTTGAGGATGGAGGAGAGAAGTGAAAGACAAGAAGAACGAGGTCGAAGACGCCGCCGGTGGGCGTTTCGAGGATCAACTGGAACGCCTCGAAGAAATCGTCGGCCATTTGGAAGATGACACCGTAGGACTTGAGCATGCGCTGGATCTGTTTGAGCAGGGCATGGCTTTGGCAAAGAGCTGCCGAACTCGTCTGGAGGCGGTCGAACAACGGGTAACCCGTCTCCTGGAAGACGGGACCACCGAGGACCTCGAGGTGGAGACCTCGTGAACAAACGTCTGGCTCGCGAGCGCGAAAGCATCGAGGCTGCCCTGGTGCGTCTTCTTCCGAAGGAAGGAGCGTGGCCGGTCCGCCTGAACCGCGCCATGCGCTATGCCGTTCTTGGAGGCGGGAAGAGAATCCGGCCGGTCCTCGCTCGCCTCGCCCACAGAACGGCCGGCGGTGATCCCGATGTCATCACCGAGGCTGCGTGCGGCCTCGAATTGATTCACACCTACTCCCTGGTTCATGATGACCTGCCGGCCCTTGATGACGATGTTCTTCGCCGGGGCAGGGCCACGGTGCATGTTGAATTCGACGAGCCGACCGCCATCATGGCGGGTGATGCCCTTCTGACCGAGGGCTTGTTGGTGCTGGCCCGGTACCCCGTCGGTGAGGAGTGGGCCGGCCGCCGGGTGGCTGCGGTCCAGTTGGTCGCTGAAGCGGTGTCGTCCCGCGGCATGGTGGGAGGGCAGATGGAGGATCTCGAGTCTGCCGGACAACTGAGTACTGATGCCGAAGATGGTGATATGGCTGGGAAATTGGAGCGAATCCATCGCCACAAGACGGGGCGCCTCTTGCAGGCGTCAGTCGAACTCGGCGCGCTTCTGGCGGGCGTGGACGACGAGAGTAGGCGCCGTTTTTCCGGCTACGGTGCGAGCCTCGGTCTGGCCTTTCAGGTGGCGGACGATATTCTGGATTGCACCGCGACGGCTGAAGAGTTGGGGAAGTCTCCGGGCAAGGACGATGCGGCCGACAAACTGACGTGGGTGACTCTGTTCGGCCTTGAGGCGGCACAGACTAAACTGGGAGAACTCGAAGAGGAAATGGTGCTCCTCGCCCGGGAACTCGAAGGTCCTTCCGGAGTCCTGGCGGAATTGGCGCACTTTGTGGTCCGTCGTCGGAACTGACCCGCATTTCTCAAGAAACGACCGGGTTAACCCGACCTTCTCACCGAATTTCGTCGCGAGGCCGCAAAGATGGCGCGCAGCGTGGGTTTTTGAGTAATGAGGCGACGAGTCGTACCTAACGGTACGTCGCAGGCGACGAATTGCGAAAAGGACTGCGCGGTGTGCCATATCTGCGGTCGTAGTAGGAAGCCGGTGAGAAGGTCGGGTTAAGATCTAAAGATGCGCTCCCGCACCTTTCCGGCGTGCCTGTTCCTTCTGGCTCTCGCCCTGCGTCTGGGAACCCAGGCATGGGATGCCGGCACGCCACCGTCTCCTCATCCCGACGAGCGTCGCGTTGTGATGACGGCCGAACAGATGGAGGGCTGGCTCTCCGACCCGGAGTTCTACGCTTACGGTGCGCTCCATTTCCAGGCCATCCGGGCGGCTGCATTCTGCTCGGGTTTGGAGATCAACTGGTCAAATCTTGTCCGAGGGGGCCGATTCTTGTCCCTCTTTTCCTCCATGATGGCGCTTTTCCTCGGCTGGTGGATGGCGAGGCGGGTCTGGGGGCAGAGGGCAGCTGTCTTCTTTCTGGCTTTGGCGGCGTTCGTGCCTCTCGACCAGCAACTCTCGCACTTCGCCACCGTTGAAGCTCACCACGCCTTCTGGGTCATGGCGGCTCTGCTGGGGATTTTCCGGCTTGGGAGGCGGCTGAGTCCGGGTTGGGCCGTGATCGCTGGCGCAGCGGTGGGCGCCTCGCTTGCGGTGAAGGTCTCTTCCCTCGCGCTGGTCTTACCGCTGGCCATGGTGTTGCTGGTTGGGATCGACCGAGTTGGAGTCCTGCACCGGATTTCGCTGGCCGCTTTCGCCTCGGCCGGTATTTTCGCAGCCTTCTGGCTCGGTGAGCCCTGGGCCTTCGCCAATGCCCAACCGCCGGTTCCGGCCCTGGTGGCCTGTGTCCTTGCAATCCTCTTTTCGCGAGCCGGTCAACGGGCGAATGGTCGAACACGAATCTCCTGGGCACTGGCCTCTGCGGGAGCTCTCGGAGTCGCCGTATTTTCGGTCATCGGCGGGTTCTTCAGTCCCGCCTTCGGCCTCTTCGACCTTGTTGGAGGATCGCTGATGATTCGGGCACATCCGGCCTTTCTGCGTGGCGTTCATGAGCAGATTGCCATGGTCAGCGGCGCAGCGGATTTGCCGTACATAAGGGTGTACCACGGGACATATCCCTTTCTGTATTCTCTGCGGGAACTGAGCTTCTGGGCTCTAGGTCCGGCCCTTCTTTTGGCTGCAATCTGGGGTGGATTTCGCGCCGCCGTGGTGCTCGGACGGCGCCGGCGACGTTTGATCACCGGTCGGTTGAACGAGGGTTCACTGCTCCTCTTTGTGCTTCTTGCGTGGGCGCTGCCGACGGCCCTTCGTCTGGCGACGCTTGAGGTGAAGTTCCTCCGCTACTGGGCGCCGTTGGTTGTGCCGGCGACCCTGTTGGCGGCGTGGGGTCTTTCGCGTCTGCGGGGGCCCGCTGGACGCCGATTAACCTCGGTTGTGATGGTCGTGACGGTTCTCTGGGGTGTTGCCTATTTCTGGTCATTTGTCGAACCGCATCCCTTCGGCACCGCTTCTCGCTGGCTTCAGCTGGTGGTGGATCGAGAGGCTGTCGTGGCGTGGGAGCACTGGGATGAACATCTGGGCGGCATCGGTGGTGAGAGCCTCGTTCTCGAGTCCTACAATCTTCCTGACGATGATGCCAAGGTTGAAAGCTGGTGCGAAAAGCTGGCTCGTGCCGACTGGCTCGTTCTGACCTCAAACAGAGTGCGGCGAACTGTTCTCGCCAATCCCGGGCGTTTTCCGAGGACCGGGCGACTTTATCGCCTGCTGCTCGCCGGAGAGACCGGCTTCGAGGTGGTGGCCGCCGCCTCGAGGGGTCCGCGCATCGCGGGCCTGGGGATGCCCGTCCAGCGAGCCGACGAGAGCTTCGTCAATTATGATTTTCCGCGGGTCGTTGTCCTGCGCCGAGTCTGCGAGGTCAATCCGACCCTGTTGGCCGATCGGACTCTGCACCCGTTGCCGGTCCTGGAGGTGCTGAACTTCGCAGCCCTGGATCGAGTCTTCGTCGATCCGGCGCCGGATATTCCGGTGATACCGAATGGGACGCGCCAGGTTGTGGATAGCTTTCTGTGGTTGAGTTTCTTCGCCCTGATCGGCGTAGCGACCTGGATCCTCCTCTTGCCCCTCCTTCGGGCATGGCCCGACGGGGGTCTCGGTCTCGCTTTGTCGACCGGATGGATTATTTCGGCGTACCTGTTGTGGCTGGGGTCTCGACTTCATTTCCTTACGGTGGGTCCGGGCACCGCAACTCTCGTCACGGCCTTGCTCATCTGCTCGGCCGTGGTGGTCGGGCATCGACGCTGGGCCGAGGTCCGTCGAGTGGCCGCCAAGAAAAGGCGCGGAATGGCGGCAGTTCTCGCGGTCTTTGTCGTGGTCTTTGGGATTTTCCTCCTTGCACGGCTCTTCAACCCCGCCATTTTCTGGGGCGAAAAGCCGATGGACTTCACCTTTTTCAATGCCTTCGTCAACGCCTCCTCATGGCCTCCGGGTGAACCTTGGATGGCCGGTATGCCGCTGCACTATTACTACTTTGCAGATGTGCTTGCAGCCTTTCCCACGTTGGTGGCCGGGCCTGAACCAAGCGTGGCCTACAATTTGATGTGCGCCACCGTCCCGGCTCTTTCGGCGGCGGCGCTCGCTGCTTTCGGGCTGGTGGTTGCGCGTCGCAGGCGGCGACGCTGGTTTTTCGTTATTCCCGTTCTTGTGGGGTTGGTCGGAAATCTGGCCTGGCCGTGGCTCATGCCTCTGGCCCGTTCGGGTCGTTGGTTCGACCTGTGGTGGGCCACTTCCCGGGTCGTTCCCGGCTATGCCATCGACGAGTACCCACTTTGGACTGCCCTCTTCGCCGATCTGCACGCCCACTTCGTGGCCCTTCCGGTGATGGTGACGGCTCTCCTGTGGGCGTGGGTGACGGCTCTTCAAGGTGATCGTCTATGGATCGGGGCGGCCCTGATGTGTGGCCTTTCCACAGCTGTCCTTGCCGCGTCAAATCCGTGGGACGTGGTGGTTCTGACGGTGTCTCTCGCGGTCGCGATCGTGATGGTCGCCACAGATCCTCTCCGATCCCTGGCTCGACTTGGCGTGGCTGCGGTCGTCAGCCTGTTGGCTGCCGCACCCTTCCTCGTGGAACTTGCGGCATGGCTGGGAGGTGGTGAAGGGATCGGAGGAAGGCCTCTGTTGTTTCTCACCGAAGGGGACTTCGCGCCCTGGTGGGCGATCCTCCGTCACTTCGGTCTGTTCATTCTGCCCTTGGCGGGCGTGGCCATTTTTCGGGCCTCTAGGCGTCATATCGTCATCGGGGTCCTGGCTGTCGGGGGTATCGCTCTGGGGCTTGCTTTCGGCTCGACGGCCGCCGCTCTGACTCTCCCCTTGACGATACTGTTCCTCGGTACGGCGGTCCGAAATCCGGACCGGTGGATGGCCACGGCCTGGTCACTGGCGGGCTCGGCCATGGCGGTGGTGGCCTTCGCCGAAAGATTCACTCTTCTGGACCGGATGAACACGATCTTCAAGCTGTACAACGGAGTCTGGCTGTTGATGGCAATCGCTTTGGGCATTCTTCTTCTGCGGGCCCGAGGGCCGAGGTTGAAAGTCGCGTTGACGCTCTTTGTTCCTTTGGCGGTTTTCGCCTTTCTGAATCTTCCGCTGGGAGTGGCCCAGGGATGGCTTGAACCGCGCGTCTCCTCACCTCGGCCCACCCTGGACGGTCAGGCCTATCTGGTCGACAAGCCGGATGATGACTTCCTTGTTCACGCCCTGCGAGGGGCGGCTCACTCCGATGACGTGGTTGCTGAGGCGGCGGGGCTCAGTTACCGAGGTTCTACCCGCATTGCCATGCACACGGGTCTGGCAACGGTCGTGGGTTGGGAGTGGCATCTCCGCCAGCGGGGCCAGACATTTGCTGAATACGAACGGCGGGTTCGAGATCTCGAAACACTGTATTCCAGTGCCGACCCCGTCGAGCGTCGTGCCGTGCTGGACCGCTACGGTGTGGACTGGGTGGTTCTCGGTGACCTGGAGAGAGAGACCTACGGCCTCGAGGACGAGGATCCGCTCTGTGGTATCCCGGGTGTTCTGTTGTGGGCGAGGCAGGGAAAGACTTTGCTCTACCGGATCGGCAGTTCTTCTTCGGGCCCTCCCGGCTTTCCGCCATGCGACAGTTTCGGCGGACAATGAACCGGATTTTGCAGCCAAGATAGGGTTTCCGGCCGGGCCTCGAGTGCGAGCTTTGTGAGGCTGACGATCTGATAGATGAGAGCTCAATTTATTGCATTTTCAGGGTGGGAACCGGCTACCATGTGCCTGTGGCGCCCAAGAGACGACTCGACGTTCTGGTTCACGACCGTGGCTTGACCCCCTCGCGGGCTCGGGCTCAGGCATTGGTCATGGCAGGGAGGATACGGGTTGACGGTGAAATCGTGACCAAGGCCGGAACCCAGATTGTTGACGGGGCCGTGGTCGAAGTCATCGAACCGGACCACCCATGGGTGTCCCGCGGCGCCCTCAAACTCGAGGCCGCGTTGGATGCTTTCTCGATCGATCCGGAGGGTCTCGATTGTCTGGATGTTGGGGCTTCCACCGGTGGTTTCACCCATCTCCTGCTCGAACGCGGGGCGCGGAGGGTCATCGCTCTCGACGTCGGCCGCAATCAATTGGATTGGCGTCTTCGCAGCGACGAAAGAGTGGTGGTGATGGAAGGTGTGAATGCGCGCCACCTCGGGCCGGATGACCTTCCCTTCCCGGTTCAGTTGATGACGATGGACTTGAGTTTCATTTCTCTCCGCCTCGTGGCGCCTGCGGTCCTGCCGTTTCTGGAAATCGGTGGCATTTTGGTGTGTCTGGTCAAACCCCAGTTTGAGGCCGGTCGTGAACTCGTGGGCAAGGGTGGGATTGTGCGAGACGAAGGTGTCCGGCGCCAGGTCATTGACGAGGTGGTGGGCTGCCTCCAGAATCTTGGGCTGGAGAAACTCGGGGTGGTACCCTCTCCCATCGCGGGCCGGAAAGGCAACCGCGAAGAGCTGGCGATTTTCAGAAAGGGAGCAGTGAGGGATGAATGACTCGATGATCGTGACTTTTCCGGGCGGCAAGAAAGTCTATGCCGACTACAACGGATTCGAAATCGCAACCGACCAACACCCGGACAGTGGTGGCGAAGGATCAGCGCCGGAGCCCTACGATCTTTTTCTTGCATCCCTAGCCACTTGTGCCGGGATTTATGTACTCGGTTTCTGTCAGAGCCGGAACTTGCCCACCGAAGATGTGCGGATCGTGCAGAGCTGGGAGCGCGATCCCGACACTCGGCGAATGGAGACCTTTCGCATTCGCGTCGAAACGCCCGAGGATTTTCCCCAGAAGTATCTCAAGGTCCTCAAGCGGGCCGTCAATCAGTGTTCCGTGAAGAAGACCATTCTGGACCCGCCTGAATTCGTGGTTGAGGCTGTGCGAGGCTAGGCCCTACTTTTCACCAGTGATCTGCTACGGCCGCCGATGCACCGCACCCAGCGGCACTTTCTCACCTCGGAGTGCTCAACGGATTGTCAAGTACGCCTTCGCGCCCCTCGGATCAAAAGCTCCACTGGGCACAGCACCTCGACGCCCTCGCGACGAAAACCGGTGAGAAGGTCGGGCTAGGCTCAGAAGCTCCAGCGCAGCCCGACCTTGGCGCGCCAGCGCGAGCGCACTTGGTCGAGTTCGAACATCGGGTACTCCTCCGGATTGGACACGGCGTAGCGCAGCTGATAAATGGGCAGGCCGGTGTCCGGCTGGTCGCCGGCGTACCTCACGGCCTGCACGTTGCCGAACGGGACGTATCTGACGTGGCCGGCGTCCGAGTCGAGCAAATTCATGAGGTTGGCGATATCCAGGGTCACCTCCAGGTCGCCGAAGCCGACCGGGATGTCCTGCGCCACCTTGAGGTCCAGCTCATGCCGCCACGGCCCCTGGCTTGCGTTGCGCGGCGCGATCTGGCCGCGGTAGCGGTCGAGCCCGGCACTGGTGATGAAGGCGTCAAGCTGTTCCCAGGTTCCGCCCTGGATGATCACCTCGTCGGCGCTCGCCGGCACGTAGAACAAATCGTTGTAGCGGTAGTCGTCACCGTTGAGGCTGTAGCCGGAGGAGTAGGACAGCACTGAGAACGGCCTGCCGGACTGGTGGTTGTAGAAGGCCGAGACCGTGGTCGACCAGGCGCTGTCACGGTTAAATCTGTAGGACAACGAAGCGTTGTAGCGGTGCTCGACCTCGTAGTCCGAGCGACTGAGGGTCATATTGTTGGGATCGGCTGCCTCCATGTATCTCCAGTTGGAGACCGCACGCGAGGAGTTACCCTCGTTCACCACCTTGGAATCTCCCCAGGCGTAGGACACGTAGCCCCAGAACCCATCGCCGTACGGTTTCTCGATTTTGACCGAGAGATTGGTCTGCTCGCCGCCCGAAGTGTTGGTGAGGAAGTATGCGCCCGAGTAGTCGTCGCTGACCCGCTCGTAGTAAGGACGACCGTCAAAGACGACGCCGGTCTGAACCAGGTTCAGATTCTTGTACAGGATCTCGCTCTGACTTTTGGCGTGTACAGCCTCGATGGATGCGACGATGCCCCACCAGGGCAGCTTGTGATCGTAGGCCAGGTTGTAGCGTGTCACCTGCGGAAACTCGAAGTTGGGGTCGACCAGGTTGACCTCTTGGGTCGAGGTTTGAGCGCCCGGGATCTCGGTCGGTTGATTGTAGGGATCGGGGTTGAACTGGATGTCACCGTAGGCGCTGATCGACACCTGTTCGATGCCGTTGCGGGCATAGTTGTTGGAGATCCAGACGTAGGGTGAGCGCCCGGAGAAGACGCCGACCCCACCCCGCAGCTGCGATTTGCCCTGGCCGGTGATGTCCCAGTTGAAGCCGAGCCGCGGCGACCACAGCTCATTGCCGTCGGGCACCTCGTCGGTGCGGTAGCCGAAGAGCTCCTCGGTCTCGGGGTTGCGGTTGGGCGCGTCGGGGAACTTCGGAATATCGAGGCGAAGCCCAATGATGACGTTAAAGTTGGCGTTCACCCGCCACTTGTCGCCGACGTAGAAGCCGAGCTGGTAGGCGTTGAACTGATCGTAGGGATCATCGTCGGCCGAGTAGGTGTAGTAGTAGCGGTTTGCGATTCCTGCCTCCAGGTCGTCGAGGCTGAAAAACTCGTAGGAACCGAAGCCGTTCTCGATGAACAGGTTCTTGAATTTGAAAATTTCGTTGTGGGTGCCGACCACCAGTTCGTGGTCTCCCAGGAAGAACGAGAAATCATCGGTGATCTCGATGATCGTCTGATCCAGCGAGTTGTAGGTCGAGTAGCGCTCGGCGCCTGTGACGAAGCCATGGCTGTCCTCGTCCAGGTCGGTCACCGAGACCCTGGGGAAGACGCTGGCCGGGGACCGCCGGTCCTTGATCGTCTGGTAGGTAATGCGGGCCTGGTTGAACATGTTGTCGGCAAACATGGAGTCGAGCTGAAAGACCGTCGAGTTGGTCTCGTTGGTGAAGTTGTAGGCATAGCCCGGGAATGTGTATGTCTGGTTGCCGGGGTACAGTCTCACATTCTCGGCGTCGACCCAGTTGTGGCGGATGGTCAGGTTGTGGCTGTTATTGAGGTTGAAGTCCATCCTGACGAAGAGCTTGTCGCTGTCCGTGTTGCGCGAAAACTCCTCGAAATCGCCGATGTCGTGACCGTAGGAGGCCATGATCGAGCGAAAGCGCTCGGCTTGCGCGGTCAAGGTGCCGTTGGCGAAGGTCTGACCGGTCGAGCCGTCTATCGACCACCCGGTGGGCTTTTCGCGTCGCGAGATATCCCCGTTGACGAAGAAAAAGATCTTGTCCTGGACGACCGGGCCCCCGATGCGGAAGCCGTAGTTGAGGTCCTCATAGGCGCCGAACTTCGGGAAGCCGCTCGGACCGTCTCCAATCATGCTGTCGTTGCGGTAGTAGGAGTAGAGCGAACCGCGGAGACTGTTGGTTCCTGAGCGGGTGATCGCATTGACTCCACCGCCGGAGAAACCGCCCTGGCGCACGTCGAACGGTGCGATCACCAGCTGCAGCTCCTGGATCGAGTCGAGACTGATCGTCGTCGTCTCGCTCTGGCCGCCCGGAGTGCCGCTCGCCGCCAAACCGAACAAATCGTTGTTGACGGCGCCGTCGATCTGAATGTTGTTGTAGCGGTTGTTGCGGCCCGCGACCGAGATCACGGAGGGACCATCCTCCCGGTCAGGCTGGACCATGATCAGGGGATTGGTTCGGGCGAAGTCCTCGAAACCGCGACCGATGGTCGGCAGCGCCTCGAGGGCCTCGAGTCCGACGTTGCTGGCGGCGCCAACCCGCGAGGGGCCGATGAGCGGGCTCGAGCGGCCGATCACCACCAGCTCCGCCTCGATTGCCTCGAGCTGCAGCTCGACGCTGATCTGGGTGATCTCACCCAGGGCCACGAACACGTTGCCCACCTGCCGTGCCTGCATGCCGGGAACGCTGATCTGGACCTGGTACGGTCCACCCACGCGCGCGTTGACGAGATTGAATCGTCCAGAACTATCGGTGGTCGTCTCGTAGCGGGTACCGGTTGTCAGCAGCTCCACCTCCACCGCCGCGCCTCGCAGCGGAGCGCCGGTGGGATCCGTAACCACGCCTGCGAGCGAACCAGTCGTTACTCCTTGAGCGAGGCCGACCGCTGCCGACGCCATAACACAGATCAATCCGAGAAATCTTTTCATGACTCCACCCTCCAGTAAAAACGAATTCCCAGCACCAAGGGTACTGTACCCCACTCTGCCGCGGATCAGCGGCTGAGTTTTGCAAACTAAGCTGACAGCAAAAAAAGGCGGGGGCCGAGGCCCCCGCCTGATCGTGACACCAGAGGTGTTCAGAAAGGATTGATGGTGGTTGGATCGTCGGTACCGTTATCGATGATCGAACCGTAAGTAATGAAGGACGC
>JAIOSJ010000362.1 GCA_021107705.1 Thermoanaerobaculales bacterium | reverse complement strand
GCCGAGCTCCCATCGGGAGCATTTGGACTGGGATCCACCACGAGTGGTCGCCAGGGCCAAACGGATCGGACCGTCGGTCGCTGAACTTGTCGATCGTCTCTTGTCGTCGAAGCGACACCCTGAGCAGTACCGGTGCCAGGTGAAACAACTTTAACAAAGTGTTGTGAAACTCCTTTCAGGAGATTTTGGCAAATGGTGCCCGGGCGGGGAGTCATGGTAGCGGGCGGGTTGTACCATGTGAACAACCGATTTGCCCGTGGCGAGGGCGTGTTTTCCGATCCCGCTGAAGCGGTGGAGTTTACCGAGAAGATCGAAGCTCTCGACGAGGCGCTGACCCTTTGGGTCACCGAAGCCTCCGCGAGAGCGAATCTCGCTACCGACATCACGATCGATGGGTGAACGAACGTTATGTTAAAGTTGTTTCACCTGGCACCGGTCCCTCTGCTCTTTTTCCGTTCGCCGACAGGAAACGATATCGGGCCGAGCGGATTGCAACAGTTGTTCTGCTCCGCATAGCATTACCACCTCATTATCCGCCAGGGACCGATCGATATATCGCGACCGATGAAGACTCTGCAACAACGCACGACCCGTGCCCGTAATCTGCGGGATCGAGTGTACGGTTCCCTATGGCAGGGTCGGTTCAAAGCAAGAGAGGTGGGTACCACTTCGTATCTGATGCAGGTCATCGCGTATGTTCATCTCAATCCGGTCAAAGCCGGTCTTGTAGATCACGCGACCGAGTATCGATTGAGCGGTCACCGTGACATCATTGGCCGGCGCAAAAAGCCGATCGTTGCAGTCGATGAAGTGCTTCTCACATACGGAGAAACCAGGCGTCAGGCATTGAGGGCTTATCGTTCATCCATCGATATGGTATCGGCGGAAGAATGGAGCAGTGAAGGCCCGGGGCAGTTGCCATGGTGGCGTTTGGGTCGGCCGACCGAAGAAGAACGTCTCAAGGTAAATGAGGCTTCGCTTGATCAGTTGGGACGTAGAACTGCGAGATGGAGGCCAAGGGGGTGCTTCCGAGAACTGAAGCTCACCTAATTGAACTCAAGGGAGATCAATCGCTGTTGTCGATGGATATTATGCGACCGCTGGAGTTTTGGATGCTCGCCCAGCTTTTCGTGTGCCAGAAAGGCCTTGACCAGGGGGGCGAGTTGGCCTCCGCTTGACCAACATTGTTGCCTCAATAGACTCGTTGCCCAATCCGGGCAATAGTCGTATTTGAGCAACGTTCTTGACATCACTATTGCTTAGATTTAGACTGTTGCCCATGGTGGGCAATCGGCCCAGATAGGCAACATTGATGAAAAATGCAGCGGAAATACTGGAAAAACGGTTGCCCGAGGGCTGGAAAGCCCGCGTGCTGAGCTCATCCGGACGTCTGCGCATCGTCGCCCCAGACGGCCGACGGAGCGAGCTAGCTGTGCTGCTGAGGAATCGGCTGGCGCCTCGAGAAGTCGTGGCTCTGATCCGCGAGGGCGAAGGGCTACCGGACCTCGTGGTCGCCCCCTATCTGAGTCCCTCTGTGCGCCGTCGCCTCGCCGAGGCCCGGGTCGGCTACGTCGATGAAACGGGAAACATCCGCCTCTCACTCACCGAACCCGGACTGTTCATCGAGACAGCCGGAGCGAACCGTGACCCAGATCCGAAACGGCGGCCTTCCCGAAGTCTTGCGGGCGCCAAAGCGGGGCGAATTGTCCGAACACTCTGCAAGCACAAGGATGGTTGGGGAGTGCGGGAGATCGCAGACGCCACGGCGACGAGTCCCGGCTATGTCTCACGCTTATTGGCCAATCTGGACTGTGAAGCTCTGATCGAGCGCGACAAACGAGGACGCGTCCAAGACGTCGATTGGCGACGATTGATAGAGCGGTGGGCGGAATCAGCTCCGCTCGTTTCAAGAGGCCGATCTCGGTACTGCATAGCCCCTCGCGGGTTGAATGCGGTCATGGCAGCCCTACAAGGAGCGAATCTCCAGTACTCGGTGACTGGGTCTTTCGCGACCCAACGTTACGCTTCGGTGGCACCGGCGAGACTGCTTCACACCTACGTCACCAGCATTGAGACCTTTTCCAGTGAGATGAGCCTGAAGGAGACAGATATTGGCGCCAACGTGATGCTCATTGAGCCGAAAGACGCAAGCATCATCGAAGATGCTGACATCGATGAAAAGGGAATACGCTGGGCGCCTCTCGTCCAGGTGGCAGCGGACTTGCTGACGAGCCAGGGACGCGGCCCCGCTGAGGGAGAGGCACTGCTCGACTGGATGGCTGACAACGAGGAGGCTTGGCGTGGATGAGCTGTACGTTTTGGCACGGCGCGTTCTTCTCGACGCACTGGAAGCACTCGGTGAGCATCGGGACGCCATCGTTCTTGTTGGCGCTCAGGCAATCTATCTCCATGTCGGAGATGCGGGTCTCGCGGTCGCACCTTTCACTTCCGACGGTGACTTGGTGCTGAACCCGGCAACACTTGCCGAGATTCCGCCCGTCGAAACGGCGCTACGTGATGCGGGGTTCCTTCCCAAGAAAAGCGATTCTGTCGGAGTATGGGTGACTCACCACCCCAGCGGGCAAGCGGAGAGGACAGAAGTCTGCATCGACCTCTTGGTGCCGGCCAACGCCAGCCCAGGCAAGGGCCGACGAGCCGCCCGACTCACCGGTCATGATGCACGAGCTGCTCGCAAGGTCATCGGCCTGGAAGGAGCGCTCGTCGACCTCGACCGGATGCAGCTCGGGTCGCTGGCGAACGATGACCCCAGAAAGCTCGAGGTTCAGGTCGCGGGCCCCGCAGCACTACTTGTCGCAAAGCTCATCAAGATCAACGACCGCAGTGGAACCGACCGTCACTCGGACAAAGACGCGCTGGACATCGCCAGACTCCTGCGCGGCGTTGAAACCGACGACTTGAGTGAACGGATGAAAAAAGTGCATCGGGACCCGCGCAGTGCGGATGTCGCGGGACAAGCCATCGACCTGCTGCGTACGACCTTTGGGCATCGCGCGGGGACGGGCATTGTCATGGCAACCAGGGCGGCCGGTGGCCTCGTAGATCCCGACGAGCTCGCTGTCTCATGTTCTTTTCTGGTCGGCGATCTCTTGCACGCCTTGAAGAGGTAAAATGCCGCGATGACGAGTGCAACGAACCCATATTGTGATGTTCTGGGGATTGAGGTTCCCAGCGTCGAGGTGGCCAAGGAGAGCCGGGACGCCAACTATTTTTCGCTCTTGATCGCGGTCCTTCTGGAGCGAGGCGAGCCCGTCACCCTGCTTGAGGCCGCAGAGCGTTTCGAGGAAGCGGGTGTGGCGCCTGCCGCAAGTGCGTTTGCCTCGCTGAAGCGCTGCAAGCCCGGACGCTCTCCCATATACCGGGATGGCGACTTGTACGCACTTGATCCCCACGATGCCGAAGCCGATCTTTGGGCCTTCCGCCTGGGCTTGCGACCACCGAAGATGACGTCGCTCCGCCTGGTTCGGTCCGACGCTGGACCACTCCCCACCGTCGATGCTCGGTTGACTCTGATGCATCTTGACGAAGCGTGGCGAGACGGCGTCCCGAATAACTCGTCGGCACAGCGACTGGCACTCTGCATCTTGGACGCGCACGGCATCGCCATGGAACCCGCCGCTGTGATTTCTTTCGTGTCGGCCCGCAGCCAGAGGAATCTCCTCTCGGTCAACTCGGCCAAATACTGGAGGCGCGGGGCAGCGGTTCGAGTCAGGGACGATGGTCTCTGGGAACTCGACCCTGAACATGATGCGCTTCGCTCCGCGAGGCAGGCCATTATCGACAGGATCAAAACCGCCAGGCGTTGGGCTCACATGCGCACCGATCCGGTCGTTGCTGCTGCCAATCAAAAACAATTCGAACGCAAGCGAGAGGCTCACGCCAAAGAGCTTGCCCGCCTGCGATGGGTGTTGCTCTACGCTTTCCCCGCCAAAATCCCGAGGCGTTGGTGTTGGTCGACGTCACAGAGCGGGAGGTCCGCAGCTTCGTCGGCGACGAGATTGCCAGTGCCGTGGAAAAGCTTGCAGCCTACGAAATCATCGCGGCCGTCGATGTGCGAGGGCTGCTGCGAACCCTGGGCTTCGATCCCGGCGAACGCCGCCTCGGTGAGCTGGGGCCACCACAGAAGACAATGACGATCAACAAGCGCGGACACACGCTTAAGATCACGCCGAGTCTGCTGGTGCAGGGCTCTTGTGGAATCAGTCGCCCGTTTGGCGACGAGAAGAAAATGCGTGAGTACCTCAAGGACGGCAAGCTGACGAAGCTACGACGTCGGCTCGAAGCCGACGCGAAGTCGCTCTATGCCTTCTGCCAGTACGGGCGGTTGCACGGCTCCGTGCTCCTGCGTTGGGGTTTTATAGATAAGCGTCTGCCTGCACCGTGGGTCCATCAAGATGAGCTCACACTCTACAACCTCAAAGAGCAGGCCTACAAGCTCGGCGTGCCCCTCGAGGTTGTGGTCGGCGATGCTCCCGGTTGGGTCAACCCCTGGTCACGGATGCAGCGGGCCCACGTCAAAAAGGAGCAGAACGGTTGGCGTTCGTGGCTCGTCAGCGACGATGGCTACGTGATGAACGAAGATGAGGTTCAGCTCGCACGACTCGCTGGGACCAGCAGCGGAGACATGGGAACCCCAGGGTAATGCACGTGCAAGTAGTCGTGGTCTTCCTGCTATCCGGCCACATTTCTGCATCGATCGTCGTTTGAAGGCTCGACACGCTGCCTGCCGGGCCTGAGGTCATGCGAAAAAATTACTTGACCGGGCTTCAAGCGGTAGGGAATGCCGGAATGACCTGATGGTTCCGGGTTTTCAATCCGTAGGGAGATTAGATGCGTATTGGCTTGATTCAGCAGTTCGCCCATCACGATAAAGACGAGAACATCAGGAAGGGTCTCCAGGCCATGAGCCAGGCGGCGGCCGAGGGCGCCCAGGTGGTTGTCTTTGCGGAATTGGCATTCGAGCGTTTTTATCCCCAAAGTCCCGCGGAGGGAAATGTCGCAGACCTGGCGCAGCCGATCCCAGGTCCGGTCACCGAACTCTTTTCTCGGCGAGCTCGGGACCTTGGGGTGGTGGTGGTGCTCAACCTCTACGAACGGGATGGGGACCATTGTTACGACAGCTCACCGGTCATCGACGCCGATGGAGAGATTCTCGGCGTGACACGGATGGTGCACATCACCGACTATCCATGTTTTCACGAAAAGGGGTATTACAGCCCTGGTGATCGGGGTGCTGCGGTTTACCAGACCAAGTTCGGGCGAGTGGGTGTTGCCATCTGCTATGACCGCCACTATCCGGAATACATGCGGGCCCTGGCACTGGGCGGAGCCGATGTCGTGGTCGTTCCGCAGGCGGGCGGCGTGGGCGAGTGGCCGGCTGGCCTCTACCAGGCCGAGATGCAAGTCGCCGCCTTTCAAAACGGCTACTTCGTCGCCCTGTGCAACCGGGTCGGCGAAGAGGAACGCCTGGTCTTTGCCGGTCAGTCTTTCGTCTGCGCACCCGACGGCAGCATCGTGGCCCAGGCGCCGGAGCTCGAAGAGCACACACTGCTGGTGGATCTCGATCTTAAAAAGACAGCCGACTCCCATGCTCGCAAACTCTTTTTGCGAGATCGGCGCCCCGAACTCTATGCAGACTGGTTGGGCCGCCGCTCCGATACCGAATAATCGTTCTGAATCCTGAAAAATACGCGCGAGGAGTTACCTTTGGTGGGTCGCTCCGGGGTTGGCTTTCGTGTAACCAGATCAAGAACAAAACAATGTCCCTTTTAAATGTTCGACAGTGTCGCCTACGGGCTCGTGCCGGGCCAGGCCGAGAGGTCGCCGGACTCAAAGCCGTCGGCGAAGATCAGCTCGGCCTCCTGGGAGGACAGCGAGCCGGTGATGACCAGCGCGTACGGCTGCGGGCCCATGGGGACGCTGACGCCGCGGACCCGGATGGTGTAGGCGCCGGCGGCCGGACTGGCGATGAGAACCTGTTCCACCGGGTTGCGGTCGTCGTAGCCGCTGGTGGAGGCGTCGGCATAGGGGTTGGGCGGGTCGGACGCCGGCAGCTTCTGCGTGTAGGCTTCGCCTCCCGGGGTCACGACCTCCAGGCGGAGGTCGTTGACCAAGGCCGGGTTGGCATTTTCGATCGCCGGGTAGTCGGTCCACACCAGCGTCACCTTGAGGGGCAGCTCGTCGCCGACATCGATCTGGTGCTCGGCCGCCTGGCCGGTGGCGAGCCCATCGGTCGCGTCGTTCAGCCACAGGCTGCGGGCGTCGCCGGCGAAGTGGAGCACGTCGTCGAGATGAACGCGACCCCAGCCCTCCTTCTGGTTGGGCGCGGCCCCCTGGTCGCCGGCCGACACATCTCGGGCGCCGTTGACCAGCAGCGCCTTGATCAGGGCGCCGGACGGCGAGGGGATCGCGTCCCGGCTCCCGTCGCCGGCGCCCGTGGGGTAGAAGCCGCGCACCAGGTACTCACGCACCAGTGCGGCCAGCCCGGCCGCGGTGGGGGTCGCCATCGAGGTGCCGCTTCCGTTGCAGGTCGAGCAGTTGGTGCCGGATGTGGAGCCGTCCGATGCCGAGGAGTCGACCGAGGCCCCCTGGGCGAGGACCTCGGGCTTTGTGCGGCGGTCGTTGGTCCGACCGTAGGACGAGAACGAGGCGACGGTGTCGGCCGAGCTGCCGTGCAGGTTGGCGCCGACCGTGATGACGCTCTTGGCCACGCCTGGGCTGTTGACCGAGGCCGGCGGCGAACAGCACTGCCCATCGTTGCCGGAGGCGAACAGCGCGGTCAGGTCAGGGTAGTCCCACAGGGCGCGGTCGGCGTCGCGAGCGAAGCTGTCGTAGGCGACCTCGCTGCAGATGCACAGGAGGCCGAGGAAGCAGCAGCCGCCTCCCCAGGAGCTGGAGTGGATGCGGGCGCCGGAGGCGTGGGCCACGGTCAGGGCGTGGTAGGTGGTGCCGCCGAGGCTGTTGACGTAGTCCAGGCTCTCGCCCATCTCCTGGTGGATGAGCTTTGCGCCCGGGGCCGTGCCGTCGTTGTCCCCGGTGTCGCCCGAGGTCGTGAAGGCGGCGCAGTCCGCGAAGGGGCTGTCGTCGCCGGCGATCGACCCGCCGACGTGGGTGCCGTGGCCGGCCCCCGAGGTCGGGAAGCCGCAGGCCGCGTCGCCGAGGGTGTCGCCGGCGCCGGACCACTTGTAGTAGAGAACGACCTTGCGCTGGGCCATGTCCGGGGTCCCGGCCGGACAGGAGGCGCCCTGGGTGCAGCTCTCCACCGGTGGTTGGCCGTTGGTCTCGTCCCAGAACGAGCAATGGGTGAAGTCGAGTCCGGAGTCCATGTAGGCGACCACTTGGCCGCAACCGAACAGGCCCTGGTCGAACACCGGGGTGGCGCCGTTGGATGAGCTCTGGTGGACCCAGTCCGCGTCCTCGTTGAGCCATTCCATCTGCCGGCGGAGCTGGATCGCGGCCACCTCGGCCAGGGGCGCCACCTCGAGGAGAAATGCCTCGAGACGGGCCGGTGGCAGCTGGAAGACGAGCCGCCTCTCTGCCGGTCCCTGCTCGACCCGGAGCAGGCGAGCCGAATCGCTGCCGGCCACGGCGTCGAGTGCCCGTGCCGGGTCCTCGTTGGGATGGAGGACGACGTTGACCGGGACGGTGTCGAGGTTCGGAGGGGATACGACCATGTCGGCCAGCACCGGACCGACCTTGAACACGGGCAGGTAGTCGCCGACC
>JAIOSJ010000420.1 GCA_021107705.1 Thermoanaerobaculales bacterium | reverse complement strand
CGTAGGCGTACTTGACAGTCCGTTGAGGAGGGCGAGTTGCGAAAGGCACTGCAGGGTACGGCGTATCGGGTGTCGTAGTAGATCACTGGTGAGAAGGTCGGGCTAGGACAGGTACAATGCTTAAGAGCAACGGAACCCGGTGAGATTCGCGGGTCACTGTCGAGGAAATCCTGGTGAAACACCAATTACACGCGATTGAAGGCAAGTATGAGATCTTGGAAAAGATCTCCGAAGGCGGCATGGGTGCCGTATACAAGGTCCGGCATCGCCTTCTCGAACGAATCCGTGTTATCAAGGTCATGCGGCCTCATTTGGTGGCGGATGCGGAAATGCGGACCCGGTTTGTTCGCGAGGCTCGGCTTGCAGGAAACCTCCGGCATCCCAACATCGCTCAGGTGTTCGACTTCGCCATGGAAAAAGATGGCGAGGCCTTCTTGGTCATGGAGTACGTGAACGGCGTCACCCTGCAACAGGTCCTGAAGAGCACCGGCCCGCCATCCGTCGGTTTCACCCTCCATGTCGTTCGCCAGACTTTGGATGCGCTGACCTACCTTCACGGGAAGGGGGTCATCCATCGTGACCTATCTCCGGATAACATCATGGTCACACGTGGAGAAGACGGGCGCCCCACAGCAAAACTGATCGATCTCGGTATCGCGAAGCTGGTTGAGTCTGAGACCTCTCTCACAGCAGAAGGCAGCTTTATCGGCAAGGTTCGCTACGCATCACCGGAGTTGTTCAAGACCAACGAGGGCGCCCGCGTCGATGCTCTCAGTGACCTCTATTCAATGGGATTGGTGCTGTATGAAATGCTCACCGGGAAACATCCGATGGGCGACACTGATGTCTCCGGCTATATCGCCGGTCACCTCTTCAATGACCCGGAACCCTTTAGTTCTTCAGACCCTGAGCGCAGAGTTCCTCCCAACTTGCGCGCCGTGGTCATGCGGACCCTTGAGAAAGAACCGGTAAACCGACCGACCGGAGCGGAGGCTCTCAACAAAGATCTGCGCGTTGTGATGGACCACGTGGAGGTCAGTGATACCGAGTTCGACCGGATCTTCAGAATCTGCACCGGCCCCGGCTCTGAAGGCAAGCAAGGAGACACCCAGGAGAGGCTCGACGCGCAGTTCGTTCACGGAGAACCCTCGGCTGAAGCAACGGATTTAAGGGCCCTCCTGGACGACGTCACCCTCGACTCCCATCCATCGACCCCTGTGATTGCGCCGACTCAGGCGCTGGATTCCCCCATTGCCGGAGACCTGTTCAGTGGCGAGGGTCACACCAAGGTCCTGCCGACAGGCAAACAAGCGGTCAAGAAGAATCGAATGCTCCGCCACCGTCCCGGCCTGTTGTCGGTGGCCGCAGCCCTCCTGCTGTTGATCATCAGTATCGGCGGATGGTGGATGACGCGAGAGGCGCCCGTGGTCGTGACCGATCCAGGAACTATTATCGTCGATTCCCGCCCGTGGGCTGAGGTGCGGCGAGTTGAGGCTCAGGACGGCACAGAAGTGCAGCTCGATGATCGGGCCTCGACACCCCTCAGACTGGAAGTAGCGCCCGGGCACTACCGAGTGACCCTGCAACGCGGGGAGGAAGTTCGGGAATTGGACCTCAACGTCAACGCGGGTGCAACGGTTCACCAAACGGCCACGTTCGAACCCGCGACGGCGGAGGATTTCTTCGCATCAGTCGACTTGGAAACTTATCCCCAAACTGTTTCGAAAGTTCGAGACAGAGTCGGGGAATAAGTTGCTGTCAGCTGGCGGCTGGCGCTTGCTATGCCGTCGGTGATGAATGCTTCGCAGCCCTCGCGACGAAACCCGGTGAGAAGGTCGGGCCAAACTGTTTCAGAGTTTCGTCTCACAGGACCTTTCCTTTCTCGGTTCAAACAGGTGAGAAGTGTAATATCACTTGCCGCCAGGCCGGTAAGACGGTAACTTGCACCTATGAGGTTCCGAATTGTCATTCTGTTTTTCGTCATCGGCCTTGCCGCGTTCCAGCTCTTCCCTCAGGGAACCACACCCAGCGAAGAGGCTGCAATTCAGGCCTATCGTCAGGGAGCTTTTTCGCGCGCTGTTGATCTCTACACCCAAGCTCTGTCCGAAACCACAGACTCTGAACACCGGGCCCGTTTGCACGTCAATGTCGGTTGGACTCTCTTTGCCCTTGGTCGGACCGACGAGGTGAACACACACCTGCGCGCCGCCCTGGTCGAAAATCCAGGGTTAACCCTCATCCCCGATTATTACACCCAAGAATTTCTCGATCTTTTTGATGCCGCCCGGCGGCAGATCGTGGACGGGGTCAATGAAAATAATGTTCCGGCCCCCGACCTCGAAGCCACCTTGGAGATTATCGAGGACCGGGTTGCGAACGACGGGGATTTGGAGGCCGCCCTGGCCGACGTTGATCGTTTGATCGAGTTTTATCCTCTCGACGGTCGCCTGATTCCGATCAAAGTTCAGGTACTGACAATGCTTGGCCGAACCGCCGACGCCCAGGATTTGGCACGCGGGAGGACGGACGCGCTGGTAGGTTTCGGCGCCCTGAGTTCAAGCATGTCTATTCCGGACCTCATCCTTCGCGCGAATGGACAGTTGGAGCGAGGTGACAGCGAGGCCGCACTCGAGCTCCTCCGAGAAGCGGTGGATCGGCAGCCTGGAAATGTGGCCGCCCTTGAGCTGATGGCTGAGGCCGCGCAACGGTCCGAGCGGTGGCAGGAGGCGGAGTTCGCACTCAAGACCGCGCTCGGCTTCCAAAGCGAGAACTTGGGCCTCAGTCTTCGTCTGGGAGAGGTGTACCTGGCCAAGGGTGATGCCTCGGCCGCCCGTGACATCTTCCGCAGGTTGACCGGGGAATTCCCGAGGTCTGATCGTGCCTGGGCGGCTCTCGGCCTCCTCGACGCAAACCTGGGAAATCGAGACCACGCCGAAGCCGAGCTAAAAACGGCACTTCAAGAGAATCCTCTGCTTCCTGAGGTGCAGTTAGCGTACGGTGAGCTTCTTCTCGCACGGGGTGACGCGACCCAGGCGTTAGCGGCTTTTCGGTCCGCCTCGAATCTCCTCCAGCAGGATCCTCATCTGGAGGGAAGAATCGGCCAGGCCCTGCTGGCCTTGGGAGAGCCCGAGGCTGCGCTCGAAAGCCTCCGAACCGCCGTGGAGAATGGTTTTTCAGAAGCGGATGTCCAACGCAGCATGGCTTTGGCATTGATTCAAACCGGTAGTCTCGCTGAGGGAGAGCGCACCATTGATGCCGTTGGCCCAGGCGCCCAACACGATGGAAAGATCGTGAGTGCCTTGCTTCAACTTGAGCGAGATAATCCCGTGGAAGCCCTCGCCACCCTCGAGCCGATTGCCTCCAAGCGCCCCGGCGAACCTCTGATTCTCAACCTTCTCGCCGTGAGTCTTTATCGCCTCGACCGTTTTGAGGACGCCGCCTCCGTGCTCACTCAGGCTTATGAAACAGGATCGGACAACGAGATAATCGAGAGAAACCTCGGTCATGCCAACGCAGCCGTAGCCGCCGGCATTCTCGAGGATTCGGCTCGCTCTGTCCGTGCTCTTGAGCTGAGGTAGCCGCAAAAAGGCGCGAAGAGAAAAATAGTAAAGATGGCGAGAAACCCCAACCCGGCGGAGCCGGAATCAAAAGTGGCTAAAAATCCAGGTTCGCGAGAAAACCGACCAGTTCATCCGCCACCTGTTCAGGCCGGTGTCCCTCCTCGAAGGTTGCTCGTGCCGAACTCCGACGTTGTTCCCATTGCGTATCGGTTGTGACCTGCAACAGGATTCGGCCGACATCCGCCGCTGCCGAAGGTCCTGGGGTCACACGAGGTGCTGCCTTTTCAGGCCATTCCAGGAACTGTCGGTGGCCGATCACGGCCGCTGGAGTGCCACAAGCGAAAAAACGGAGAACTGCCGCTGATGTCTCCCCGGCTGACGGTACTCGCAGGACAATTCCCAGGTCGGCGGCCGCAGGTATTCGAATCATGCTCTCCCAGTCCAACCAGCCGGTAGCCTGGACTTTCCCGGCCAACCCAAGTTTCTCCACAGCCCGATCATAGCTCGTGCCCTTCTGCTGCTCGCCCACCAGAATGAGTCGGGCATTCAATCCAGAACTCCGTGCCGCCGCCAATCCGGCCAAGACCAGGTCCATACCCTTTTCCGGAGTCAAGAAACCGAGATGCATCAAGAGGACTTCGTCGTCCTCCACTCCCAAGGATCGACGCAGGTCCTCACGATCAATCGGAAATGGATCGACGGCAGGCAGTTTGAGACTCAGAACCGGAGTTCCCGGAAAGCTCTCTTGAAGCAGTTTCTTGCCCCAAAGGGAGTGAGTAACATAAGCCTGTGCCCCTGCCAGGACAGCGCGCCGAGCCGGGAAGAGAAATGGGTCCAGGCGTCCACTCAGGCCAAAGGAACGACCTTCCGTCAAGATCCGACCCGCCCCCCCGTGTGCCATTTCCAGGGCCGAGCCCAGGGCTTCCAGGTCACCCCGACCCACTGTGTGCTCAACCAGCAAGTGGTGAAGAACGAGGTCATGGACCACCACGACCGAACGATCCCATGAACACCGTTCCATGATCCACTCGTGGTACGGGTTGTTGCCCAGATGGGCAAGGGAGACTTCACCTGCCTCGGGCCGTGTTTCGGCTGAAACCACTTTCACGTCAAGGTCGGACGGCAATTCAAGGGATTGGCCGAGTTCGGGTGGACAAGCCACCCGAATCTCGGCTCGTTTGCTCAAAGGAGTCAACAGTTCCACCGCATAATCACTAACGCCCGACCGAACCGGCGGCAGCGGCGACGCCCAGAGAATGCGTGGCTTCATGAGCCAAGCATATCTCAACCGGACCAAGCGAAGCCGGAACCAACGAGGTTCCGCCGTCACTCGGCGCTGTCAGCTCTCAGCTTAGCTGTTTGCCGAACCCAGTGATTTCGTTACGGAGATCTGAGGGGAAGGCGGAATCCTGACCATAACGTGGAATCCGACTACAATGCGGGCGTGCGTTTTCTCCGATTCCTTCTGTACCTCATCTACGCAACCTATCTGACGTATGCGGGTCTTCTCTTCCTTGTCGTTCCCTGGTCCCCAATTTGGACGAACGTCCTCATGGGCCTCCGACCGGGATTCATCACCGACCTCCTGGGAATGCCGGTGTTTCGCGGAGTCGTGAGCGCCTTCGGATTGCTCCACTTTCTTCTGGCGTTGGTCGAAATGAAGGCCGACAGAAGGGATGAGAAGACTTGACGCTCAGTGGCGCGACGCGTAGTCTCCCCAATCGGAGCCAATGGATGAATACCCTTCCCCCGTTACCTGAATCGAAACCGCTAGCCCGGCCTTCTCACCAAGGTTTGAACGGGTGAGAACCTATCGTATGCTCCCGTGGGTCACGGCTGCCGTCATCCTGTTTTCCGACCGGTTGAGCAAATTATGGATCATGAAGAACGTGCCTCTGGGCGCCAGTGAAGAAATCATGCCGGGGCTCTCCTTGAGTCATGTGCATAATCCAGGCATCGCCTTCAGTCTGTTCGCGGACGGCGGACCGTTGTCGCGGCTTCTCCTCCACGCGGTGATTCTCACGTCGGTGATGCTCATTGCCTGGATGATGGTCCGCCATGGAAAAGGTCGGCGGGTGGTGGCATTTTCCTTCGGACTCATTCTCGGCGGGGCCTTTGGCAACCTCCTGGATCGAGTACTATATGGTTGGGTTGTGGACTTTATTCATGTCTGGGTAAAAGCCGGAAACAAGATCTGGGCATGGCCCGACTTCAATGTCGCAGACAGCGCAATCTGTGTTGGGGCTGTTCTTTTGGTGATATCTGAGTTGCGAAACCCCGCTCAAACCTCCGGGACCAAGGCCGATGCATCCGGTTCTGATTGATCTCGGCTTCTGGCAGATACCAAGTTATGGTGTTCTGCTCGCGACAGCTGTCCTCGTGGCTCTCTGGACCACCAGAATCAGAGCCCGCAGGGTTGGCCTGGATGGTGATCGGATCGTGGATTTGGCCCTGTGGGCTCTCATCTGGGCCCTCTTGGGATCGAAACTGACGCTTGTCATTGTCGAGTTTCCTCGATTTTTCCACAATCCCGTCGAAATACTGGGTCTCGCCCGTGCCGGAGGAGTTTTCCTCGGTGGTTTCATTTCCGGGATGCTGGCTCTCATCATCCTGTTGCGAAAATACGACCTTCCGCCATTTCCCACCATCGACACCCTCGTGCCGTCCCTCTCTCTCGGTCAGGCCATCGGGCGCGTGGGTTGTCTGGCCGCGGGTTGCTGCTGGGGCGCCGAGTGCAACCTCCCCTGGGCCATCACCTACACCAGCCCGATCGCCGGCCGAAATCTCGGAACGCCCCTCGGTCACCCCCTCCATCCCTTTCCGCTGTACGCGATGGTCGCAAACCTGGTAATTTTTGGATTATTGGAATTCCTCTATCGGCGGCGCCCTGCGCCGGGGAGGGTATTCGCGACCTACCTTCTTCTTTACGGACCCACCCGCTTTCTGCTTGAATTCACCCGCGGCGATCCAGCCAGGGGGTTCGTCTTCGGCGGCCTTCTGTCAACCTCACAGCTGATTTCGATTGTGATGATATTGGTTGGTGGCGCCCTGCACCTTTGGATCTCCCGCCGCTCAAGAGAATGAACAAGCCCCTTTGCTTCACGGTCACCGAGGAACTCAGCGGCGCCCGTTTGGACCGATGTCTGGCAACTCTTTCGGAGAGGTGGACGAGGTCCCGGGTCCGTCGTTTCATGGATGAGGACCTGGTCCGGCGCAACGGCGCTCCGGCGCGGCCTGCGGATCGAGTTTCGACCGGGGACATCATCGAGGTGACCGAACCCGAGATTCGTCCGACCCAGATGACGGCCCAGGACATTCCTCTTTCCGTCATTTACGAAGACGAGCATTTACTCGTCATCGACAAGCCCTCGGGACTTGTCATCCATCCGGCGGCAGGCAACCCCGATGGGACCCTGGTCAATGCTCTTCTTCACTATTGCACCGACCTGTCGGGAATTGGTGGGGTCGAAAGACCAGGCATCGTTCATCGAATCGACAAGGACACGACCGGCCTGCTGGTTGTGGCCAAAACCGATCCCGCCCACCTGGGTCTGTCCCTGGCATTCAGCAGACGACAGATTTCCAAGACCTATTTGGCCGTATGTTATGGGAATTTGGTTCAGACCGAGGGAGTGATCGATCTGCCGATAGATCGCCACCCCGTCGACCGAAAACGGATGGCTGTTCGCGAGAACGGCCAGGCGGCCAGAACCTTGTATAGCGTGGAAGAAGCCTTTGCCGGAATCAGTCTGGTCTCCTGTCGGCTGATCACCGGGAGAACGCATCAGATTCGAGTCCACCTCTCTCATCTGGGACATGCTCTCGTAGGCGACCCTGCCTACAGCGGCCGCCAGTGGCGGAACCTGGCCGATCATCGTCACCAAGTGGCATGCAGGGAGTTCTCGAGGCAGGCCCTTCATTCATGGAGATTGGGCTTCGAACATCCGGTAGGGGGTCACGCCATAATGGTCGAAGCGCCAATTCCTGAAGACCTCAGAAACTTGATCGACACTCTTCGCGTATGATTGCCCGATGGAGAGGATTTCCAAGATTGACGATGTCTGAACTCCAGTGCCCTCGTGAACCAGATCTGAGTGAAACCGTTATCTAGGTGAATGACAATGATGGTGACCTCGACTGACCGCTCCCCTGCCCCACTTGGAATCTCAGAGCAAGTTCCGGTGATCGAATTGCAGGATCTCTGCGTTCACCTCGGCAACCGCTTGATCTTGAATCAACTGAGAGGGAGTTTGAAGGGCAATATCGTTGGACTCCTCGGTCCAAACGGCGCGGGAAAAACAACCCTCTTGCGAACCCTTTTGGGATTCTATTCTGCCGGCTCCGGTGATGCACGTGTCCTCGGTCATTCTTTGCGGTCCGAAGGTCGTGACATCCGGGCTCTCGTGGGCTACATGCCTGAGGACGACGCCCACATAGCCGGGATGACCGCAATCCGCTGGGTGCGTTTCCTCGGGGAATTGAGTGGTCTCCCAAGTGATACGGCTCTCGAACGAGGACATGAGGCGCTGGGCTATGTCGGTCTCGGAGAAGCTCGATATCGGAAGGTAGGAACGTTCTCCACCGGAATGAAGCAACTGGTCAAGTTGGCACAGGCGCTGGTCCATGGTCCCCGACTGCTCCTCCTTGATGAACCGACAAACGGGTTGGACCCCGCGGCACGCGCCCGATTTCTCGAATTGGTAACTGAGGTGGGCGCCCGAGGTGAAACGCGAATACTGATCTCCTCACATCTGCTCGGGGATGTCGAACGAGTGTGCGACGAGGTCGTTATTCTCAAGGCCGGAATTTTGGTTGCCACTTGTGATCTGCGAACAGACCCCGACGGTAAACAGCCCTTTGTCGAACTCGAATTGAGCACTTTCAGCCGGGAGTTCATCGACAATATTGAGGCGCAGGGATGTGGAATCGTCATTCGAGCTAAAACGCGGATTCAGGTTGAACTCCCGACCGGGCTTGAAATACGTGATCTGTTTCGGGCGGCACTTTCCTGCGGTATCGGACTTCGACGGGTCAATCTACGCCGCGACTCCCTTCAGGACGTTTTTCTCCGGGCGATGGAGGACAATAATGCCAGTTCTTGATCGCGTTTGGAAACGCTGGAAGGGCACAGCGACATCGATTCACGGCCGATTCTTCGTGATCACTCGTTTTGCCCTGGCCGATGCTTTTGCTTCTCGAACCTTTCTCGCCTTCTATGTTCTGTGCTTCCTGCCGTCACTGATAGCTCTGCTCGCGGTCTATCTCAGCCACAACACAGCCATTCTGGAACAGGCCTCCGCCATCCAGGATTGGCTCATCGAAATTCCCGAATGGATATTCCACCATCTCTTTGGATGGCAGGCGATGCCGGCCTTTCTGATAGCGGTCGTGGTTGCGCCGTCACTGATCGCTGCCGATATGGGTCACAACGCGCTTGCGGTCGTTCTCAGCAGACCCATAACCCGGCGTGAATACATTTTGGGCAAACTCACCGTACTTCTGGTGTTGCTCTCTCCTTTGACCTGGGTGCCGGCCCTCGCCTTGTTCGGGCTTCAGGCAAGTCTCGCGAATGGTAGTTGGGGCGTCACAAATCTGCGAATCGCCGCTGCATATCTCATAGGACATTGGATCTGGATGTTGGTTATTTCTCTCCTCGGACTCGCCGTCTCGGCGACTGTTCGGTTTGCCACACTGGCCCGCGGAGCAATTCTCGCCATCTTTCTTGTCTCTGCAGTCGCCGGGGGAATCATCAATCAGCTCACTCGTTCTTCTCTCGGCGATCTCCTTCACCTTCCCAAAGCAGTGACCTCAGTGGTCATGGGCCTCTTCGGGGCGCCAACCCCGAGCGACCTCCCGATCATGTTCAACTGGGCTACCTTGATCGTCGCGGCATTACTTTCTCTGTGGGTCTTGAACAGGCGTTTGAGGGCCTGTGAGGAGATCGCATGAGTGCCGATACGATCGTTTTCGAGAGCGTCTCGAAATTCTATGGTGAGGTTCTCGGAGTCAACCGGATCGAGCTCTCGATAGAAGCTGGTCTGACCGGACTGGTTGGGCCTAACGGTTCAGGAAAAAGCACGCTGATGAATCTCATGACGGGGCTCCTGATGCCGGACCGGGGGACCATCAGAATTCTCGGAATCGATCCTGGGGACCCGGAGACCCTGTTTCGCACGGTGGGTTATTGCACTCAATGGGACACCTTTCCACCGGGCGCGACTGGAGAGACCTTCCTGGTGAACACACTGCTGCTGCACGGAGAATCTCCCGGGAGGGCCCGTGAGAAGGCATCCTCAATGCTCCGGAAAGTGGGTTTGGAGGATGCTGAACGACGCCAAATTGCAGCCTACTCCAAGGGCATGAAACAACGCATCAAGCTTGCCCACAGCCTCTGCCACGACCCGAGAGTCTTGGTGCTGGATGAACCCCTCAACGGTTTGGATCCGACCGGGCGAGCCGAGATCATCGAGCTGTTCACCGCCCTGGCTGCAGAGGGCCGGCATGTCCTGGTTTCCAGCCACATCCTTCATGAGGTCGATCTCATCGCCGATAGCGTGGTCATGATCCACGGTGGAAAGGTCGTCGCCGAAGGCGCAATCCGCGAGGTTCGTGAGGAGATCATCGACAAACCGATACAGGTACTCATCCGTTGTGACCGTGCCCGCGACCTTGCCGCCCGCGTCTTCGCTCTCGAACACGTTGTCCAGGCTCGGCTGTTGGATGGCGACTTTTCCGTCGTCGTGGCCACCAGAGACAGCGCCAATTTCTTTCTGGACCTTGCAAGAATTGTCACCGACGATCAGCTGACGGTTGAATCGGTGATGCCGGCAGACGAGAATGTGCGTGCCGTTTACGATTATCTAATTGGGAACGAAGGGGTTCCGACATGAGCAGCGGAAATGTCCTGCTCATGACCCGACTTCGCCAGATACGGGTTGTAGGTCTCATGGACATCCGCCGAACTCTCGGAGCAAGACGAGGGTTCGGCCTGATTGTCTTTGCCCTTCTTCCGGTGGCCCTGGCCGTTTTGCGTGCCATGACTCTTCCCGACTCTCTTCGGGCCGACCTTGGTCGAACCAGTACTGAACTCGCAAACATTTTCTATATTCTGCAGCTCCGGTTCATCGTGTATTTCGCATGTGCCTTTCTTTTCGTGCGGTCATTTCGCGGCGAAATCCTTCAGCGAAGCCTCCATTATCTGTTCCTGGCGCCCGTGAGACGAGAGGTCCTCGCTGTCGGAAAATACTTCGGCGCGCTCGGATCGGCTTTGGCGACGCTGCTCCCGTCAACAACTCTCCTGGCGGTCATTTTTTACCTGGCCCACGGCTCGGAACTCGGCCTGGGACTTCTCTTCACAAGCCGAGGGCTTTCCCACCTTGCTGCCTATTTGGCCGCAACAGCTTTGGCCTGTGTAGGTTACGGCGCCCTTTTCTTTCTGGCCGGGCTCTTTTTTCGCAACCCGATGATCCCGGCAGGACTCTATCTGGGCTTCGAGGTTCTGGCGCCCTTTCTTCCCGTCACTTTGCGGGTCCTGTCCGTCGCCCAACACCTCAGGGCCATCCTGCCGGTCAAGCTCTCATGGGGTCCATTGGATATGGTGGGTTCACCCTTCGGTCCATTTGTCTCGGTTCTCCTCCTGCTCGTCGTGTCGGCCGCTGCCATCGCTCTTGCGGCCTGGCGGGCCGATCACCTCGAGATCACATATTCGGATGGCTAACCCGGCGGAGCCGGGACCAAAGAGATCCCGACAACACCGGAACACTCTTCGATTCAAGATCTTTGCGTGGCTATTTCTTGGAGTTCTGCAAAAGGCTGAGCTTCTGTCACTCTCCCCTGCGAAGGGGAACCAGTATCCCGATGGTGATGAGCAACAGCCAGAGATACCAAGGACCACCGAATGCAGCCAGAATCGCTCCCGAAACCAGACTGAAACCGCCGAAGATCGTGCCCCGAAGGCCCGCCAAAGGTCTTTGAGGGGGCTTCCGGGTTTTTTGTTCAAGAATTCGCAAACTCTCCGAAACCAGGAGAGGCAGACGAACCAATGCCTCCATGATTTCCGGCGCCCCCCGCATCCCCTCGCGAAGCAGACGAATCGGAGAAAATTGGGTTCGAAAGATCCGGTAAACATGCCGTTGCGAGACTTCAGCAACATCGAATTCCGGGTCCAAAAGGTAGCCGACACCCTCGAGTGTGATCAGCGCCTTGACCATGAGCACCATTTCAACCGGGAAATACATGTTGAACCGCGCACCCAACTGCAACGACTCCAGCATCAACAGGGCCAACGACATCTCCTCGAAATTCGAAGCTCTCCTCCACCTACGACAGAGTTCCTTCATCGCCCGGCGAAAACCGGGCACATCGGACTTGTCGCCCATCTGCGCAACTTCGGCAAGATGACGGGCGGAACTGTCAAAATCGCCCATTACCATGCCGTAGTAGGTATAGAGCAGGTGGTATCTCAGATCCGGATCGAGCCTCCCGACCGTGCCGAGATCGATGAATCCAATCGCCGGACCCGGGAGAACCATCATGTTCCCGGGATGCAGATCCGCGTGAAAAAATCCGTCCTCATACAACATCCGGATGATGGCTGCGGTACCGAGATCAACGAGATCCTGCTTTTCTCCGTCCGTCAAACTTTCGAGGGCATCTGAGTCAGGACTTTTCCCCTCGAGAAACTCCTCGCAAAGAACGCGATCTCCCGTGTAATCGCGGTAGACCCTCGGAAAGACCACCTCCGGCATATCCTTGAAATTCTCGGCGAAGGTCTCGGCATTTTCGGCCTCCCGTTGCATTTCGATCTCACGAAGTGTGAACTCGCAGAACTCGTCAACCATTCGCCGAGGTTGGTATTGAGGAATCAGATATTGCAGCATCCAAGCGAAGAAGCGAAGGAGGGCCGCATCTCGAATAAGGAGGTCTCGAATTCCCGGTTTTACAACCTTGAGGACGACGCGATCCCCCTCAATAGTGACGGCACGATGGGTTTGTGCAATCGAGGCCGAGGCCAGGGGTTCGGCTTCGACCTCGGAAAACATCTCCGAAAGAGGTCTCCCGAGGTCTTCTTCAATGATTTTCCGGATCGACTCAAAGGGAACTTTCGGAAGCCGAGAAAGCAGGTTCTGCAGCTCGAGGGTTACTGACTCGGGGAGAATGTCTCGACGCAGACTCAACACCTGACCCAGCTTCACGTAGGTCGGGCCGAGTTCCTCCAGCCGCCGCCGAAGTTGTACCGGGAAGGGTTGATCTCCGTATTCGGGCGCCACAACCAGTCGACACAAGGTCGCAAATGCCGACTGAAAACGAAGCAGGAAGCCCCGGCCGGCGGTTCGCTGTCTCCGAGCTTCCACAAAAGCGATATAACCGCCGAGGAGCAGAAGAATGAACTGGCGAAGCGTCGCTCTTCCTCGCCGTGCGAGAGAAGGGATAGAAATCACACCCCGTCTCCCACTCCGTTTGCGAATTGGTGGTCTGCGTACCTTCGGGCGGGCCGGCTCAGGCCCGAATTCCGATTCTACAGAATCAACATCCCGCACTTCGGATTCCGGCGTTTCATTCTGCCTGTCGCCGCCGTCAGAACCAAAATCCATGAAAAATTCCTTTTACCGGCATAGTCTCCGGGTTGCTCACGCCCAACCGCCCTTCCATCAGCGACTCGCCCACGGCGAGGCGCCGTTGCGAAGACCCCGGGGCGCCGTCAGCGGTTCCGTCCATACTTCTCGTGGCTCGAGACCCAGTCAAGAGAGCAGATGGCCGAGGCCAGCGAAATCTCTCCGGCGAGAACGACCCCACCGATGATCTCGGCCAGTTTCTTGACCTTGTCTCGTCCTTTACAGCCCATGATTTCCAGGCACTCATTCTGGGTCGCCAGACCGGTTCCTCCTCCGAAAGTGGCGACGATCAGAGAGGGGATGGTGATAGAGATATAGAGATCTCCTTCAGGCGTTACCTCGGTATAGACAATCCCGGAGGAGGACTCCGCAACGTTGGCGACATCCTGGCCGGTTGCGATGAACATCGCCGTGATGCCGTTCGGCGAGTGGCATCCGTTGTTGTTGGCTCCGGACAACATCGACCCGACGTTCGAGACCCCGGCCTGATAGTGCAGGGTTGTCGGTTCCACCCTCATGTGTTGCACGAGAATGTCTCGTGGGATCACCACCTCGGCCGTCACCCTTTTGCCTCGGGTCCGCATGAGGTTGATCTGGGAGTGCTTCTTGTCGGTGGCCAGGTTGGATTCAAGAAAGAAAGACCGCACATTGTCCACATAATCCAGAATCCACGAGCATGCCGCGAAGGTAGCCCTCCCGACCATGTTCTGCCCAGCGGCATCTCCGGTACCGTAATTAAACCGCAGGTAGGCAAATTTGTTGGCCAGGAAGAAATCGATATCCAGGAGTTTGGCCACACTGGATGTCGCCTCGGCCGCAGCCCGGATTTCCTTCATGTGGTCCTCAACCCACGCCCGGAAATCCCGTGCCTCGCGGGCCGAGTCGAACACAAAGACAGGCGCCCGCTGCATCCGGTCATCGGAGACGGTGCATATCACTCCACCCGACAGATTGAGTACCTTGATCCCACGGTTGTAGGATGCGACCAGAGTCCCTTCGGTGGTTGCCAAAGGAACCAGAAACTCGCCTATTGCGTGTTCGCCGTTGACTTTGATCGGACCGGCAAAGCCGATTGGAATCTGAGCGACACCGGTGAAATTTTCGATATTGCCCGAGAGACCCGACGGATCGAAGGAATAGGAAAAGACGTGCTCCGGGCTGGAACCGGTGTAGTGGCGAACGAAATCTTGGCGCGTAGCTATGATCTCACTCGAGAAATCGTCCTCCTTGTCCATCGGGACCGAAACCCTGTCCTCTTTGTGAGCCCTGATCGCATCTTTTACCTTGAATTTCATGTCCCCGAACGGCGAGGTGGAAAACTCGAGCATCAGGAAGTGCTTGCCGTCTTCCAGAGTCTTCCCTTTCCACACGATGTCGATCGTCTTCGAAAGGGCGAAAGGAAGCGGCGAGTCGCCACTGATCTCAGCCGGAGTCAGTACATCGCCGCCACCGAAATGGAGTTCGATCTTTTCAAGGGGAACTTCTTGATCGTCAATCGTCACCGACATCATCTTGGTGAGAATCGCATCGCTGAGTCGGTTTTTCAGTGAGAACTTCAGCCCTTCCGGCGTATTCTCAAGGCTGCCGAAAGTATAGAGCTGCTTTAGGACGAGAGACGGAATTTTCATTGATCCTCCGTGTGCAAAACTGTATCTCAGGAGATTATACTCGGATTCAGACTCCTGGATAATGTCCACCGACTTGTCACCACGAGAGAACGGTTTTCGGCCTGAGATTCAAACAATCGGCGGTGGATTCGGCATCAGTCTTGCTTCAGTAACCACAAACTCGGGCTCATCCGGGTTCAAGGGAGGACGCGATGGAGGCGAAGAAGATTATTCTCATACTGCTGGGCGTTGGACTGATCATGGTGTCGGCTGTTCCTGCGCAAGCCCAAGGAAGCTGGAGCCGCACTGATCTCGGGTCATTCCGAGTTCGACTGGGTCTGTTTCAACCTCAGGCAAATTCATCCTATTGGGACGAAAAGTTCTCGATTTGGACCGGGGATCCGGCGGACATGCAGGATCTTATCTGGGGGGTTGACGGAGTCTGGATGATCTCCCCCAATTCCGGAATTCAGTTCGGCTCTGCCTGGTATCACGGCGAGACCACCCAGGTCTATCGTGACTGGGTCGATGAAAACGGAAACGAGATCGGACATAGAATGCAACTCGACACCTGGGAATTGACGGCCGCTTGGGTTTTCAGGCCCAAGATCAGCGCTGTCATCCAACCATACTTCGGCTTTGGTGGTGGACTGACCGGTTGGCGGCTGGTCGAGCGAGGGGAATTCATCGACTTCGGCGCCTCTGAAGATGGAAGTATTTTCGGTGGCACGTACGGCGACGACGGAACCACCTTCCTCGCCTTTGCCGAATTGGGTTTCGAAGTCTGCCTGGGAAACACCTGGTCGTTCTTCGTCGAGGGCCGGTGGAAAGAGGCCGAAGCCTCGTTGGGTGGTGGGTTTTCCGACCTGAACCAAGATCTGGATCTTTCCGGCGCCGAACTCAGCGCGGGTCTTGCCTTCAATTACTGAAGTGTCAGTTACCACGGTTCCTTGTAAAAAAGTATAATGCTCGGCGTACCGCTGGTCGGTAACGCCGGGCATTTTGCCGGCTGTCGACCAATAAGGAAAAGGAGCCTCACATGCCCCAGCCCGATGGATCCTCCATCGTATTGACCACTCGGGTTCAGGCGATGCTCGGCTGGGTTCGGAAGAACAGCCTCTGGCCGCTTCCCTTCGGCACCGGCTGCTGTGCGGTCGAGTTCAATTCTTCGGTCTCATCCCACTACGATCTCGCACGTTTCGGGGCCGAGGTCGTGCGCTTTTCCCCACGCCAATCCGACATGATGATCGTGGCCGGTACCATAACCGACAAGATGGGCCCGGTCGTCAAACGTGTTTATGATCAGATGGCCGAACCCAAATACGTTATTGCCATGGGGGCCTGTGCCTGTAGCGGCGGCTTTTATCGCGCCTACCACGTCATGCAGGGCATCGACGAACTGATTCCCGTAGATGTATATGTGGCGGGCTGCCCGCCGACGCCTGAGGCTCTGATTCACGGAATTCTCGAACTCCAGGAGATGATTCAGCGTGGAAAAACCCATCATGACAGACTCAAGACACAAGACCGAAAAGCCACAACCGCCCTTCCCGGCTGAGTTGAAGGCTCTCGGGTCTCAGATCCTGGGATCGGAGAAAACCGGAGACGGACATCATGAGATGCTCGTTGATCGCAGTCGGATTCTCGAGGTCCTCCGAACGGTCAAGGAAGATCCGGCGATCCATTGTGATCTTCTCGTCGATATTTGCGGCGTCGACTGGCCGGACCGCGATGATCGGTTCGAAGTTGTGTATCACCTCGCAGCCCTTGAAACCGGCCTCCGTTTGAGGATTCGGGTTCCTCTGAAGGAAGAGGACCCGACCATGCCGTCAGCCTTTGGCCTATGGAAAGGCGCAAACTGGTTTGAACGTGAAGCGTGGGACCTCTTCGGCATCCATTTCGAAGGTCACCCGAATCTCAAGCGCCTCCTGACCCACGAAGCCTTCGACGGCCATCCCCTTCGCAAAGACTACGAACCAGGGCGCCGCTGCCTCCTCACTGAGGATGAGATCATGACGCCTGAATGGGCGCGCGAAAATCCGACCGACAATGATCAGTTCGAGACCCATATCCTCAATCTCGGTCCCTCCCATCCTGCGACTCACGGCGTCTTGAGGACGGTGGTCCAACTCGAGGGCGAAGTGATTCGCCGCGCCGAGTGTGAAATCGGCTATCTGCACCGATGTTTTGAAAAAATGGTCGAGAGCCAAGGGTGGAATCAGGTCATCCCATATACCGATCGTCTGAACTACTGTTCATCGATGATCAACAGTGTCGGCTACGCTCTTGCGGTCGAAAAGCTCCTCGATGTCGAGGCCCCACCCAGAGCTCAAATTCTACGCCTCATTCTTTCGGAGTTCTCCCGCATCATGGATCATGCCGTGTGTCTCGGCGCCAATCTGGTGGATCTCGGGGCCGTGACGGGTTCACGGTACTTCTTCCAAGTGAGAGAAGAGATCTACGGTCTTCTCGAAAGCTGCTCCGGGGCCCGCCTCACCGTTTCCTATGCCCGCATCGGAGGCCTTTCTCACGATGTTCCCGAGAATTTTAGCTCCCAGGTCAGAGTCCTCCTGGACACGATTCCCGGCTTCATCGACGATGTCGAAAAACTCGTCACGCGAAACACTATTTTCCGTGACCGTACCGAAGGTGTGGGCGTAATCAGCGGCGCCGAGGCTCTTGCATGGGGATGGACCGGCCCCTGCCTGCGCGCCTCCGGAATCCCCTACGACGTTCGGAAAGCCTCTCCATATCTGGGATACGAAAATATCGAGTTTGACGTCCCGGTAGCGACTACGGGCGATTGCTACGCCCGATACCTGGTTCGTATGGAGGAGATGCGGCAGAGCCTACATATTATTCGCCAGGCAATCGACAGCATCCCGGGTGGACCGGTGATGATTGACGATCCCCACATTGCCCCCCCTGAAAAATCAAAGGCATACAATGAAATGGAAAGCATGATCAGGCATTTCAAACTCCTGAATGACGGCATTCAGGTTCCGGCGGGCAATGGTTACGGCTTCACTGAAGGCGCCAACGGCGAGCTGGGCTACTACCTGGTATCCAACGGTGGAGGAAAGCCGTACAGGATCAAGGTTCGGCCCCCATGTTTCGCAATCTATCAAGCCTATCCCCATCTTCTGGAGGGACAGATGGTCTCCGACGCGATTGCGATTCTCGGAAGCCTGAATATCATTGCCGGGGAGCTGGATCGATGATTGATCTCAATGCCTCTGTGGTTAACGTGGACCAACCCCCCCGCTCCTTCGGCGAAAAGATCTACCTGGGACCGATCATCAGCGGGCTCACGGTAACGCTCCGCCATTTTGTGCGCAATTTCTTCGGCCGCAAAGACGTTGCGACGATCCAATACCCGGAAGAGAAGCACGAATACTCCGAACGACTTCGAGGTCGCCACATCCTCATCACACGGGACGAGGGGGAACTGCGATGCGTCGCCTGTTTCATGTGCGAAACAGCCTGCCCGGCAGACTGTATTCACATCGAAGCGGAGGAAGACCCATCCGCTGAAGTTGAATGGGAAAAACGTCCGGTGGTGTTTGAAATCGATCTTCTCCGCTGCATTTTCTGTGGTCTCTGCGTCGATGCCTGTCCGAAGGAGGCAATCGTAATGTCCCGCACCCATGAGTTGGCCTTTGCCAGGCGTGAGGAGGCGATCGTCGGAATCGACCAGCTCCGCCAAACCGGCGCCATGGAAGATCAGGATCTCGGCTATCGGCCGTATTTCTGATCATCCCCCGTCCCACAGCCCTCTCGGAATGGTAGAATATTTATGAACCATCGCACCATTGGAGGTACAGCGAATGACCTCAATCAGGGAGCAGGCCCCAGAACAAAGGCTCAGCCTTGAAACACTCCAGGATCAACATCAGGGACACGAGGAACGGCTCGAAGAATTGAGACAGAAGGTCTGTCTCACTCCTGACGAGGAGCTTGAGGAAAAAACCCTCAAGAAACTCAAACTTAACGTCAAGGACCGGATGGAACTCTTACGCCGCTCGCCGTCCTGAGTTCAGAGTTCAACACCACCGGTTATTTTCTCTCAGGTAAATAGAGGATTCGAATGCCCCGCATAGCAATTATCGACCCACTCACTCTCCTTGGGCGTGAGATCTCCGCGGAATTCCGCCATCAATGGCCGAACGAAGGCGACCTGCTCTTCTTCCACGCCGCGGAAGATGAGGAACATCAGGTCACGCAGATCGGTGGTCACGCTGCCCTGGTTCCGCCCCTCACAGACCCCGGGGATTTGGATTCATGCGAGGCCGTTGTCTTGACGACAGAGATCGGCAGCGATCGGCTCGACGTTTTCGATCGGCTTCTCGAGAACCGCAGCAACCTGCTTTTTCTGGATGCCTCCCGACTCGAGCGCTACAACCACCTCACCCACCCCGCTATTGACGCCGATGGGCTGGCTTCGGGGAATCGTCTGCGCCTCGCCCACCCTTCCATCGCTGTGGCTGGGATTCTGACCGAAGCATTGAGGGCTTTCTCACCCGAGAGGATGACGATTGCCGCCATTGACCCCGTCTCCACATACGGCAAACACGCGATTGACCTACTCGCCCGACAGGCCGTCCACCGTCTGCAGGGAGAAACAGTTAAGGATCTCCTTGACGGGCAATTGTTGGCCTTCAACATGGCCGCTCAAGGAGGAAAGAGTCTCACCGAGGAAGCGGCTTCTCTTCTGCCGAACCTTCATGTCGCGGCCACGAGAACCATCGGCAGCTCCTTTCATGGGCATTTGATCCTCTTGGGTTTCGGCTTTGAAGAGATCGTCGATCCCGACCAGATCAACGACTGTTTGGAACAGACCAGAGGAGTCTTGATCGCTTCGCCCCCGGTCAATCTCGACGCAATCACCGATCGAAACGAGATTGTGATCACCCCACCGGCAATTTCCCCTGACGGGCGCACTGTCGCCATTCAGGCAACCGTCGACGGCACCCGCATCGGCGGCGCTCTGACGGCCGCTACAATCTTCCAGGGTCTGATGTAGGACGGGTTCAAGGCAAACCGAGCCCTGGGGCGCTTCGAATATGAACAACGAAACGCCCTCCCCACAAGCGCAGGGCGCTAATTACGCTATCAACAGTCCGCCAGAGGAAGAAACAGTCTGATTCAAGGCCCGAACAGTCTTTCAGTGGAATGGATCGGCAAGAATATATACGGATCAGAAGGATAGGAGGCCGTATGACATCCTCTGGTCGGACAGGGCCAAGGCCGATCTCGGAGAGATTGGCGACTACATTGCCGCAGACAGCCCAATTGCAGCGAAGCGGTGGATTGACCGTCTG
>JAIOSJ010000204.1 GCA_021107705.1 Thermoanaerobaculales bacterium | reverse complement strand
GCACTTATGTAGCGCGCTACATAAGTGCGGTTCATAGCTTCTTCCCAGGGGTGCCTCTCACAAACGAAACTTTCCAGGGAAAAGCTATGAGGGGCAATCCACGGGTAGAACGTCCAAAGAATCGGCACCGCTGGAGCGGTAGGCCGCCGAGGCGATTTCCCAAGAGGGACAAGATAACCGCGCCCTCTTCGATGACGTCTGTCCCTCTTGGAAAACGCCGAGCGGGAGCGCTCGCGCTCCCGAAGGCCGGGGCTTCAACCCTGGAGATTTCTGGAACGCCTCCCCGGCCCCATATACAAAGCGACGCTGGTGCACCCACCAGGTGCACCAGAAGGTCGGGCTAGAGGATTCGTCGGGGTCGTTTAATCTGGTTGGCCTATTTGTGTCGCATTTCGGCATGGAAATGTCGGTTTCCTGCATGGTTTTGAGAGTGCAGGAGGATCATAATGCACTGCACAGACTCCTGAGGAGGTCCTGATGCTCAACGTAGCTCGGCTTTTGTTGGTGGCTTCGATACTCATTCCCCCTATGTCTTCATCGGCCACTGAAGGGCCGGCCGCGAAGGCTTCAAAAGGACCCACCACCTTGTTGTCGCCCGGCGACCTCCTCTACCTTGGAGCCTTTGCTGGGCCGGAGAGCGTCATCCCACCCGATTATGACGAGTGGGCCTACGGTGGTCACGCCCTGACGTTCAATCCCGAAGGCGACCCGAGCGGTCCCGCAGACGGGTTTCCAGGCGCCCTGTTCATCGCCGGAAATGCTCAGCAGGACACCGTGGGCGAGATCAACATTCCGCCTCCGATCGTCACGGATGACTTCAATGAACTGACACGGGCCGGAATTCTGCAGCCCGTTATCGACCTGACGGACGGCCTGCTGACGGCGACGTGCGTCGCCTGTTCCACATGTGACTGCGACAACTGGGACATGGGGGGACTTCAGTACCTCGAGAATATCGACCGTGTCGCGTGGACCATCTATGACTGGTACAACGCGGGTGCCGAGGACCTCGAATCGCTCGGTTGGACGGATCGCGACATGAGTTCGGCAAGCGGTGTCTGGCACATCGGGCAGCGACCAAATGATCTGCCGGACCCCTTTCACAATGGGAAAACAAGCGATTACCTGTTCACCGCTCCCGCCACATTTGCGACCCAGTACCTCGGAAACCGCCGGCTGCTTTCCGGTTACCACCGAGAATCCGGTGCCCTGGGAGGATCCCAGGGACCTACCCTCTATGCCATGGCCCCGTGGCTTGAGGGCAATCCGCCCGTTCCCGGTATCGACCTCGATGCCATCCCTTTGTTCTTCTATCGGTGGTTCATAGAATGCACAGACAACCAGTTTGACTTCTGTGATTTCGACGGCTACCGGGTCGACGACCAGTGGGGCGGCGGCGTATGGATTGACGCCGGCGATGCAATGGCGATCCTGCTTTTCGGTCTGAAAGGGCTCGGGGACAACTGCTACGGTGATCCCGGCGTCGAGTGCCCGACACCGGCGTGTGAACCGGGCCGCGGCTACCACTCTGACCCCTACGAGCCCCAGATTCTGTTCTACGACCCGTCACAGGTCATCGAGATCGTCCAAGGCAGCCGTGATCCCTGGGATATCCAGCCCTACCTGGTCTATAGTCCGGAGCTGGAGGTTTTCGACCCGGACTGTGGCGTTTTGAGCGCAGTCGCGTTTGATCGGGAGCACGGCCTCATCTACGTCGCCGAGCAAGCGGCCGGTGAGTGGGGCGATACCGCCATTCACGTCTGGCAGGTCGTAGCGACCCTGTTTGCCGACGGGTTCGAATCCGGGAACCTTGACCGATGGTCAGGCGTGGTGCCCGGCGGAGCCGAAAAGCAAAAGGCGCCCTGCAACTGAAAACAGTGTTATTTGCAGCCCCTGCCCAAAACCAGCTCTCTCTCCTCCTTACCGCCCCGGCGAAAACACCAACGCCCCCGCCGTCCTCACCAAAACCAGGAGGTACAGCATCGGGCCGTGTTGTCTGAGGGAATAGAGGTCATATTCCAGCTTGATGCGATGGTCGTCGAGGTCGGCGCAGTAGGGATGGTTGACCTGGGCCCAGCCGGTCAGTCCAGGGCGGACCGAAAAGCGATAGCCGAAAAAGGGGATCTCCCCTTCGAGTTCCTCGGTGATTTCGGGTCGCTCCGGGCGGGGGCCGACGAGGCTCATGTCGCCCTTGAGTACGTTCAGGAGCTGCGGCAACTCGTCGATTCTCCAACGCCTGAGAAAGGCGGCGAATGGAAGGATCCGCTGATCCTCGCGTTCGGCGAATTCAGGTCCGTTCTGTTCCGCTGTTGTGTCCATCGTTCGGAGTTTAAAGAGGGTGAAGGGAGTCCGAAAACGTCCGAGCCGGGTTTGGCGATAGATGACTGGTAATCCCCCGGTCAAGCCTACAACCAGGGCGGAGAGCAGGATGATCGGAGAGGAAATGACCAGGAGAAGCATGGCCCCCACGATGTCCATGGCTCGCTGAAGATGGTGGAAGGGAGTGGTCGCCACGTTGGAGAAGTCGCCGGTCGCGATGAACCAGCGGGAGTCAACCTGCTGAACCGGGACTCGTCCGGTCAGTTCCGCGAAGGCGCCGGCAGCGTCGATGACGGGGGTTCCTCGGAAATTCAGGGCCGTGACCCGCTCTGTGGCGTTTCCGTCGGAAAGGGTTGCGACGATCAAGAGGTCCGCCCTTGAGAGAGACGCCTGAACTTCCTCGGGATCCTCTTCGAGCCCCGAGGCTGGAATGTGCCGGGAAATCTTGAACGGCGCCCAGGGGCGGTGGCGCAACTCGGTAAGAAGGGAAGTGACGATTGGACCGTCGCCGACCAGGACTGCTTGTCGCTCCGGTGGGTTGGCCCCCCATGCCAGCCAGCCTAGGCGGCCGATGGCCTGGAAGGTCAAGGCGGTTGTCAGGGTCAACAACAGGAGACCCCGTCCGAACTGCCAGCCGGGGACGAGGTAGACGCCAAGGGTCAGAGTGACCGGGAGGGTCATCGCCTGGGCCGCCATTCGGACGAGGAGTTCGTCCCGGCCCCTCCAGACCTGAGGCCGATAGAGATCGAAGGTCGTTGCCAGCGCCCACTGGGCCCCTACGGCGTAGGCGATGAACCCGGGGTGCGAGACCAGCACGGCAAGCTCTTGGCCCAGATACTCGGGCAGGAAGCGGATCCATGCCGCGGCCAATCCTCCACCGACTATCGAGAAGGCATCCATAAGGGCCAGAACCCAAACGGGCAACCATCGGTTCGCCTGGAAAGGTGACATCGGGCCTATTCTACATTCGCCCACGTCAATTTGGAGCTTGTATCATTCCTTCACAAGCTCTATACTGCTGGTGTGGACACATATTGGGATGAACCCGGCCGATCGGACATTGAAAAGTCGGCTTGGGTTATGTATGAAGATATTTGGATAAGTGCTCAATAATTAGTGTAAATGCGATTGCCGGAATCGCTGGGATTCGAGATTGATCAAATTTGAGAAGGGAGTTAGCCAATGTCAAGTCTGAGGGAAACACTGCGAAAGAAAATCGAGGAGCACCGGCCGCGGACGACGCGTCTGGTCAAAGAGTTCGGAGATGTCGAGGTCGGCAAGGTGACAATTGCCCAGGCGATCGGTGGTGCTCGCGGCGTCCGCTGTCTGGTGACCGACGTATCCTATCTCGATCCATACGAGGGGATCCGTTTCCGCGGGAAGACCATTCCTGAGACCTTCGAGGCCCTGCCGAAAGTTCCGGGAAGCGACTATCCGTGGGTTGAAGCGTTTTTCTACTTCCTGATGACCGGGGAGGTTCCGACTGTAGCGGAGACGATGGAAGTCGTTGAAGAGTTCCAGCAGAAGCGAGGCATACCGCAGTGCGTAATCGATGTCTTGCGGGCCATGCCCCGTGACAGCCACCCGATGGCGATGTTCTCCGCGGCCATCACCTCGATGCAGCGTGAGTCGATCTTCGTCAAGCGCTACAACGAAGGCATGTCCAAAATGATCTATTGGGAGCCGATGCTTGAGGACGTGATGAATCTGATGGCCAAGCTGCCGACGATCGCAGCCTACATCTATCGGATGAAGTACAAAGGTGACGTCCACATTCCGGAAAATCCCGATCTGGACCTCGGCGGTAACTTCGCTCACATGATGGGTTTCCCGAAACCCTACGACGATGTGGCGAGGATGTACTTCATTCTGCACTCCGACCACGAGTCCGGTAACGTCTCGGCCCACACGACCCATTTGGTTGCTTCGGCCCTTTCGGACGCCTACTACGCGCTCTCGGCCGGCATCAACGGTCTGGCGGGTCCGCTCCACGGCCTGGCAAACCAAGAAGTTTTGAGCTGGACCATGAAGTTCATGGACAAGCTGGGCGGGCAGGAGCCGACGGAAGAGCTGGTCAAGAAAGCTCTCTGGGATACGCTCAATTCTGGTCAGGTCATCCCCGGTTACGGTCACGCCGTGCTCCGGAAGACCGACCCCCGCTACGCTTCGCAACGCGAGTTCTGCCTGAAGAATCTGCCGGACTACCCGCTGTTCAAGGTGGTCTCGATGATCTACAAAGTTGCGCCCGGCGTACTTGAGGAGCAGGGCAAGGCGAAGAATCCCTGGCCCAACGTGGACGCACAATCCGGCGTGATCCAATGGTATTACGGCCTGACGGAGTGGGACTTCTACACCGTTCTGTTCGGAGTTGGTCGTGCTCTCGGCGTGTTGACCAACATCACCTGGGACAGGGCGCTTGGTTATGCTCTCGAGCGGCCCAAGTCCTTGACGACTGCGATGCTTGAGAAGACCGCCGGTATTTCCTGACCTCGGCGATCGTGATTGATGGAAGGGCGGCCTTCGGGCCGCCCTTTTTTCGCTTGCTGTTGAACTGTTTCAAAAAGGCTAAGTTGATAGCTGTTAGGTAACCGAGTCGGACATATCGGCCGCTACAACCAGGTTTCTTCCCCTGTGTTTGGCCATCAAGAGGGCACTGTCGGCCGCAGCGATAAGGTCTCGTGCTCCCGGCGGGTGTTCGTTGTCTCCGTGCTTGAGCTCCGCCAGACCGATCGAGGCGGTGACTCTAAGTTCAGATGCTTCTTCCACCGGAGAATTCATGTCCTCAAGCGCCTGGCGTAACTTATCAGCGACGCTCAGCCCTTCGTTCATCGTGGTCTCAGGGAGAATAAACAGGAACTCTTCCCCACCATACCGTCCAATTCGATCCGTCGATCGTAAGTTCTCCTGAAGAACCCCGGCGACTTTTTGCAGAATCGCGTCACCGGCAAGATGTCCCCAGGAGTCATTTACCCTCTTGAAATGATCGAGATCGACCATACCGACCGTCAGCGGCCGATGATAGCGGGAAGCGCGGTTGATTTCGCCGTCGAGAGCCTCCAAGATGGCTTCTCTCCGCAAGAGGCCCGTCAGTTGTTCGTAGGTGGCTGACTGGAAGAGTCTTACATTTTCCAGAACCGTTGCAACATTCAATGAGAACAGACGCAGAAGGTCGAGCTCTTCGGATCTAAATCTCTCTCGGTTGACCTTCGGTCCAAGCAGGAGTATGCCGATGAGCCTCTCCTTGCTGATCAGCCCAACGCCCAACTCGGCGCCGACGGCGTGAATTCGCTGCGCCATCGCTGGACTCGTGCTGATGATGATGTCGGCCGGAATTGGGCGGCGAGCCTTTCGAAGTTGCTCGATCCCGGCATCGTCTGATTGGATGAGGAGGGAGATCTCCAGAAAACCATCCAAACGTGGAGAGTTGCTGGCAAGGGAGAGCAGGATGCCGCTTCGCGGATCGGCCACCATCACGGTTGCAGATTCAACCTGAAAAACCTTGCTGACTTCTTCAACCAAATGTTGTCCCATCGAAGAGAGGCTGCCCTGGTTCGGTAGACTGGCCGCCAGCTCCGCCAGATGTTCCCGCTGTGCCAAGCGCTCCGGGAAAAATCTACTATCGATCGATTTCTGTGCCTGAGCCCTGACGGGATTGAAGAGGAGTCCCAGAATGAGCATGCCCAGAGCAAAGGCGGCCACCTGCCATTTGCCGGCATTGACCTGTTCTCCAAAGCGCGACGCCACATTCTCGAAAACGACTGAAAAGAGGATGATCACCAGGCATGTAACAACGGCGATGACAAGGCTCCGTCGCAGAACCAGGTCGATGTCGAAAAAATGATACCGAAAAATCGCGATGAAGATTGCTGCCGGGTAAAAGAGAAGGACCATGGGCTGAACAAACTCGGTCCATTGGGGGCTGACTACATCGAGTCTGGTCAAGACGGAGTTGCAGAGGTTGAACACCGCCCAGGGGAGTACTCCGACGAGGACCAACAAAGCCTGGCTTCGATGCCCAGGAGTCTTTGAGTTTCGAAACTGGAGGAAGAGTAAAGCAACCACGGCGATGCCCCAGCCTCCAAGCACGAAATCGTTGACAATGCTCTGAACCAATGCATTTGCGCCTTCCAAGCCCGGCACGCCGAGGTTTGGCGCGGTGGTGGCGATGAGGGCGGTGGCCGTACCGATAAAGAGGCCGATTCCGTAGTAGAGCTTCGGGAGCCATGGTCTGCTGGTGAACCAGTCATACTTCTTAGGGATGACCGATGCGAGGTGAAGCTCGAGACCCAGCTGGGCCCCTGTCAGCGAGTAGTAAAAAATTTCTCGGAAGAGTATCCAGTCGGCAAAGCCGGGAATGAATCTTGGAAGAGCGAGTTCCAATGCCACAGCAATTGAAAAGCCTGAGAGAAGGCGTGCTCGAAGTACGTCGGGGGCACGAAAATGGGCGAGTAAGGCGATTGACAAATACCCCAGGATCACCAGAAGGTCCAGCCCCAGTGGCGTCCAGGGGAAGGGGATTCCGGGACAAATTGTGAGGTGTCGGGTCTCCTCCCCGCGCATGATCTTGAACTCGACTGGAGTGTCTCTCTCGAAAGTTGCTGCCAGGCCGAGGATTTCACTAACAGACGAGAGCGTGCTCCCATCGATGCTTTCGATAATGTCACCGGTTTCCAACCCTGCTTCAGAGGCTGGGCGTCCATCGATAACCTGGGTTACCGTCAGGATTTCATCAGAATCATCGACGCTGATACCGATGGTGCGACCGGAAGAGAGTAGATCATCGCAAATTCGCGCCCCCATCAGGAGGAAGACGATGAGGCTGCAGGCCAGGATGACGGTGGTGAAGGTGCGACGTTTCATGCAAAAAATGCCGGATCGTCCGATCCGAAGAGATTATAACCCGAAGTCGTGAAAGGTGTTTGCCTGTTTCCTCCCAGCTGCGATCCACGTGGGACCGATATCAAAGGAAAATTGTGTCGAAGGGAGTAACTCGACCACCGTAGAAATTCAGACGGATGGCAAAGTAGAGGTCTTTACTCTGGACGATCTTGTCGACGGCGAGGAACGCACCATTGAGGCCGGCGAGCACCTGATCACCGTCCGCAGGTCGGGCGACCAGATTGAAGTCCTGATGGATGGAGAGGATCTGGAGAGCGGGATCCAAGGTGAAGACAAGAAAATCATCAAGATGATCGTCCTCGACGAAGAGCACGAGTTCGGCGACCACCCCAAAATTCTCACTGGAGGAGGCAAGGTTCATCCGCACATTTGGCATTCCAAGGATGGCGAAAACATCAAAATCATCAAGATTGGGGACGGTGAAGAGCTGAAATTTATCGGGGAACACGGTGATGCCGATTTTGAAACCATGATCCTTGAGTTGGAGGAAGAGTTGGCCGAAGGTGATATGGCCAAGATCGACGTCATGGTCGAGCACCTCACCGGTGATCACGGGGTTTTCTTCCTCGATGATGAAGAAGAAGCCGGAAACATGAGGATTCTCAAAATCGGTGGGCCCGATGCCGGAATGGTGCACTACCGTTGTAAAGAGACCGGTTCGGTGCTTCTCGTCAAAGAGGAACATGCAACCGAGGAGACCTTTGTGGATCCGGCCACCGGGGGTGTCATGAACAAGGTCGTTGATTCGCCGAATAGAGTCATCATCAAGAAGACAATCGAGATCATCGACGAAGACTGAGTTCTTCTTTGTGTCCGACGGGCGTCTCGCTGCTCAGACGGCGAGGCGCCTTTTTGTTATTCGTCGGTATGGTGTCCACCAACCCGTCCAAGTGGTACGATCCCTAGCTTAGGAGGACGAAATGGCGACAACGTACATCCGGCGACCGAAATTCAAGAATTCAATGATTCTGCCGACCCGTTGGGTCATGGTTGCGGGAATTCTGCTGTGCATCTCATGGGGGGGCGCCTCTGCTCAGATTCCCGTGTCGGTACAAGAGGAGCCGGCGCCTCCTGTGGTGTCGATGGTGGTTGTCCCGATCCAATATGCGAGCGCCCAGGGAACCATGGGTGTCTTCCTCAACGCCTTTTACGAGAACGACGGACCCGATCTTGACATGGCCGCCGCCTGTCTCGATCTCACGCAGTTGCCACTTTCGGTGCGAAAGGGACGCGGACGTGAATTGGCCGTCCAGCTCAAAAATATTTTGGATCGTGTCGAGTTGATCGATATCGAGAGCCTGAGCGGCGACCCGAAGGCTGCGCCTTGGACACTCTCCGTTGCCGACGTCGGTCAAATCGAACTAGCTCAGTCGGCCGATCGACGGTGGCGGTTCACACGTGAGACCGTGGAAAAACTCGATCAATTCACGGCTGCCGTCGAGGACTTGGAGACCGTCGAGGGCGTGAGCCAGACGCTGGAACCGGTTTCGCCGGCCGGGTGGCTGAGGGCCAGGGTTCCCGCGTCACTCAAAGGCCGTACCCTTTATCTTGAGGGCTGGCAGTGGATCGGCATTCTATTTCTGGTGATTGCCGGGGTCATCGTGGATCGCTTCGTTGTGGCCGTTCTTCAAGGACCGGTATTGCTTTGGTTGAGACGTCTCGCTCCGGAAGTCGATCACGATCTGGTTCGATCTTCCCTGCGACCGCTGGGCGCGCTGGCAATGGTCCTAATGTGGTGGTTCGGCCTTTCCTGGCTGGGTTTGCCTTTGAATGTGCTGCGGTGGTACGCCAGTTTGGTCGAGTTGGTACTGATTTTTACTGCGTCCTTGACAGCTTATCGTTTGGTCAATGTCCTCTCCAATGTGTTGGAAAAACGGGCTCAGAAAACCGAAAACCGCTTTGATGACCTGCTTATCCCACTGATTCGAAAGAGTTTGAAAATTCTTATCTTTGTCATCGCCGCAGTTCTTCTCGCGGAGACATTCGAACGCGACTTCACGGGCATTCTCGCCGGCCTCGGAATCGGGGGATTGGCCTTGGCCTTGGCTGCTCAAGACACGATCGGCAACCTTTTCGGTTCTTTGACCGTTCTGCTCGATCGCCCGTTTCAGGTCGGCGACTGGGTGGTAGTCGGAGATGTCGAAGGGACAGTGGAAGAGGTCGGCTTCCGTTCGACTCGCATTCGGACCTTCTACAATTCGAGGATAACGTTGCCGAATTCCCGCCTCACCAGTGCAGCGGTTGACAATTTAGGTGATCGGACCTATCGGCGTTGGAGCACCCGCCTGGGGATCGCCTATGACACCTCGCCGGAGAAGATCGATGCTTTTTGCGAGGGGATTCGGGAGATTATCAGGAGACACCCCTCGACCCGCAAGGATTACTTTCATGTGTATCTGAACGAGTTCGGTGCTTCCTCCCTTGAAATTCTTCTCTATGTTTTCTTCATGACGCCCGATTGGGCCACTGAACTCAGGGAGAGGCATCGCCTGTCGGTTGACATGATCCGTCTGGCGGCGGAGTTGGGCGTGGAGTTCGCGTTCCCGACCCAGACACTATATCTTCGGAAGGAAGAGAGGGGAACAAGCGGATCAGGCGGCAATAATTACGATCAGGCCACAGAAACAGGCTTTGCCAATGCCCGCGAAACCGCCAGAAACCTGACGAGGCGATGGGCCGAGGATGCTCCCCCGCCACCTGTCGATTTCGATGAGGAAGACTAGCTTGCTTTTTGAAGCCAGATTTGTTAACCTTAGTTAGCAAACAAAGGGTTTTGAAGTAGGGTTGGTCAAGGCTGAAATTGTTGGCCTGGATAGGATGACCGCTCGGAAAGGGGGTAAAAATGGCCGGAAGTCTCGAGTTTGGCCGACCCCAATTTCGTGCCTATGGGTGCCGAAACCTCCACCTTCTGCCGCAGTGGAGGACGTTATCCCGTGACCAGCAAACCGCAATCGAAGCAGTGTCGGCAGTCCTGCCTTTTCGCGTCAACGACTATGTTCTTAGTGAGTTGATCGATTGGAGCAACATCCCCAACGACCCGATTTATCAGTTGACCTTCCCGCAAGCGGGAATGCTTGAACCCACCGATTTCTCCCGTTTGGTCGATTTCGTGATCAAGGAGGAGCCTGAGGCCCTTAAAAGGGCAGCACGAAGAATTCAAAGGCGAATGAACCCCCATCCCGCGGGACAAATGGATCTGAACGTTCCGGTCATGGGCGGGGAACTCCTTACGGGTTTTCAACACAAATATCGGGAAACTCTGCTCTTTTTTCCCTCACAGGGCCAGACCTGCCACGCCTATTGCACCTACTGTTTTCGGTGGCCGCAGTTTGTAGGTATTGAAGAGCTGAAATTCGCAAGCCACGAGGTTGAAACCCTGTCTGCTTACGTAGAGACTCATACCGAGATTTCGGATGTTCTGATCACCGGAGGCGATCCGATGATCATGAGTACGAAGGTTCTCCGAAAGTATGTTTCGGCTCTTCTCAATCCCCGGTTCGACCATCTCAGCTCAATTCGCATCGGAACCAAGGCCCTGAGTTATTGGCCCTACCGTTTCTTGACTGATCCGGATGCCGATGATCTGCTCCGGCTCTTCGAGCAGGTTCGTAACACCGGGCGTCAATTGGCACTGATGGCCCATTTCTCCCACCCACGTGAACTAGAAACCGATGCCTGCCGTGAAGCCATGCGTCGTATTACCGAGACGGGCGCCGTGATTCGCTGCCAGGCCCCTCTGATTCGGCACGTCAACGACGATGTCGGAGTGTGGGCTGAGATGTGGCGGGCTCAGGTGAGGCTCGGCGCCGTACCCTATTATTTCTTCGTTGAGCGGGAAACGGGGCCGAATCACTATTTCGAAGTTCCGCTGGCGCGTGCGCGGAAGATCTTCAACAGCGCCTATTCGCAGGTCTCGGGCCTGGCCCGAACGGTTCGCGGCCCCTGTATGTCGGCCGCGCCCGGAAAGGTCGAAATTGTGGGAGTTACTGAGATCGGCGGCGAGAGGGTCTTCGTTTTGAAGATGATCCAGGGGAGGGATCCTTCGTGGACCGGAAGAGTCTTTTTTGCCCAATTTGACTCCCAGGCCGTTTGGCTCAACGATCTCGAACCCGCACAGGGCGAGGCCGAGTTCTTTTTTGCCCGTTCCATGAGGCATATGAAGGACGGTCTCTGGCGACCCGATTGGCAACATGGCGATTTCGACGACGAAACGGCAAGCGCCTAGGAGCGGGGACCGCATTGGCCTCTGAATGCGGCACACGGGCCGAAGGATTTCAGTTGGGCCAATACAGCCCCCGCTCCTAATTGATGTGGTGCGCACAGCGCATCTATTAGGAGTCTGTAGGGCAGAGGCCATCACCGATGTCACACTTTCTCGGTAATGCCACCGGCCTCTGCCCTACAGACTCCTACGGTAAACCATGTAGGAACGGCTGTTCCGGATCCGTGGCAAGTACCACGGTGGGTGGGGTCAGAGGCAACCGGTCGATCTCGACCTCGAGGGCGTCGCATACGGCATTGCGAATGGCCGCAGCGGCGGGAATGAAGGATGGTTCACCGAGACCCTTGGCGCCAAAGGGACCTCGTCCGGGAGCGTCTTCAAGGAAGGTCACCGAAATCTCCGGGACGTCATCGGAAGTCGGTATCAAATAATCGGTGAAACCAGGGTTGAGCAGTCGGCCTTTGTCGAGTTTCAGTTCTTCCGTCAATGCCCAACCCATTGCCTGGACAATCCCACCTTCAACCTGTCCTTCGGCGGCTGAACGGTGGATGACTCGGCCCACATCGTGCGCGGCCGCGACGTGCTCTACTCGGACAAGACCGAGATCCGGGTCAACGGCGACCTTGGCGACATGGCAGGCGATGGCGTAGCTTGAATATGGATTGCCAAGTCCGGTTTCCTCGTCGAATTCGCGGGGCTCGGAGCGGTACCAGCCGGTAGAGATTGACTCGATCCGACGTGCAGCCATCTCCTCCGCCACCTTTGGAAAGGGAATGGATGATTTGCCGTCGGCAACGCGAGCTTCGTTCCCCGCCAATTCGACGGCTCTAGGGTCGCAACCAAGGAGGTCAGCTGCGACTGGATCGAGGCGTTCTCTGAGGTGCCGGATCGCATCCAAGACCGCGCGTCCCGATGTGTGTAATCCCCGCGAAGCGACGGTCGGGCCCGAATCAGCGACCGTGGTGGTGTCGGGTTGCCAAACCTGTACCTGTTCCGGATCGATGCCGAGAGCCGCCGCCGTTACGGTCTGGATAGCTGTCAGATTGCCTTGACCCATTTCGGTGAGGCCTACACGTACGATTACGGACCCGTCTGGCTGGAGGATCACCACCGCCGAGGAACGATCCAAAAACTGACCTCCGCGGTGAAGGTTGATCCCGTAGAGACACATGGCGACGCCGGTGCCTCTCTTCCGGAAAGAGGGGTTGCGATCACCAGCGACAAAAAGTTGCGACGCTTCGACAGCTCGCTCGAGGCATGCCTCCGCCAACACGGGGGCCGGAAGAACTTGACCGGTACAGGTCTTGGCCTTCCGGTTCGTCAGCAGGTTTCGACGGCGAAATTCCACGGGGTCTATATTTAACTTTCGTGCGAGGCGATCCATCGTTGCTTCGGCGGCGACACTGACTTGGGGCGCCCCAAAGCCACGATAGGCGCCGGCGAAGAGATTGTTGGTCAGGGCGATTCTAGTCTCGACCCGAACAACCGGCACGTCATAAGGACCTATGGCCGACACGTTGGCCCGTTCAGCCACAACGGTCGAAAGACCCGCGTAGGCCCCGGCGTCCAGAACTGCATCCACCTCTGCGAAGAGGAGGCGACCGTCGGAATCCGCGCCCCAGCGATGGCGAACAACCATCGCATGGCGTTTTGTGGTGACCTGGAGATCGAGTTCTCGATGGTAGAGAAAGCGTACCGGTCTGCCCGTATGATGGGCCAGAAGAGCGGCACAGGCTGCGGGTTCGGAAGGGTAATCCTCTTTCCCACCGAAGGCGCCACCAGTCGGCGCCTGTTCTATTCGAATGGCCGCCAGCGGCAAGGCGAGAATCCGAGCGACTGCCCGCTGGATGTAAAAAGGACACTGGCAGCTCGCGACCACTGTGATCCTGTCGCGCTCGGGGATGGCAAGACAGGCTTGGGGTTCGAGGTAGGCATGTTCCTGGCCGCCGATGTGGTACTCCGCCTCGACGATCACAGGGGCCTCCGACGATGTTTCTTCGTGCTCACCGCGAATGACCCTGTAGGTGTGAAGCAAATTACTGGTTCCGTGGACGAGAGGTGATCCGTCATCGAGTGCGGCGATCGGGTCGAAGACGCCGGGGAGTGGCTCGACATTCGATCGGATGGCGCCTGCCGCTCGCCACGCGGCCTCAGGAGTTCTCGCAGCCACCAGGGCTAGACGGTCGCCAACCATGCGAATCCGATCCTCAACGAGGAGCGGCTGATCGGGAAAGATGACTCCGATGAGATTCGTTCCAGGTATGTCCTTCGCAGTCAGAATGGCTTCGACCTCCGGCATATCCTGCGCCGCTGAAAGATCGATAGACCGAACTCGAGCAGAGGCGGTCGTTGACATTGCAACCGCTGCGTGCAGCATCCCGGGCAAGGAGAGATCTCCGACGTAGCGAGTCTGACCGGTGATTTTGGCCTCGGCATCCAGCCTTTTGTGGGAACCTCCGAGAGGTGGTTGAGACTCAGACATGGTCCTCTCCAGAACTCTGTTCGGCTTTTTCGATTGCATCGAAGATCTTGACGTAACCGGTACAACGACAGAGATTGCCGGCCAGTCTACGTTTGCGCTCATCTGGATCTGTGACCGAATGTTCGAGGAGTGCCACCGAGGTCATAACGACTCCGGGAGTGCAGAAACCGCACTGAACACCACCAGTGTGGATCATCGCCTCTTGAATGGGATGAAGTACGGCGCCGGTTGCAAGACCTTCGATCGTCGTGATTTCCTGCCCATCACAGGAGACGGCGAAAATCAAGCACGAGGGCACGGGTCTCCCATCCAACAAAACCGTACAGGCGCCACATTCGCCGGCCCCGCAACCCTCTTTCGTGCCGGTCATTCCGGCTTCCTCTCGGATGAGGTCCAGAAGACGTCGTCCGGGTGGGACATTGAAGGTTCGCGTTCGGCCATTGAGACGAAACGTGATCGAAGAGCTTTCAGACATTTGCAGCCCTCTCCAAAAGCCGGCTCAGAAGCACTTTGGCGGCTAAACGCCGATACCAGGCAGGCGACCGGACGTCGTCGATGGGAGAGATGTCCCCTTGGACGGCGGAAGAAGCTGCCAGTCTGGTCTCCGGCGTCAAGATTTGGCCCGTCAGGAAGTTCTCTGAAGATGGCGCCCTGATCGGCGTGGGCGCCACTGATCCCAGAGCCACCGCTGCCCGGGAAACCCGCTTTTCGGAATCGAAAGTGAGTTGGATGGCCAAGCTGACGACCGAAATGACCTGTTCGCGCCTCCAACCGAGTTTTTTGAACAAGGAAACGGTATTGGGTGGCGGGTAGGGGATCTCAATCGCCCGGATCAACTCCCGGTCTTTGATCACTGTCTGCCCAGGTCCGGTGAAGAATTTGCAAATCGGAATCCTTCGTTCACCGCGGGTCGATGCAGTTATGACTGTCGCGCCCGATGCAAGCAGGGGAGGTACGGTGTCTGCCGCTGGTGATGCGTTGGCAAGGTTCCCGCCGAGGGTGGCACGACATTGAATCGGCCACGCGCCGACTTGAGCGGCCGCCTCTGAAAGGCCGGGACAGAAACACCTGACGGCCTCGGATTGGGCGATCGTGTCCATTGTGGCTCCCGCGCCGATCTCCAGGGTTTCCCCCGTCACAGAGATCGCCTTCGAGGTAACTGCCGAAATGTCCAGGAGTCTTTTTGCCTTACGATGTCCGGCACGCAGTTGCACTACGAGGTCGGTGCCACCGGCCACGGGGACGATCGAGGGATCATCGGCCAAATAGGTCAACGCATCTTCGAAGAACTTGGGCCGAAGGATCGATTTAACGGCAAGATCCATGCAACCTCCCGTTGAAGTTGAGGCGTGGTTGAGCAACCCCCTGTGGGTGTCCTCCATCGCCGACCGCAACAGATAGCTGGTGAGAAATAGGTGTGCGGTGCTTCATTCGACTGATAGTAACCTAACCCGCCGGAGCGGGTGCCAAAGAGCGACGGATTCGAGCCAGTTCAAGGGTGAGCGCTGTTTAACTCTATTCCTACTGTGAAGCGACGGTCGCCTCAAAGGCAAGCACGACGCTAGGCGGAAAGAGCTGAGGGTTGGGTCGAATCGTCAGGCTCAGGCGTCCACAAGAATCGAGGTCAGCATGAGCCAGCCCTCTCATCTCTCTGTCGGCTTCCGCTCCCCCGAGGTCAGCCAAGGCCAGCCGTGCCGCTCCACGCAGGAGAAGGGCCGCAGCCTGAACCTGATCAGCGCCGAACTTGGCGTCTTTCAAAAGATCGACCGCAACCTGGTAATCAGCAGCGAAATAGGCAGTGGCCGCACGCCTCAGTTCCGCTGGAACGATCGACTCTCGAGGTTCGGACAATGGACTCACGACAGCGGGCGGTACAGTCGGTGTCGGGCGAACAGCCGCTAGAACAGGAGAGGAAACTGGAGTTGGGGTGATCTGAGCCAGTTGCCAGATCTCGTGCCGGCTCTCGATCTCGCGCTTCAGATTCTGCAGGTCATGCCATGCCTCAGTAACCGCCGATGTAGCGTCGGCAAGACTGAGAAGGTCCATTGCTTCCTCGCTCTCGGAAATGTTCTGGGCCGCTTCATCGATACGCTCGGCGGCCGCATCCCGTCGTTGCGCCCACTCTGGGTGTTGATGCTGAAGGGGAGAGGCCCTGAGATATGCCTCATTCACGTCGGCAAGAGCGGTCCTGCTCTTTTCAAGGCGCTGTCCGGCATCCGAGAAGCGTCTGAGAAAGTCCTCAGCATCGACCGGCTCGGGCGTCGAATCGGCGACCCGAGCTTGTATCTCTCCGTCAATACGACTTTCCAACACGGTGAGTTCATAGGAACCGGAGACCCCGAAAGACCGAGATTTTTCGATGTACTGTTGTGCCAGTTCGAGGTTGGCGCACAGAAGATGGGCCTTGGCGAGTTGGTAATAGGGCAGATAGTCAATTCGGCGGGCGGCGTAGGTTCGGGCCTCCTTGCGAGGTTTAGGCTTGTCGACGACCGCTGCGCCGAGGGCTTCGATGGCAACCGGCGAGCACTCACCCCGGCTAATCTGTTCAACGGCGAGTTCGTAATCTTCATACCAGCGGGCAGCCCCTACGCCGTTCGCCGCGAGACCGAAAACAACGACAGAAAACCAGATCTTGAATCTGTGGAAAACCGATTTCGGATTCACGGGGTGATTATACGGGTTTGACCGAAATCCTGGGGTTGGGTAGCCTCATTTTGAAAGAAAAGGACCGAGGAGGAGAGAATGGGCGAGCGAAGAGTAATTATTCTGGTGTTTTTTCTCGTAGCCGTGCCGGCAGTTAACGCTCATGCACAGTCGGATGCGTACGCCTTTACCGGGATCAACTTCAATTTCACGAATCCTGGTGCGCGGGCACGAGGAATCGGCGGCGCCTTTGTTGCGATTGCAGATGATTCGACTGCCGCGCTGGCCAATCCGGCAGGTCTGGCCTATCTGGGCCGGGAGGCCTCCATGGAGTGGATCCAGGATGAAGAGGAATACCCAGTGGGGCAATTGACCCACGATGGAGTCAGTACCTCGATAGAAGGCACACGAATCTCGTTAACGGGCGAGTCGGATCCATATCGCGTCACGGCCCAGTCGACTTCCAACCGAGTGAATTTCGGGAGCGTACTACTGCCCCTGATTCGTAATAAGTTGACCCTGGCGATGTATTACGGGGTTCTTGCCGATCTTGATGCCGGGTTCTTGGTAGGCGATGGGGTCGTATGTGTGGAGGCTGATGGAACAGCCAACCTTCCTGGCGGCGGCGAGGAATGCACGCTGGACCTACTCAACCCTGACGGGAGCCAGGTTTTCTCTCGCTATTTCGGACAGACCGCTACCTATTCGATCTCCACAAAGGCTCTCGGCACCGGTATTGGTTATCGAATTGGAGATTACTGGTCCCTTGGTTTGTCACTCGCTCTGGGACAGACCCGAGTCAATGCTCGCTCACTTATCGATTTGTCGTCGGTTGCGTCGGCCGAAGATCGCTTGGAGCTTTCCTCGGGTGATGATGAGGACTTGATGTATGGCGCCGGTATTCTCTACCGCAGTGATCGGTGGGGATTTGGCCTGAGTTGGCGCTCGAATTCAAGGTATGAACTGACGAATTCTCTAATGACGGAGGATGGTCAAGTGATCGATGACCGGAGCTTCCCAGGGAGATTTACGGTTCCCGAGAGGACCTCGGCCGGCTTGGCCTTTTTCCCGGGAGACAACTGGGTCATCGCGACGGAGATCACCCGAATCAGCTATTCAGATGTACTCTCGCAGATGGATCCCTTTGACCGAACTATTGAAGAGGCAGGGATCCAATATCGCATCAAAGATGTCACAGAACTTCATCTTGGGTTGGAATACACAACCTTCAGCGAGCGCAGGGGCTGGTCGATTCGAGGCGGCTGGTGGAGAGACATGACCCATTTGCCCTTCGTGAATGAGAGTTACAGCGATCCTCGGAATGTCGAATATGATCTCGTACGAGCTGAGCAATCTCTAGTTCGTGCACCATTCGAGGAAGACATAGACCATTTCACGGTCGGAATAGGACTTTCCTCAGGCGTTGTTCGGCTCGATGCAGCCGCGGATTGGACCGATAAGAGTGGAGTTGACTTTCTGGTGAGCGGAGTTTGGTATTTCTAGCCCGGCGGCGCCGCATCACCCACGTTCAAACCGGGAGAGGGGAGGCTGGGGACCACGATGGATCGAACGAATGGTTCATGCCCCTCCCACCGGATGACCAGTTTGTGCTCACCAGCAGGGATCTTCTTCCGGATCAGGGGTATCTTCCCAATCCTCTCACCATCAAGGAAGACGATACCCCCGGGAGGCGCTTGTCCGGGAAGCGGATTTACCGTGAGGAAGCCGAGATCAACGGTCAGCGCCAAGGTCTGACCGTCGTGGACAGAGACTGTTCGGCGGAGAGTTTTGGACTCCATGTCTTTGATGTGGAGGGTGAAGTCGTGTCCTCCCGGCATCAGACTGAGGGACAGGATCTGTACCGGTTGATTACGCTTTCCGACCCACCGACCATCGACCTGCAAAGGAGATGGGGGATCCACGACCAGCTTGACCTGGACCGGGCCTTGAGTCGGTTCGGGTGTTGCCGTCGCCGAGGGAGTCGGAGTCGGTGGAACCGGGGTTGGGGTCGGTGTAGCTGTCGGAGTCGGCGTTGGAGTCGGGATCCATGGCGCTCCTTGGGGACCGAAAACCACCCCTTGAACCTCGGGGGAGACATAGATAACCACGCCCCCAGCGCCCAGGAGACCGATGAGCACGAGGAACATGATCAGAATCGGGTGTCCCCGCCGTCCGGAAGGTACCCCGAACGCCGGTTCGTGGTGAATTTCGGTACCTCCCGCCGGTGTACTGTCTCCCAGAACTTTCGTTCCATCCATTTCTGCTGTTGAAGGTTCATCCGATGGGGTTTGCTGGGCGGGAAGCTTGTCGAGGGCCAAGCGGAGAACGCCGGTCGTGTCATCCCTGGCGTCAGCACCCTCGATCTCCTCCAGGGGAACCATCCGGAGGGCTTCGATGACCGAATCCGCATCCTGGAACCTGAGATCAGGCTCCTTGCTCATGCAACGAGTTATTACGGCTTCCAGTTCGGGAGGACAGGAAGGGCTGAATACTCGGGGGAAGTCGGGTTCTTCGTTGAGGATCTTATAAAGCACATTGCTCAGAGAGGCGCCCTTGAAAGGGCGAACACCGGTGATCAATTCGTACCCGACGACGCCAAGCGAAAACAAATCAGTCCGTGGATCTACCGTCGCTCCCTGGATCTGTTCGGGAGCGAGATAGCCGGCCGTGCCGAGGGCGATGCCGGTCTGGGTCAGGTTTGACCCACCTTCCATGGCCTTTGCAATGCCGAAGTCCATGATCTTTACCGTGCCGTCTTCCAGAATCCTGATATTCGAGGGTTTGATGTCTCGATGGATAATCCCCTTGCTGTGGGCGAAACGAAGGCCTTCGGCAACCTGCAGAAGAATTGACGCCACGGAATTGATGTCTCCAAGGACACCGGAATTCAAAAGGTGATCCAGATCGTATCCTGAGAGAAACTCCTGGACCAGATACGGGACATCGTCCTGCATTCCGAAATCGAAGACAAGAGTGATGTTCCGATGTACCAGATTTCCGACGAACTGCGCCTCCTGGTGGAATCTCTGCCGAACCTCCTCATCAGGAGAAGCACACATCTTGACGGCCACTGCCCGCTTGATGAACGGATCCCATGCCTTGAAAATCACCCCGAAACCGCCAACGGCTATCTTGGAAATGATCTCGTATTTACCGATTCGCTGAGGTGTTTCCATTGCAATGGGATTGTAGCGCGGTACGGCCGCCTACGAAACTACCGGTTTCGATTCCTTTGGGTCAAGTGGAAGGACAGTTCCTCAAGGTAGATCTTGAGATCGACCGACTTCACCATGACCGTTTCCGGCGCCCGGACCCTAATCGGGGCAAAGTTCAGAATCGTGCTGATACCTGCTTCCACCATCTGATCGCATACCGATTGGGCACTGGACGCCGGGGTCGTAATGACGCCTATGTCAACCTGTCGTTGCTTGACGATCTCACCGAGGCGAACGGAATCCTCAACCAGCAGTCCGGCTGGGGTCGGGTCGCTGATTCGTGATGAATCACGATCCAGAATTCCGACCACAAGAAAATTCTCGCCTGAGAAGCCGGAGTAATGACATAGGGCTGTCCCGAGGTTTCCGGCTCCAACGATCAACAGGCGTCTCTCGCTGTCCAATCCGAGGATCTCTACGATGCAGCGGTGCAGTTCACTGACGTTATATCCGACGCCCCGTACTCCGAATTCACCAAAATGGGCCAAATCCTTGCGAATCTGGGCGGAATTGAGGTTGAAGCGCCGAGCAAGTTCCTGACTGGACACCGTGTCAATTCCCACTTCTATGAGTCGATCGACGCACCGCAGATATATGGACAAGCGGGCGATGGTGAGATCAGAGATCGTGGCCGGGTCAACGTGTCTTTTGTATGCTGTCATCAGACTACCTCACCAGGTTCAGGGCTGCGACCCTCGCTGCGGTGAGGATCGGTGTTGGATAAAGACCGATAACGAAGACCCCGACGGCCGTTAACGCTGCCGCCGCCGTCAAGGTGAAGGATGGCGAGAACTCAGTTGCGATTGAGGACTCCGGTTTCATGTACATGACGTACACGACTCGGAGGTAACAGAAGGCGGAAACGAGCGAATTCACGACTCCAATCACGGCAAGCCATACGAAACCGCCGTTGACCGCCGCACCGAAGACCATGAATTTGGCGGTGAATCCAAATAACGGTGGGATTCCTGCCAGGGAAAAAAGACATATCGTCAGCGCAAGGGCCGGTATCGGGCGATGCCACCCCTGAGCCTGAAGGTCAGAAATGAGGTGTGCTTCACCTTCGTCGATCGAGAAGAAGGCGACCACTGCGAAAGCTCCAATATTCATGAGCGTATATGCGGACATGTAGACGAGAACACCAGTGCCGCCGTCAAGTCCGGCAACAATAACCGCCACCATTGCATAGCCCATGTGGGCTATTCCCGAATAGGCCAGCATTCTCTTGATATCCCGCTGGACGATTGCCGCGAAATTGCCGAGGAACTGTGAGCCGATCGCCAGGATTGAGCCCACGATCAGCCACCGGGAACTCAGGATCAGCAAATCCATTCCGTCCACTAATCGGAAGAGGGCAATCAGAACGGCCCCCTTCGGTACAACCGACAAAAAAGCCGTGACCGGAGTCGGGCTGCCCTGCCACACGTCGGGCGCCCAACTGTGGAATGGGAAAAGGGCGAGCTTGAAGGCAAACCCGCCGACAACTCCTGCAAGGCCAAGAGCAAGGAGGGGGTTGAGTCCATCCATGGCGCGAACGGCATGACCCATGGCGACGAGATTCGTCGTTCCGGTCGCTCCGTATAACAGGGCGAGTCCATACACCACAAAGGCCGAAGCAAAAGCGCCGACGACAAAGTATTTGAGGCCCGCTTCAAGGCTGATGCTCGTACGCTTGAGAAATGCCGTCAGCGCGTACAGAGGCAGGGAGAGAAGCTCCAACCCCAAGAAAAGGGGCAACGCATCCACAGCGGAAGCCATAACCATCGCTCCCACCGTGGCAAGCAGCAGCAGCGAATAGAACTCGGTGTGTTCATACTCGGCCCGGCGAAGAAAGGGTCCGGCGCTCCAGACACAGACAAATACGGCTGCCAAAATATAGAGGTCCACAAAAGAACTGACGGCATCGATCTGGATTGTCCCGCCCCAGACCTTACCCGGAAGTGGGAATGTGAGTCTCGCCCATCCCGCCACAACGATGATGAACAGCGTGATTTCGCCGACATAGCGCTTGAAGGGCCGAGCTGAGATCGAGAAGAGAAGGAGTGCTGCGGCGGAGACCGTCAGAATGATTTCGGGCAGAATAGCGAGAAAATCAGAACTGGATGGAACAAATAGCATTGGCACCACCTATTCCAGAAGGAGGCGCACAGCGGCCTCCATAGGCGCCAAAAATGTCATAGGGAAGACGCCGATCCAGACGATGAAAAGCACCAGAGGCAAGACGGTTGCCACTTCTCGGAAATTCATGTCCCTCAAACCACGATTTTCTTCGTGTGACAGAGGATTCCAAAACACACGCTGTACCATCCACAACATGGTGACGGCGCCGAGGACGACGCCCAGCCCGGCGCCAACCACAGCTGCAGGCGCCACCGGCCAGGAACCCGCCAGAATGAGAAACTCGCCGACAAAGCCATTGAGACCCGGAAGGCCGATCGAGGCCAAAGTCACCAGCAAGAAAAATCCGGTGAGGACCGGAACGACTGTCGCGATCCCACCGTAGTCTGCGATCAGGAGGGTTCCTCGCCGTTCGTACAGAATCCCGATGAGGAGAAAAAGTGCGCCGGTGGCCAGTCCGTGGTTGACCATTTGCAGAATGGCGCCCTGGGTTGAACTAATTGTTCCGGCCGCAAGACCGAGCATGACGAATCCGAGGTGACTGACGGAGGAATAGGCCACCAGCTTCTTGATGTCAGGTTGCACGAGAGCGACAAAGGCACCATATACAATACCGATAACCGCGAGAACCATGATGACCGGCACGGCCTTTTCCCACGCCTCAGGGAAGAGGGCCCGGTTGAAGCGAAGAAAACCGTAGGTCCCGAGCTTCAACAAGACCCCGGCGAGAATGATGGAACCGCCGGTGGGCGCTTCGACATGTGCATCCGGCAACCAGGTGTGGAATGGGAACATCGGCACCTTAATTGCGAAGGCCAAGGCAAAGGCAATGAACACCAGCATCTGGGGGCTCCAAACACCACCCATGGGGATTTGGGAAGCTGTCTCGAGCCAGACGAAATAGTCGAACGACCAAATACCGGTTGTCTCAAAATGTACCCGCGCGGTGTAGAGAATGGCGACCAGCATGAGAACCGAACCCGCCATCGTGAAGATGAAGAACTTGACTGCCGCGTAGATTCGACGCGCCCCACCCCAAACGCCGATGATGAAGTACATCGGAATCAAAATAAATTCCCAGAAGACATAGAAGAGAAAGACGTCAAGGGCCAGAAATGCGCCGACCATACCGGTAGTCAGGAGCAACAAGCAGATGTGGAAGGCCTTGACCTTGTCACGAACCGAGGTCCATGAGGCTGCGATGACCACCGGAACCAGAAGGGTTGTGAGGAGAACCAAGAGAAGAGAAATACCATCGACCCCCAGGTGGAATTCGATACCGAACTGAGGGATCCAGTCCGCCTTTTCCACCATCTGCATGCCGCCCATGCTGGGATCAAAAACCATCCACATCAAGAGGGATGTGAAGAAGATTCCGAGAGATATTCCAAAGGCCAACCAGCGTACGAGCCGCTCATAGCGCCCTGGGATGAGACCAAGCCCGATGGCGGCGACGGCCGGGGCTAGGGTTATGAGCGATAGGAGATGAGATTCGAACACCCGTGCCTCCTTCCTACCACAAAATCACGGCGATCGCCAAGATGCCGAGAGCAACTGAGAGCGCGTAGTTGCGAACCCTTCCGGTCTGGAGGAATCGCAGAACATCTCCGGTAAGTTGGGTCACAAACGCACTTCCGTTCACAATGAACGTGTCGATGATGATCACGTCGATGATTTCCCAGCACAGCACCGCCAACCTGTGAACCGGGCGAATCAAAGTTCGATCGTACACTTCGTCCACCCAATACTTATTGAACAGGAGCTTGTGAACAGCGGGAAAACGGACAGCTAGCGCATTCGGCTCAGAAAATGTCGGGTCCTTTTTGTACCACCGTCGAGCGAGTTGGATTCCCCTCAACGCCACCGCCACCGAGAGAATGACCAGAAACCATTCGAGACCGAATGCGAGGGAGTGACCCTCGTCAACGCCATTTCCGGGTGAAGCCAAAACCAGAGGGCCAAGGAAACTGTGAATGAAACTGGTCCCCTTGAGATGGAAGAGCCGGCCCGGAAAACCGAGAGCCAGGCCTCCGATGACTGAGAGAAACGCAAGAACCTGCAGCGGGAAAGTCATGGTCCAACCAGCCTCGTGAATGTAACCCTCCGTTTCCTCGCTGCCTCGAAAAGACCCTTCGAAGGTCATGTAGACGAGGCGAAACATGTAATAGCCGGTCAAGGCAGCACCACAGATCCCGAGGACCCACAGGAGATAGAAGATCAAACCGAAGCCGTTGAGGTCGGTGACGCCCGCTTCAAATACCTTCGTAAGAATTGCGTTCTTTGACACAAAGCCGGAGACTGGAAGAATGGCTGCAACCGTGATTGCGGCCAACCAGAAAGTCCAGTAGGTCTTGGGTAGATATTTCTTCAAGCCACCCATTTTGCGTAGGTTCCGTTCACCGCTGCAAGAGTGAATTACCGAACCGGCGCCGAGAAAGAGACATGCCTGGATGAAGGCAAACATGATGACGTGAAAAATCGCCGCGATGTATGCCCCAACCCCGACGGCCAGGAACATCGTGCCGAGCTGGGAGATGGTTGAATACGCGAGAACCTTCTTGATGTCGTTCTGCACCAGGGCGATGGTGGCGGCGAAAATCGCTGTGGTGCCGCCGACAATCGCCACGGTCAGCATCGCAACCGGGGAGAGTTGGAAGAAAAAATTACAGCGAACGACCAGATAAACCCCTGTCGTCACCATGGTGGCGGCATGGATGAGGGCTGAAACCGGGCTAGGTCCGGCCATCGCATCGGGATGCCAGACGAAAAGTGGGATCTGAGCGGATTTGCCGATCGCCGCGACAAAGAGAAGGATCCCAATCACGGTCATGGCGCCACCGTACTGTTGTGCCGCACCATAAGAGTTCAGGAGGCCGAAGAGTTCGGTAAACTCAAGAGTTCCGAAGACATTTAGAATAACGAAGATCGCAAACAATAACCCCAAATCACCGATCCGGTTGACGATGAATGCCTTATTCCCGGCATCGGCACTGAATTCCTTGTCGAAATAGAAGCCGACGAGCAGATAAGAACACAGCCCGACACCCTCCCAGCCTATGAAGAGGACCAAGAGATTCGAACCAAGCACCAACATGAGCATGGAGAACATGAAGAGGTTGAGATAGGCGAAGTAACGGGCGTACCCACGGTCCGTTTCGGTTTTCATGTAACCTACGGAATAGAGATGGACGAGGAAACCGACCAAGGTGGTGAAAGCCAGCATGGCCACGGACAAGGGGTCCAACTGGAAAGAAAAACCGATCTCCAAAGAATTGAACCGGATCCAAGTGAAATAACTCTCAACGATTGCTTCGTACTCACCCGTTGACGGCCGCAGAAACTGCCAAATTGTGACCCAGCTTGCGATGGCTGCCAGCCCGACCGACCCGACCCCAACAATCGTTATTGCCGATTTTCGTGCTCCTGACGCTCCCAGAAGCAGATTCACGACAGCGCCGACCAGGCATACAATCGGGATCAACCAGAGAGTTCCGAGCATCAGAAATCCTCCATCTCAGACATCACCAACGAAGAATATTTGCGCGGTCCACGTCGATAGACCCCTTGAGTCTGTGGAGAGCAATAAAAAGGGCTAGTCCCACCGCCGCTTCGGCGGCTGCGATTGCGATAATGAAGAAAATAAACATCTGACCGTTCAAAGCCGTGGCCTCCATCCCGGGAATAGCCGCAAAGTGCATGGCGAAAGCGGCGAAAGCGAGAGTTCCTGAATTCAGCATGATCTCCAGGGAAAGAAAAATCGTGATCGCATTTCGTCGGAGAAGGACACCCAAGATGCCGATGGCGAGGAGAACGCCGGAGAGGGCGAGGACCCAAGTGTAGGGTACCGAAATCAGAAGATCAGCATTCATCATCGGTCTCTCCGGGCGAGATACACGGCTGCGATGATGGCGGCCGCCAGGACAACCGAGACAAACTCGAATGCGAAGAGGTGTGATCCCGTCAACGCTCGGCCGATCGGATAGGCGGTGCCGTATTCCGCTCCTGTCACCCAGGCGCCGGTTTCGGGGCTCAAGCGTGCAGCCGCAAACACAACGGCGCCGCCGAGGCCGATCACCGCAATGCAGCCGAGTAAAAGCTGGAATACACCACCCTCACCGATGCCTTCGACTCGTCGTAGATCCAAAAGCATGATGGCAAACAGAAAGAGCACCAAGATCGCGCCCGAGTACACGATGACTTGGATGGCGGCAAGAAAATCCATCCCGATGATGGCAAAGACCATCGCTATCGCCAAAAACATCCCAACCAGTGCGAGTACGTTCATGATGGGGCTTCGATGAACAACGGCAACGACCGCGAATATGATTGCGATTGCGGCGGCGGTCAGAAATATTAAGGCCGTCATGTGAGGATTCCGGACGCCATGGCCACTCCAACCCAGAGAAAGTTGAGCACTGCCAGAGGCAGCATGATCTTCCAGCCGAGGGCCATCAGCTGATCAAACCTGAAGCGAGGAAGGGTCCAACGGACCCAAACGAACAGCCAGAGAAAAAAGACAACCTTCGCCGAAAAAACACCGAGAGAGAGGCCGGCGCCCATCCAGCCACCGGGCAAAGAAATCCAGGGGATCTGCCAGCCGCCGAAGAAGAGAACGGTGATCAATGCTGCTGACGTCACCATGTGGATGTATTTGCTCATGAAAAACGCCGCAAAATTCATCGAAGAGTATTCGGTGTGGTAGCCCGCCACAAGTTCGGAATCGGCCTCCGCCAGGTCAAAGGGAAGTCGATTCGTCTCGGCAAAGGCGGCGACGATGAAGATGATCCCACCCAGAGGTTGGATGAGGAAATTCCAGCGAGGGAGGAATCCGAGCCAGACGCCGCTCTGACTCGTCACGACCTGGGTGAGGTGTAGAGATCCCGCCGCCATGATCACACCGACCACCGAAAGGGTCATCGCGAGTCTGTACGAGATCGTTTGCGCGGAGGCACGAATTCCACCCAAAAGGGCGTACTTGTTGTTTGAACCCCAGCCCGCAAGCACGATGGAGTAGACCGCAAGGGAGGCAATGGCAAAGATATAGAGAATTCCGATATTGAGGTCGGGTGCAACGATAAATCCGTCGATCGGCGTTTCAACGAGTTCCAGACCGTCGTCAACTGCGAAAGGGACGGCGATGAAGAGGCTCAGTGCAACGACCAACGCGATGGTCGGCGCCAATACGAAGAGCAGTTTGTCAACACCTGCCGGAATGAGATTCTCCTTAATGAGGAGTTTGATCGCATCCACAAACGGTTGAAGCAGTCCCGCCGGTCCAACTCGATTTGGTCCAAGTCGATCCTGGATCAGAGCCGATCCACGCCTTTCGACCCACACCATTATCGGAACCGTCATCAGAAGAACGCCAACGACGGCGACGAGCTTGATGCCGATGACGGCGGCGTCAACCCACATGTGGGATGTCCTTCAATATCGGAATGCCGGGCTCCGAACTCAGCCTTCGATAGGTCATACCGGCAAATGCCGGGATCTCTTGGACGATTTCCTCGAAGACCCGTCTCGGAGAGATGCAGTTTTCGAGCGGGAGGTCCAGCCGGACGGCGAGATCAGTCAACGTGCGCCACGCAGGTCGCCCCAGGCGAACGGGAGACCAACCCGGGCGAGCCAGCTGAACCCGTCCGGTTGACGAAGTAAAAGAACCTTCGGTTTCGAACCAGGATGCCGTTGGAAAGATCAGATCCGCTGTTCTCGAGAGCTCGGTATGGCGTCTGCCGAACACAGCCGCGAGTCGCCCCCGCAGTTCAGCGGCCGCGTCTGGTCCCGCCAGCCACGCATGGGCTCGATTGTCGAGGAGAATCACCGAACTCTGCGACACAAAATCCCTGAGGCCTTTCTCATCAACCATGGAGAGACCGATGAGCCGTGCACCGGTCCCGTTGGGCTGGACCTCAATACTCTCAATTCTCGTTCCACGTTCATTCTTTATCCAACGTTGTGCGCCTGAATCGGTCGGCACAACCACCTCCAAGTCGAGGTGTTCCACAAATAACCGACGGATGAGGAACAGGGCCTCATTCGAGAGGTTTGCGGAGGCCACGATGCGTGGCTTTTTGGTGACGATGGTTTCCGCCAAAATAACCAGTGCTTCATTCCAGGTCAGGGTCGAGAATGTTGAACCGGAACGTACGGCCGGTCGATCCAGGTCCCTGTTGTTCAGGTCCGAGGCCAACGATCGACCGTGGTCACACATCCACCAGCCGTTGATTTCCGGATTGGTCCTCGGTTTGAAACGATGAACGACTCCATCAAGATGTCCGACATCGATGTTGCAGCCGACCGAACATCCGGGACATATCGAAGGCGTTTCCATAAGGTGCCAGACCCGTGCGCGGAAGCGAAAATCCTTGACCGTCAACGCGCCCACCGGACAGACATCGGCAACGCAAGCCGACCATGGATTATCGAAGGGCCGACCGTCGAAGGTATCGATATAGGCCCTGGCGCCGCGGCCTTTCATAATCAGGTCGTGGGTTTCGAAAATCTCCTGGGTGAACCGGATACACCGACTGCAGCGAATACATCGATTTTGGTTCTGCACCACCGCAGGGCCGATCTGTCGGCTTTCAAAACCCGGGAAGGTCCGTTTCTCGTCAATCATTCGGCTTTCGTCGAGCCCGATTTCCATTGAGAAATCCTGAAGGCTGCACTCCCCGGCCTGGTCGCACACCGGACAATCCAGGGGGTGGTTTGCGAGCAGAAACTCCAACACCGCGGCCCTGGCATTCCGGACCCTTGGCGATTTGGTCATCACGATCATTCCGTTTTGAGCCGGCGTGGAACAGGCTGTAACCAAGTGGGGCATGCTCTCCACCTCGACGAAACAGATTCTGCACTGTCCGACAACTCGGAGTCCGGGGTGATAACAGGTCGTCGGGATCTCGATACCGGCCTTTTTCGAGGCTTCAACCAGGTTCGTTCCCTCGGCCACCTGGACCTCGACACCATCAATTGTGAGCCTCAGCATGACTCGGTTCCCGGCTTGGCGAACATTGACTGATCCCTGCGAGTCGGCAGGATCGGCGCCTTGACCACCCTCGGAGGATTACCGGATGTTACCGCCGCCCGGAATTCACCTCCAAAGCGGTCGAGAAAACTGCGAATAGGTTCGCAGAAGGCGTCTCCAAGTGGACAAATTGTCATTCCTCGACAGGCAAAATCCGCGATTCGACACAGGGTCTCGAGATCCTCGGGACAACCCTGGTTGCAGCGAATCCGGCGCAGAATGTTAAGGGCCCAAGCAGATCCTTCGCGACACGGTGTGCACTGGCCACAGCTCTCGTGAGCATAGAACTCGAGGAGATTCTCAAGAACCCAGACCATGTCAACGGTTTCATCCATGACAATGAGACCGCCTGACCCCAGGGTCGAACCGGCCTTTGCCACGGCGTCAAAACAGGCCGGCGTATCAATCTCGGCTGCTGTGAGAACCGGCGCCGAAGATCCACCGGGGATGAATGCTTTCAGCTCTCTCCCGTTAGGGATACCTCCGCAGTGGTCTTCGATGATCTCCCTGAAGGTCGTGCCGAGCGGAACCTCATACACGCCGGGACTTTCGACATGACCGGACACCGAAAACAATTTGGTGCCGGTGCTCTCCTGGGTGCCGATCGAGGCAAACCAGTCGGCGCCATTTTCCAGAATATGAGGAAGGCAGGCCAGAGTTTCAACGTTGTTCACAATCGTCGGACAGCCGAAAAGTCCGGCCATCGCCGGGAAGGGTGGTTTCAGACGAGGTTGACCACGGCGTCCCTCAATACTTTCGATCAGGGCCGTTTCCTCGCTACAGATTTGGGCGCCGGCTCCTCGATGGACATAAATATCAAGGTCGAAACCGGTCCTTAGGATGTTCTTACCGAGATATTTCTTGCGATAGGCCTCACCGATCGCGTGTTCCAACATCTGAGCTTCATGGAAGAACTCGCCTCGAATATAGATGTAGGCCTTGTGGGCGTCGATGGCGTACGCCGCAATGATCATGCCTTCCAGCAACAGATGTGGATCGACACGGATGATTTCACGGTCCTTGAAGGTGCCGGGTTCCGATTCATCGGCATTGCAGATCAGGTACTTGGGTTTCCCGGAGGCTTTGGGCACACAGCCCCACTTCAGACCTGTCGGAACTCCGGCCCCACTACGACCACGAAGACCGGATGCCTTGATTTCCTTGATGACATCGCGAGCATCCATGATGAGGGCCTTCTTGACCGCCCCGTAGCCGCCGAACCTGAGATAGGTCGTAAGTGAACGGGAGTTCCTCTCGCCGCGAGCCCTGAGGAGGAGAGGTTTCATCATCTGCACCTATTTGAACTCGTCGAGCAGTCGACCGAGTTCTTCGGTGTTCAGTCGAGTGTAGTAATCATCGTTGATCTGAATGACCGGTCCCTCTCCGCAGACCCCCAGACACTTGACATCGGAAAGAGTGAACCTTCCATCAGGAGTCGTTTCTCCAAAATCAATGCCGAGTGTTCGTTTCAGCTCGTCGATGACAGGACCAGCGCCGCACAGCCGGCAGGAAAGCGTTGTGCAGACCTGGAGATGAAAACGTCCGGGCGGCCGGCTGCGAAACATCGTGTAAAAGGTCACGACGCTTTCGACAAAGGCGGGCGAGAGTGCGAGTCGCTCGGCAATGGCTTCCATGATGCCGGCGGAGATCCATCCCCATCGTTCTTGACAGGCCCACAAGACAGGTAACAAGGCAGCCTGGGTCTCCGAATACCGACCCAGAATATTCTTGATTCGGTCTTCCATTTCTCCGTCAAAGTGGATTTCCTTTACCTCGTCATGTGAGGCAACCGTCAATGGGGGAGTTTGGTCTTGGCTCATTACCCGACACCATCTTCGAGTTTCTTCTTGCGGGGACCCCAATCAAAGGTGCCGTCTCTCCAAAGCCAGGCGTAGATCAGGACGAGGAGAAAAACGAAGGCGACGATGTCAAGCAGGACGACCCATGGCGCAATAGCGCTTAACTCGCGAAAGGTAATGGCCCATGGATAAAGGAAGGCTACCTGAACATTCAGAACGACAAAAACAAGCGCTACGATATAGAACCTGACCGAGATTCTCTTTTGCGCATGGTCCAATAACGGAACCCCGGATTCGTAGGCGTCGGTCTTGGCTGGAGGGTTCTGGCGCGACCTATGACCAAGGAGCGCGGACAGGCCGAGGAGAGCGACGGCCGTCGCAAAAGCCAAACCGAAAGTTATTAGAATGGGCAGGAATTGTGAGGCCATCCAGGAAAACTCCATGTGTCCATTTTCACAAGCTGAATCCTAACACGTTCCCATCCGGAAACCCCGGACGAAAACGAGATCGCCTATTCGAGCGTAACGTCGGCGCCGATGAAAATGCCGTTACACGCAGTGTGGGCCAACTGCGAATCGTTGGCGAGAACCGCTCAGTTTTGAAGCCCTGTGCCAAGCCCTCTCGCGGCTGCAATGCTCGATAGACAGCAATTTGCGCGATTTTCGCTCGTCGTCACCCTCAACGGATCTCCTGATACGCCTTCGGGTTACTACTTCGCGAGAAAGACACATCTCACGGCCTCTCGAGCCTTTCGCTTCGCGGACGAAGGGCACAGGGCTTTTAGGGTTTAGGTATTATTCATCTGGCGCAAGAACCGTTAGGGGGCAGGATGGACCACCAACTGATTCATATTTTGGATTTTGGATCCCAATACACTCAACTTATCGCCCGACGACTGCGGGAGTTGGGAGTGAGGACGGTGATCGAGCGGGGCGACTGTCCCGCTGAAGAAATCAGAGAGGCCCATTCGATTGCCGTAGTGCTGTCCGGTGGGCCCGCGAGCGTATTTGAACCCGGCGCCCTCCAAGTTGACGTCGGTGTCCTCGAACTCGGAATTCCGGTTCTCGGCGTCTGCTACGGCATGCAACTCATGGCGCGATACTTGGGTGGGAAGGTCCAACCCTCGGAGAATCGGGAATACGGTCTGGCAAACCTGGAGGTTGTTACTGATACCTCTGTACTCCGGGGAACCCCCGTGAGTCAAACGGTGTGGATGAGTCATGGCGACCACGTCGCCAACGTTCCTGAGGGCTTTAAGGTCATCGCACGGACCACGAATACCCCTGTGGCCGCAATGGTCGATGAGGCCCGGCGTTTCGTTGGTCTGCAGTTTCATCCCGAGGTGAAACACACGCCGAACGGAATCGCCATTCTTGAGCATTTCCTCGATATGGCGGGCGCCGACAGAGACTGGAGTTCGGAAGCCATTCGAGACGAGTTGGTGACTGATCTGAAAACATCCCTACCTGAGGGTCGGGTCATCTGTGGCGTGTCCGGGGGGGTGGATTCCTCGGTCACCGCCGTGCTGTTACGGGATGCAATCGGAGACCGGCTGATTCCGATATTCGTTGACACGGGATTGTTGAGGAAACACGAACGCAATGCCGTGGAAGAGAGCTTCGCCGATTTCGGTATGAAACTCGATGTTATTGATGCCTCCGACCGCTTCTTTTCCGCCCTCGCGGGAGAGGGCGATCCCGAACAGAAAAGAAAAATTATCGGACGCGAGTTTGTCGAGGTCTTCGAAGCTGAGGCAAAGCGTTTCAATGACGCCGACTATCTTGCCCAGGGAACCCTCTATCCGGATGTGATCGAAAGCTCCGGTGTTCGGGGAACAGCCGCAGTGATCAAGACTCATCACAACGTCGGGGGGCTGCCGGAAAGGCTTGGACTGAAACTCGTCGAACCGCTGAGGGACCTGTTCAAAGATGAGGTTCGCCGAGTAGGGGAGGCCCTGGGTCTGCCCCACTCCTTTGTCTGGCGGCATCCTTTCCCGGGACCAGGGTTGGCGGTGAGAATTCTCGGTGAGATCACCCGTGAACAGGTGGATATCCTCCAGGAAGCGGATCATATTGTGCTGGATGAGATTCGCTCGGCAGGCCTTTACGATGCCATCTCGCAGGCTCTGTGCGTCCTCTTGCCGGTGCGATCGGTGGGGGTGATGGGGGACGCCAGAACCTACGAGCAGGTTCTCGCGGTGCGTGCGGTCACCACGACCGATTTCATGACTGCCGATTGGTTTCGCTTTCCCCCGGAGGTTCTTGACCGCATCGCTCGACGGGTCGTCAACGAAGTTCGGGGAGTCAATCGGGTCGTCTACGACATCACGTCAAAACCCCCGGGGACCATCGAATGGGAATAGGCCGCGTCTTCTCCCGGAAATCCGTTCCCAGCAGAGACCTGCAGAAAGCCCCCTACAACGGACTGGTTATCGCCAGTGCCGTCTTGCTCTTTGCCGAGCTTCTCATTATCCGTTGGACCGGGGCTGAACTGTGGAGCCTCGCTTTCTTCAAGAACCTTGTGTTGATCGCGGCCTTTCTGGGTTCGGGGCTCGGAATCGCTATCGGTTCTCGAAAACCCGGACTCGTTTGGCTGGCGCCCTCGCTGTTGGTTGTGGAGGCCTTTGGGGTCGCCTGGCTGTCCAAATCCGGAATCTTGGAGAATCTTCAATTCGGCGGGGAGGGTGATTTTTTCTGGCAGGTCAAGTCAGCCGCGACGGTCTTTCAATCGGTGACTTTCCTCCTTTTCTTCGTCGGCATCTTTCTCATCGGTTTTCTGCACTTTGTGGCCTTCGGCATCATCGTTGGGCGAGAACTGGAGGGCAAGGCCGCCTTGCCGGCCTATGGCTGGAACCTTGTCGGCTCGTTAATCGGAGTCGTCGGTTTCGCCGCCGTATCAATTGGGGAAACCGGGCCCGGAACATGGCTTCTGATACTCGCCGTCCCACTCGGGCTCGTTGTCACACAGGGCCCCTTGCGGGTTTTCGCAGTCGCCCTCACAGCGGTCGCCGCTCTGATTGTCGTTCTGTCCTCGGAGCCGGCGACCTGGTCGCCATACAGCCGGATTACGGTTGATCGATCCGAGGTCGAGGGAAGCGACGGAGGCGAGGATTACTCGTTGAACGTCAACCGGGCCTACCACATGACGATGGTTGATTTGAGTCAGGCCGCGTCGCTGGATGGCTGGTACGGTCGGGCGACCCTTCATTATGACCTTCCATATGATTTCGTCACTCCAGAGAAGGTGCTCGTGCTTGGCGCCGGTGGTGGAAACGATGTTGCCGCTGCATTGAGAAACGGTGCGAGGCAGGTGGATGCCGTCGAAATCGATCCGGTGATCGTGCGTTTTGGAAGGAAGCTTCACCCCGAACAACCCTATGGAGACCCACGGGTGAAGGTGCATGTGGATGATGCCCGGTCCTTTCTCCAGCGCGACAACACACGATACGACCTCGTCACGCTCGGGCTTTTGGATTCACACACCCTGTTGGCCGGACTGCCCGGAGTGAGACTCGACAACTTCGTCTACACGGTTGAGGCGCTCCGGGCTGCCAGAGACCGCCTTTCGCCAACAGGAGTTCTGTCCCTCAGTTTTGCGGCCATTGGGGATCGCCCTTGGCTCGGTCGAAAGCTTTACAGGCTGATGGAGGAGGCATTCGGTGAGGCGCCTCTCGTTTATCCAATCGGATATGATTTCTCAATCACCTATATTGCCGGACCGGGACTCAAGACCGAGCAGGCGAAAAGTGCGGCCCTTCAGCTCGAATGGCGCAGCGCCGATATGCAATCCTGGGATCCGGCGGAAGTGTCGGTACCAACGGACGACTGGCCGCAGCTTTATCTCAGAGTTCGTGGTATTCCCGGCCCACAACTCCTGCTGGTCGGACTGCTCGTTCTGCTTTCATTGGGCTTGACGCGCGTTATGGCGCCCTTCACCGGGCGTCCGGATGTTCATTTCGCTCTCCTCGGCGCAGGATTCTTGCTGGTTGAGACCAAAGGCATTGCTGATCTCGGATTGTTGTTCGGAGGAACCTGGTGGACCGTCACCTCCGTCATTGCCGCAGTGCTTCTCATGGCCCTGCTCTCGGTCCTCTATGTCGCCAAGGTCTCTCCAAAAACCGTGATGCCATACTATGCCTTTCTTTTCGCAGCGCTGGCGCTGACCTGGGCCGTACGGCCGGGCGATCTTCTTTCCTTGCCGCTTTTGGCGGCTCAGTGTTCAGGCGCGCTCCTCGTCGCTGTTCCTGTATTTTTCTCGGGAATCATTTTCACGATTTCTTTGGCGCGAGCTCGAAATGTTCCTCGAGCACTGGGCTCGAATCTGCTCGGCGCTGTCCTCGGCGGCTTTCTTGAGTACGCCAGCATGATATGGGGAATGCGTTCGTTATCTCTTCTTGCGATCGGGCTTTATCTCCTCTCTGCGTTGGCCCTCGGCCGAAGTCGCAGGGAATGAGTGGTAGAATTCCCAAGCTCCGCCGGTTCAGCTTTTCACCCGGCGACATTGTGGCGGAAGGACCCGCCGCGATTTTTCGGAGGTTTTTATGGCTCGAAGAACGGTTCTGATCATGGGTGCGGCAGGTCGAGACTTTCACAATTTTAATTGTCTCTACAGGGACAACGAGGATGTCAACGTGGTGGCTTTCACCGCCACTCAGATTCCTGACATCGAGGGCAGGAGTTATCCACCTGAACTTGCGGGCTCCCTCTATCCGGAAGGAATTCCAATTTACGCGGAGAGCGAACTCGAGAAGCTGATCAAAGAGCATGATGTGGATGAAGTGTGGTTTTCCTACTCGGATGTGCCTCACACCTACGTCATGAACAAAGGGAGCGAGGTGATCGGTTGGGGACCCAGCTTCGGGGTGTGTTCGGTTGCCAGGACGATGATTGAATCCTCCAAACCGCTCATCGCCATTTGTGCGGTCCGCACCGGCGTTGGGAAAAGCCAGACCACGCGATACGTGTCACGTCTTCTCAAGGAACTCGGTAAGAGAGTCGTTGCCATCCGGCATCCGATGCCCTATGGCGACCTCGCCAAACAGGCTTGCCAGCGATTCGAGACCTATGAAGACCTTGATCGCCACCAGTGCACCATTGAGGAGAGGGAAGAGTACGAACCTCACATCGACAACGGTTTTGTGGTCTATGCCGGTGTGGATTACGAAAAGATCCTTCGTGAGGCCGAGAAGGAAGCCGACGTCATTCTCTGGGATGGCGGCAACAACGACACTCCTTTCTATAAGCCGGACCTCTTCATCACTCTGGTCGATCCCCACCGGCCCGGTCACGAACTCGCCTACTTTCCCGGGGAGACAAACCTCAGGATGGCTGATCTGCTGATCGTGAACAAGGTTGACACAGCCGATCCCGAGAAGGTGGACGAGGTGATGGCCAACTGTCGGACGGCCAATCCGGGTGCAACCCTTATTAAATGCCGCTCGGTGATCACCGTCGATCAGCCGGAACTCGTGAAGGGCAAGAGGGCTCTCGTGGTTGAAGACGGACCGACCTTGACCCATGGGGGTATGACCTACGGCGCCGGCTGGTTTGCGGCCAAGGACGCTGGAGCGGCCGAGATCGTGGATGCAAAACCTTTTGCGGTCGGGTCCATCAAGGCCACCTACGAAAAATTCCCGAACGCCGGCGCCATCCTTCCTGCGATGGGCTATGGCGAGACTCAGGTTCGTGAGTTGGAAGAAACCATCAACGCGACGCCTGCCGATGTTGTGGTGGAGGGGACACCGATTCAACTCAGTCGAATCATCAAGGTGAACAAGCCCATTGCCAACGTCGATTATGAACTGGAAGAAGTTGAGCCCGGAACCATTTTGGAAATGGTAAAGAAGGTTCTCGGCTGATTGAACACCTCAACCGTTACAAAGCCCCGGAGATCTCCTCCGGGGCTTTTTTTGCATCAGCCACAGACGCGGTATCCTTGATCACGTGGCCGACGTGAAATCCCATCAGCGTTCTTCTCCAGATCATCTCCTGGTCCGGGTGGGAAAGCGGATCTACGGAATTCCGGCCTGGCGAATTCTTCGAGTTGTCGCCTCGAGGACGATCAACCCGGTCCCTGGAACCAAGGGGACGCTGATCGGATTGACTCGCCTTGGCGGAGAGCCGATTGTCGTGCTGTCCGGCGAGGGTTTGGTATCAGGGTCTCCAGCAAAATGGAAGCCAAAGAGCCCAATCGTTTTTGTTCAAATAGGGGCAGCAAACAGGTTAGATACAGTTGGTTTGGCAATAACCGAAGCCCTGGATGTCGTAAGAATCACCCAGGCAATGTGGAAAGCAAAGAGGGAAGAGACCCCCTTTTCGACCGGCCAGACAGTTCTCGATGATGGTCGGGTTATCTTTTGTCTTGAACTTGACAGGATGGGTGTTGAGGAGCGGGGAGCCCAAGAAGGAGAAATGAGAAATGAAATCTGAGCGCATTCAACGGTGGTTGGGACCAACAATTCTCCTACTCGGCCTCTTACCTGCCGGGGCTCTATTGGAACTGACGGCCGGCGGTGGTTCATGGACCTGGATGGTGAGGGCATTTCTCATCTTTGCCATGGCTTTGGTCGTTCTTTATGTATTTATGGTTCACCTGCCTGCCAGGGAGAACGACAGAAAACTTAGGGAAATCGAACAGAAATGTGAGGAGCAAGGGACGGGCCTGGCCGAGATGCTGAACTACCTTCGATACGGTGATCTCGTCTCAGCGAAGCAGATGGTCGATCGCCTTCCCGAAAGCATCAACAAGCCGGCCGAAGCAGCCGTGACGGCAATTGCCGCGCTGGTCCAGCAGATTCAGGTCGTTTCGGTCGAGGTCGCGGGAAAGGCAAACCTGGTTCAGGAGACCTCCGCTCAACTGGCTTCGGGGTCTTCAGAACAGGCAGCCTCGGTGGTTGAGATCACAGCAACCATGGAGGAACTGGCACGAACGGCCGGGCAGATCGCGACCAATGCGGTAGGTCAGGCGAGTCTGGCAAATCGTTCGGTGGCAGCGGGCCAGTCGGGGGCCGCCGCGGCGGAGGCCGCGGTCTGTGGGATCGACGACCTCAGACAACGAATGGAAATCATCGCTGCCCGAGCTGAAACTCTGGATTCCAGGTCGCGCGAAATTTACAGCGTCCTCACTCTCATCACCGAAATTGCCCAGGAAACCCACATCCTCTCCCTCAATGCGGCCATTGAAGCCTCGGCCGCCGGAGAGTATGGAGATCGGTTTGCGGTGGTCGCCCAAGAAGTACGGCGGTTGGCAGAGAGGTCAAAGGAATCAGTGGAAAACATCCGAACCCTGCTCGATGAATTCACGGGCGCCATCAGCGCCGTGGTTTTCGCTACTGAGGAGGGCATGAAGTCGAGTCATGAGGCCGCCACCGGAAGTCGTTCCACAGCCGAGGCCATCGAACAACTTTCGGG
>JAIOSJ010000202.1 GCA_021107705.1 Thermoanaerobaculales bacterium | reverse complement strand
CCTTTCGTCTGATTTTCCGGGGCGTGGTCGAATGGTCACCCCTCCGAAGCTCATCTCAAGAAAATAGCCCGGGTCCAACGCCTCTACGTTTTGGGGCATGGAAGCCGGAACGGGCTGTGAAACCTTTCTCGAGGTCCTCTTCTCTGGTAGGATGCCCGTCGTGTGCGCTGCTTTTTCTGCGACCTCCCTGCTGGATGTGTTTCTTCCCGGACCGTGCCCGGGCTGCGGGCTTCCTCTGCCCGGAGAATGCCGGGGTCTCTGCCATGACTGCCTCTCGCGTCTCCTCCCCACTTCAGGGCTGCAATGCCCCCGCTGTGGGGGTCCCGCGGACACACAGGAGTCACCTTGTATGAGCTGTGTGTCCGAACCACCTCCATATTCCGGCTCCGTCTGTTGGGGTGAATATGACGGCACACTGCGGACGGCAATTCTGGCCATGAAACACGGCGCCCACGATGAACTGGCGCCACCTCTTGCGAAGAGACTGGCGGCTCGTGTTTCTGTCGAACGCTGGGTCGATGATCTGGATCTGGTGACCGCTGTCCCGTCTCATCCGCTGCATCGCCTTCAGCGAGGCTTTACGGCCGCTGAACTCCTCGCCCATGGCGTGAGTGCTGCGCTGAACCTTCCTTGTCGGGCAACATTGCGTCGCCACGGCCTTGGCCGCCAGATGGGCCAATCACGCACCCAGCGACTCAATCTCGGTCCTAACCGCTTTTCTCTCCGGAGAAAGGCGCAAATCGAAAAACGACGGATCCTGTTGGTCGATGATGTTTCGACAACCGGATCAACAATGAGCCGAGCGGCTCAGACCCTGCTCAGCGGTGGCGCGACGGAAGTATTCGGCGCGATCCTCGCTTTGGCCCCGGAAACCAGGAGGTTGGCATGAGTATTTTCGACCAGCTCGTTATCCACGGGCTCCCACTGGTGCCGAAGTTCATCGTCGGCCGGTTCGCGCGTCCCTACGTTGCCGGCGCCCACATGGAAGATGCTGTAGCCGCTATTCGCACGATCATGGCTGAGGGCGCAATGGCCACGATTGACATACTCGGTGAGGAGGTCGAAGAGCCCGCAAAGGCCGAAGAGGCGACGCTGGAATATCTCGAAATCTTCGACACGATCGAGGAAGAGGGCCTCGACGCCAACGTTTCGATCAAGCCCACCATGCTGGGCCTGAAGATCGACGAGGCCACCTGCGCCGAGAATGTCAAGAGAATTGCGGCCCGGGCCGAGGAGAGGGGAAATTTCCTCCGCATCGACATGGAGGATTACACGACAACAGACGCGACCCTGCGGATCTACAAAGAGATGCACGCGCGGCACGGATCCCACGTAGGGGTGGTCCTTCAAGCATACATGCGGCGGAACAACGCCGACATTGCCGCCCTCCTCGAGCTGAAGCCCAATATTCGCATGTGCAAGGGAATCTACCGCGAGCCGCGAGCGGTCGCATGGTCCGGATTCGAAACGATTCAAGAAAATTTCATTTACGGCGTAGAGAAGTTGATGAGCAATGGCGCCTACGTCGGTATCGCCACCCATGACCCGCACCTCGTCTGGGCCGGCATGGCCTTGGTTGACCGCCTGGGTCTTGGTCCTGAATCCTATGAGTTTCAAATGTTGTACGGCGTGGACCCGGAACTGCGAAAAATCATCATCGACGGCGGCCATCGCCTCAGAGTCTATGTGCCATACGGCCGCGACTGGTATCCATATTCCATCCGGCGCCTCCGTGAAAACCCAACAATTGCCAGAAACGTGGTGATGACCATGCTCGGACGCCAGAAACGATGATTCGTTCTTCATGAAGTCGGCACGGGAGATAGTTCTATGAAAAAACTCGCACTGCTCTTTTTCGCAACGACCATGATGTTCGGGCCATTGACGTGGGCGGGACCTCAGGCACGGTTAGCTGGTGTGGTTACCGACACCTCCGGGAAGCCCATCACCACCGCCGTTATCACGATCACGACCGACGAGCAGCCCAGCTTCAAGAAGGTTCTCGATGTCGATGAGGAGGGCGGGTTTAAAACCCTGATTCTGGACGCTACCAAGCAGTACCTGTTCACCGTCGAAGCACCCGGGTTTGAAACCCTGCTTCAAGGGTTCAAGATTTCCGTCGGCTCCTCCGACCGAGAGAATTTCTTCGATTTCAAAATGAAATCCAGCAATGAGATGGCTGCCCAGAAGAAGGTCAATCTACTCGAGCAACCCGGTTACAAAGAGCTTGATGCCGGTCGAAAACTCATGAAAATCGACCAACTCCCCGAGGCTCGAGAGCAGTTTGAGACTGCCCTTCAGGCGATTCCAACACTCCTGCCGGCAATGGAGAGCCTTGCCGATGTTCTCCTTCGACTGGGCGAGTTCGAAGCCGCCCTCGCGACGGCTCGATCCTGCCTCGAGGAAGACGATGAGAGCCAGGCATGCCTTGCCGTTGCCGCCAATGCGTCACACGAACTCGGAGACATCGACGGGTACAACGAATATATGGCCCGCTACCAGCAACTCAATCCCGAAGACCCAGCCACTCTGTTTAACCAGGCCGTGGTTTTTCTCAACAAAATGGATGACGAAAACGCTCGCCCCTTGATCGAAAAGTGTCTGCAGGTCGATCCTGAGTTTCCGGAGTGCCTCTTCGAATACGGCATGATTTTGTTGCGAAGCGGTGACATCGAAGGATCCAAGGCCAATCTGCAAAAGTACATTGAGGTCGCACCTGACGGCCCCGAGGCCATTACCGCCGCGGAGACCGTAAAATACCTCTGATATGAGGTGAGTATCACACTGTCATGAACGCACCAGACCTGGAAAATCGTGGATCGACCCTTCCTCTCTGCATCGGTGTCGCGGGAGGAACGGGCTCCGGAAAGACGACGGTTGCCCACGCGATTGTCGAGCAGATCGGTGCGAGCCGAATCGTCGCAATCACTCAAGACCGTTACTACAAGGACCTCTCCCATCTGCCGCTCGTGGGCCGGACCCGACGCAACTTTGATCATCCCGAAGCGATCGAGAGCGGCCTCCTGGAGCAACACCTGAAACAACTCAAGGCGAGTCAACCCGCCGATCTGCCCCTGTATGACTTCAGTCGTCATGTGCGCCTCCCAGAATGCGAGAGGGTCCAGCCACGGCCGGTGATTCTGGTCGAGGGAATCCTGATTCTGGCTCTTACCGAAATTCGCGACATCTTCGACGTGAAGGTCTTCGTTGACACGGATTCGGATATCCGGTTTATTCGACGCCTTTCTCGGGACATGTCCCAGCGTGGTCGAACCCTGGAAAGCGTCGTCCAGCAATATCAGGAAACGGTTCGACCTATGCATCTTGAGTTTGTTGAACCCTCACGGAGGTGGGCCGATGTCATCATTCCAGAGGGCGGCTTCAACACAGTGGCTCTCAGTCTCGTCATCAGCCATATCGAAAAGACATTGGCCGCTTCCAATCACCCAAATGTCTGAGAATAGGTTAGGATGAGGCAGCCGAAATCGATTCTCCCGATGCGGTCTGTTCTGTTCGTCGGCCTCGGCCTTTGGCCCTTGACGGAACGGGCGACCACTAACGGATTCGCCTTTCGGCAACGAAGACAATGCCACGAATAATAACAGTCTCCTCGGGCAAGGGCGGCGTGGGCAAGACCACCTTCGCGGTGAATTTTGCCCTCACGCTGTCCCGGGTTGCACCGACCATTCTGGTTGACCTCGATACCGGAACCTCATCTATCCGCAACACCCTCGACACGCCGGTCAACCGGGATCTCTACCATTTCTTTCGTAAAGGCCAACCTCTCTCGGACTGCCTGACCCGCCTCGACCATCGATGCGATCCCCACAACCTCTTCTCTAATTTTTCTTTTGTGGCGGCGCCCAAACATTCAATTGAAGAGATCACGAACTGGAGTGACCAGAGCCGGTGGAAACTCGTTCACGCGATCAACCAACTGCCGGCGAAGTTCATTATCCTCGATCTGAGGGCTGGTCTGGACGCGAATGTCATTGATTTTCTCCCGCTGTCGAACTCGGGAATTCTCGTCTTCACTCCCCATCACCCAGCCGCGACTCTTGCCGCCGGTGACATTGTCAAGAGCGTTTTATTTCGCAAACTCAGGTTTATCTTTTCTTCAGACTCGCCCTTTTTTCGCCAACACGGATCGATGGCTCACGAACACCGGTTGGTCAACGACCTTCTTGACCAGGTCGAGGATGTCTACGAAGAGGGTCTGTCTAGCCTTGATGATTTTCTTGAGGATCTTCAGAACTCGCTTGGAGACAATCCTTATCTGAAAGCCATCACGAACGTGGTTCACTCTTTCGGCGTGTACTTCGTTCTCAACATGTTTGACGGTGTTAACGAATCCTATGAAACCGCAGTCAAACCCTTCGTCCAATACCTCACGGAGAATCTGTCCAGCCAGCTAAGACTCACGAACCTGGGCTGGGTTGTGAAGGATGAGGCAATTCACGAGGCCAATTGCGCCCGCCGACCTATTCTGTTGCAAAACCAGTGGCGGAAAACCGTGGTCGAGACCGATCTGGATCCAATCATGAGAGAACTGGCCAAACTCGAGACCTCGGTTCTGGGTCTACCGAAACCACAAGAGGCCCCTGATACAAAGACCCCGGAGGATGTGCTGCTCCACATCAGCGATCAAAGCCCACTCGACCGTCAGTTGGAAATTCTCAACTCAATGTATCGGACTCAGGGCTCTCTTCAGGTTCGCAACAACTTTGCCTATTTGGCCCACCGGGCTCTCCATATTGTGCGGAGTCTTCCTGCCGATACCTTCGGCCAGTCACGACTTCTCACACCCCTGGAGATCTTCCACAAGATCTTCCCACACACCCCGCCCTCAATTTGAACCTACCGCTGTGGCCCTTTCCTGCGCCGGCGGGTCCGCAGTTCCTCTTCTTTGAACATGAACTTAATTGAGTGCTTGAAGATCAAGAGGTTTGGCGCCTCGTTGCGATTCAATTTGATGCAGTTCTTGTCATACCACTCGATCCAACCCGTGAGTTCCGTGCCGTCGATCAGAACTACGATCATCGGGGTGTGGCCCTGCATCTGCTTGAGGTAGTAAAAATTCTCGGCATTGGTCTGTTCCGCCGGAACCTGCTTTCGCCGACCCGTAGAGCGCGTCGGAAACCGATCGAGCATCTCGGTCATGGACGGGCGAATGAGCTTTCTGTCTGACATCTTTTCCTCCCCTCGGCGGGGCCGAGACGCGAAGCATCAAGCCCGCCGAAGATTTCCATCACGGCACCTTCAAAAATTCACTGCTGCCGTTCTTGGGGGCGGGTTAGCCGGGAATCTTGCCCCAAGGGTACCAGAATTCCGTTTCCCTGTCTCCGCTTCTTCCACAATGCCGGAAGGGCCTCAAAAAAGGCGACATGCGCTATCTCAGAGTGTCTACGTGAGACTTCGGTCAGGGTTTATTTCGAGAATCGTCCACCGGCCTCGAACCCGCGGCTTTCCTTTTTCGCAGCTCGGGGTACTGCTCCACCTCGTGTGCCAGGCAGCACATGAGGCGGCCACAGAGCCCGGAAATCTTTGCCGGATTGAGGCTGATGTTTTGGCGCTTGGCCATGCGGACCGTGACGGAGTGAAAGCGATTCATGAACGTTGCACAACAGAGGCTCCGCCCACAAGGACCCAGGCCACCCGTTTGGCGGGCGCCGTCTCTCACCCCAAGGGCTCGCATTTCAATCTCTTTGCGGTAGCGCCGGCCGAGATCCCGTACAAGTGGTCGGAAATCCACTCTCTGTTCGGCGGAGAAAAAGACCACGGCCTTCTCGCCGGACAGCGGGATCTCCACCCTGACCGGACGCATTTCGAGCCTCAGTTCTTGGGTCCTGCGCCGGACGTAACCTTCCATCTCTTGGCCCTGAACTCTGTTCTCAACGGTGCGACGGATCTCATCCTCGACGGCGAATCGCAAGATTCGACCAGGCTGATCTCTCGGTGGACGAAGAACGGGCGCGGTGAATCGAGACACCCGACCGACAAATTCCCCGTCACCGGTTTCAACCACGACCTCATCGTCATGGCGTACAACGAGAGAGCCGGAGCGACAAACCGCCGGCTGGAGGTCAGGCACAATCACCACCCGCACAAAATCCTCACAGAGGATCGGAATCGGACTATCCGCCAAGGAACAACAACCCATCATGACTCCCGCTCAAAAGAGGCGTTGACCTCTCGTTCTGCCGTCGCAACTTTCTTTTCGTCATTCTGGCGACGGCGACGCAAAGATTCTTCAACATCAACTCTCTGCCCGGCAAGGATCTGTGCGGCAAAGAAGGCTGCGTTCCGGGCGCCCGCCGAACCTACGGCAAAGGTTGCCACCGGGATTCCTGCCGGCATCTGCACGGTGGAAAGCAGGGCATCGACCCCGTCGAGGACGCCTCCCGGCAGCGGAACACCCAAAACAGGTCTGAGGGTGTGAGCCGCAACGACCCCAGCGAGGTGAGCTGCCATACCGGCGGCGCAGATGAAGACCCTACATCCGTCGTCCTCGGCCCTGCGGACCAGATCCACGGTACGTTCCGGGGTCCGGTGCGCAGAACTCACATGAACTCGGTAACTGATACCAAGGTCTTGCAAGATTTCGGTCACACGCTGCACATACTTCCAGTCGGATGACGA
>JAIOSJ010000318.1 GCA_021107705.1 Thermoanaerobaculales bacterium | reverse complement strand
CCATCACCGCCGCCCTCGAAGCGCCGAGAGTCACCCTCGAGACCCTCGAAACCGCGACCGCCAGCAGCCAAATTCAGCCCGAAAACCGCTTCCGGCTTTTCGAGGATTTGGGCTGGCCCGTGCATCCGCTCGAACTGCTCCAGACCCGAAAAACCGCGTCTGGGGTTTTTGACTTAGGGATCCAATGTAACGTCTGGCAAACAGGAGATTTAAGCCAGAAATGCAGTAGTCCGTCTTTCCAGGGCCTCTGGCATGACCCAACATCGGCTTTAGCCTACGCAAGGGCCAGATGGTACGACCCAAGAACAGCTCAATGGCTCAGTCCTGATCCCATGGGGGCGTTTGACTCGGAGAATCAGTACGCGTTTGTGGCTTGGGCTCCGAATATGTCCAGGGATCCAGAGGGCCTCTGGGCCGAGGATCTTGTCTTGGGCGTTCCATCGTTGGGTCTTGGTGCGTATTCGTTTTGGTCGAACCTGAAGGAGGGCAACCTCGGGATGGCCGCGATCGACGTGTTTGGGATGGCGGTCGATACTGTGGCGATCGCGTTACCGGGGATTCCTGGGGGTGCCGGGTTTGGGATCAAGGCCGGCCGTGCCGGGCTCGCGATGAACAGGGTACAGCGTGGAGTCGAGGCGGCACAGTACATCGATCAAACGATCAACATCGGCCAGGGGCTTTACCAGGCATCTGGGGCATTTGCTGAGGGGGATTTCCTCAGTGGTGGACTGAACCTCGGCATGTCGATGCTTGGCATGAAGATGGCCTCGCGAAGCCCGTGGCAGATCACCTCGAGTAATAGGGCCGGTATGGGCTTTGGTGGGGTGTCGCTGCGACGGATCGAGGCTCCGGGGAATGGGTCGATCAATGCGAAGAACTGGCGCCAGTATGAAGCTGCAATCGTTGATATGACTGGAGGGCGGCAGGCCTATTCCCGCCGCAAGTTCACCACGTTCTTGGATGGCAAAAGAGTGTCAGGTGTCGCGGACAATGTAGTCCGGCAGGGCCCCGCAGGTCTTCCCATTGAGGCCAAGTTCGTGAAGAAGTGGGGTAATTCCATCCGAAATCCCCACAGCCCACTGGCCCTGGGCAAGAGGTTCGGCTACGGTCGCGTGATTGCGAAGCGAGAGCGCTTGAAGATGGTCAATCAAGCAAGGAAGTATTTCGCCCGATTTGGCGGAGCCAGATACTACTCGAATAATCGAGAATTGATAGCCCACTACTCAAAACTCTTTGAGCGCTTGGACATAAAAGGTATTGAATGGGTCTATGCACCCTGATCTTGAGGCTGGAGGATTTGTGGACGTTCAAGAACCATTTCCAGGGACGAAGATATATCCAGGGTGGCTTTTTCTGTACATCCAAAGCTTTAGTTTAGACGAGTTTTTGAGGATGTTTGACGAGATAGGGGACTATATCGAGAAAGAGGTTCAATCGGTGCCGGATGGGAGTTTCGGCACTACGAACTCTACGCTCACCCTGCCAGATAGGAGGGTGTTGTTTGGGATTTCAATTAACGGTGATGTTGAATTCTTTGACAGGCATATCAGGGAATTCGCATCACAACGCAGATTCGAGGTTGGTGTTATCCAGTTGCCATGGGTGGAACTGGCGGGGGGAAATAGTGTTGCTTTTTCGGACTGCAGTACCGGCTTCTTTGATTTCTAGTGTCGTGAGTCATTAACTGAAGTTTGACGGTTTTTCTTGAGGGATTTAAAAGGGACACTTCTATGAGTAGGCCGATGAAGTCACATCCGTGCCAGGTGAAACAAGGTTAACAAAGTGATCGAGGCCGGCGAAAGCCGGCTTTTCGTTTGTGTTGGATCAGACGTGTTTGTTTTGCTGATGGATAGTTTATACTTTGTTTATGCCAATCTTCGGGGATTCATCTCAGGGATTCATCGGTCATGCGGGCCTGCAGATGGTCGACTTGGGAAATCGGGTTGAAACTCGAGGATTCGACGTGATCGGTCGGTGTGACCTGATGATGAGAGCATCCACCGAGGCTGAGAAGAAAAAGGCGAAGGCCGTTTTGTTTGGCCTGGCGGCCTACCTCGTCAGCACGGCGGGTCGCCTGGAGGCTGGGGACGAGATGATCGTTGGCAAAGAACGCTTTGTGGTGTCGTCTTTTGGCAGCCGTTTTTTGGAGATGTCGCCGGTCGGGTCCGTCGACGCCTTGGCCGGTGGCACGCCGTCGGTCGAAGCTTCTCAGCTCGCCTTCGAAAGATAGGCGTCGATCGTCCGCATCAACGCGTCCTGGTCCCGTTTCGACAGCTTTTCGATCTCCCGCGCCTTTTTTGCCAATCGCCGGGTCCATGCCGTTTGGGGCTCCCTGGATTCGCCGGCCAGGCCCAACAGCGCATCCGCCGTCACTCCGAGGACCTGCGTCAGCAAAATGATGGTTTCACCATGAAGCCGGAGTTCGCTGCGCTCGTAGCTTGAGACCAACGGCTGGGTGACGCCGAGAATCGTAGCCAGCTCATCCTGGGTGAGGCCCTTGCTTTTCCTGAGGCGCGCAAGCCGTTGGCCGATGCTCTCGGGGGCAGCGTCTTTGCCAACAGGTATGCTGTTTTCTTTCCTTGGGCGTTGTCCCCCGCAAAAACTCCATCCGAGGGATTCAGGAGGGCCGAAAGGGCTTGGAATCATCGGTACCAGGACAGTCCTTCCAGTCTTTGTAATAATCCTCTGCCTAATCACCGTTTGATATCAAGCTTTTGTACCCGGCCATCGCGGTAGACCTTGGCGATAAACGGTCGGCGGTGTGACGAGATGAAACGCCTGATGTGGCTTCGAGCCTTGATGATCGCCTCAGCAGTCTGAGGCCCGGTCAGGTTTTTCGACACCAAGACAAAAAGTCCCACCCGGGCTTCGTACGCGGCCGTCGCCTCAAGGTATCGATATCGGATTCGCTCATCCCTTGTGATCACAAACCAGCGCCGGCGCCCCACCTCAGTCAACCATTCCTCGTCCTGCGCATCTTGGGCGAAGTGGTCGTCATGAAGCTCCACCGTGAGCCCGGCATCGCGAAGGGGGCCGGCGATTTTCCTTCCGACGGAGCGATCGATAAAAAAGACCGCCGATTCGAGAGGATCTTTCTTTACGCGGCGACGAGCTCGCACCGGATTGCTTCCTCAATCAAATCGCGGCCGCACTCGTAGTCGGCGGCGAGATCCTGCATCGAGTCTCCGGCCTTGTAGCGATCCGCCAACACAGCCGTAGGGATGCCGGTGCCGACAAGCACCGGCCGGCCGAAAGCGATTCTGGGGTCGATCATCACCGACCGAGGCTGAGGGACATCCGTCGCGCCGTGGCGCGTGAAGGGGAAGAGTCTGGCGGCCAGCCCCTTTTTGTCGTGCTCGACTCTTTCGAGGTGCGCCTCCATGATCTCGCGAATCGCCAACTGACCCTGCATACTCACATTGACCAGTTGCCCGAGATGCTCGATGAACAGATTGAGCCCATCCGTCTTGAACCTGGCATCCGCCAGGGGATGGTCGATGCCGTACTGCGACCGAAGGTGATCGATGGCCGAACGCACATTGTCCAGGGCCACCCCATGCTTGCGGATCGCCGCCAGCACGTGCGCCTCGACAAGATTCGTAAACGACAGCAGCAGCGGTCGTCCTCCCTCGGGCGCCGTGATCACCGGCTTGAAATGACCTTCCCCGACCGCTTTCGGATACTTCCTGCCGGCCACCCACGAACGCAGCGTCGCGAGTGGGACATACAGGTAGTGCGCCGCCTCGCTGACCGAATAGGCCGGCAGATCTCTCGGGTCCTTGCCTTTGTACAGATCAGCCATGACCCACCTCCGTATCACCATATCCAAAGATCGGCATTGCCCTACGTCCCCGTCTGCTGCAGCACAGTATCCAGCATTTCGGCGACAAACCGCTGTTTGCTCCGAGGCAGCTCCTGGAGCTGCTCAAGCTGGCGCTGAAGCTTCGGCGTCGGTCCTCGTTTGCCGGGTTTGCTCTCGGTCCCGATCAGCTCCTCAACCGGCACACCGAGCGCCTTGGACAGCTTCGGCAGCGCCGACACAGGCACCTTCCGTCGTCCCTTTTCAAACGACACCACCTGCTGCTGCGACACCCCGATCATCTCGCCGAGCTGAGTCTGCGTCAGCCCGCGATCCTTGCGTAGCGTCGCGATTCGTGAGCCGAGCTCTTGGAAGAAAGCTGTTTCTTCTGGAGTCATATTTATCAGTGCTCCGTTTTCTCGGCTCATAGCTTATCCCTTCATTTTCGATATGGAGTTGACGATACTCCAAAACGGAGTATACTCCAGTTTGAGTTATTTTTCCAAAAAGGGTCTTGACAAGGTTTTCAGGAGGCAGCTCAGATGGCAAGAATCCCACAAGACGAACTCGAACGACTCAAACGAGAGATCGACCTGGTCCAGCTGATCACCTCGTGCGGCGTCAAACTCTCCAAGAAAGGCAACGACCTGGTCGGACTTTGTCCAATGCATTCGGACAAAGAACCCTCTCTCGTCGTCACTCCTTCCAAAAACCTCTGGCACTGCCTCGGCGCCTGCGGTACCGGCGGCACCGTCATCGACTGGGTCATGAAGACCCAGGCCGTGAGCTTTCGCCATGCCGTCGAGATCCTGCGCGGCGGCGGATCTGTGCAGTCAATCAGGAACGCCAAGAGAAGCACGACGCCGCTGCTGTCGTGTCCGATCAGTCACGACGCCACCGGTCCCAAACTCATCGCCCAGCTGATGGGCTTCTACCACCAGGAACTGCTCCAGTCGAAACCGGCTCTCGACTACCTCGAAAAACGTGGCATCAACCACCCCGAAGCCATCGCCCGCTTCAAGCTCGGCTTCGTCAACAGGGTTTTGTACTACCGCCTGCCAACCATCGGAAGCACAGCAGGCCGAGCCATCAGAGAGCACCTCGCCGCCATCGGCCTGACCCGGAAGACCGGACATGAGCACTTCACTGGATCTGTGGTCTTCCCGATATTCGACGTCTCCGGCGAGGTCGTCGAAATCTACGGTCGAAGGATCACCAACAAAGGCCAACCCCGTCATCTCTACCTGCCCGGCCCGCATCGCGGAATCTGGAATCTCGATGCCTTGCGAGAGAGCAAAGAAATCATCCTCTGTGAATCGCTCATCGACGCCCTGACCTTCTGGTGCGCCGGCTACCGCCACGTCACCACCACCTACGGCACCAACGGCTTCACCACCGAGATCTTCGAAGCGCTCAAGGCCTACGGCATCGAGAGAGTGTTGATTGCTTTCGACCGAGACGACGCCGGCGATGCCGCGGCCGCCAAGCTCGCCGAGCGTCTCGGCGCTGAAGGCATCACCTGCTTTCGGGTGCTCTTCCCGCGTGGCATGGACGCCAACGAATACGCTCTGAAGGTGAAGCCTGCCGAGCAATCACTCGGCGTCCTGCTTCGATCAGCACAACACGTGGCCGGTCCCCTCGTGCCTCTCGGAAACCCACACCCCGCCGACCCAACAAACTCCTCGGTCATCACCGATGAAAAGCCCTCTTCTTCTTTAGCTGCTGCCGAAGAGCCGTCGACCCTTGTTAAAACCGAGGCAAACACTGGCTCCTCGGCCCGGAAGGCCGCGAAAGCCTCGCCGGTCCCTTCGGTCCCGGCCCCTGACGTCCCGACCGAGATCCGCGACCACGAGGTGCTCTTAAGCCTCGGCGATCGCCGTTGGAGAGTCCGCGGCCTCGCACGAAACCTCAGCTTCGAAGTCTTGAAGGTCAACCTCCTCGTCGCCAAGGGAGAGCACTTCCACGTCGACTCGCTCGACCTCTACTCAGCGCGACAAAGAGGCACCTTCCTCAAACAAGCCGTCGAAGAACTCCAGATCAAATCCGAGATCCTGCGGAAAGACCTCGGCGCCGTGCTCCTCAAGCTCGAAGAACTCCAGGCGGCAGAAATCAAGAAGCAGCTCGAGCCGGAGGAGAAAGTCGTCACCCTCTCGGCCGAAGAAGAAGCTCAGGCTCTGGAACTCCTCAAAGCAACTGATCTCCTCGACCGCATCTCCGACGCCTTCGCCACCTGCGGCCTGGTGGGGGAGCACACCAACAAACTCGTCGGCTACCTCGCCGCGGTGTCGAGGAAGCTCACCAAGCCTTTGGCAGTGATGGTGCAGTCGTCCTCCGCCGCCGGCAAGTCGGCGCTCATGGAGGCGGTGCTCGCCTTCGTCCCGGAGGAAGAGAGAGTCCAGTACTCCGCGATGACCGGCCAGTCGCTCTTCTACATGGGAGAGACCGATCTCCAGCACAAGGTGCTCGCGATCGCCGAGGAGGAAGGCGCGGAGAGAGCGAGCTACGCGCTCAAGCTCCTCCAGTCCGAAGGCAAGCTCTCCATCGCTTCAACCGGCAAGGACCCGTCCTCCGGTCGTCTCGTCACCCACGAGTACCACGTCGAAGGCCCGGCCGCGATCTTGCTCACCACGACGGCGATCGACCTCGACGAAGAACTCCTCAACCGCTGTGTCGTCCTGGCCGTCGACGAGAGCCGCGAGCAGACCAGAGCCATCCACCAGCTGCAGCGCGAATCGCGCACGCTGGAAGGACTCGAGCACCGGCTGGCGAGACAAGACACCGTCAAGCTGCACCAGAACGCGCAGCGCCTGCTCAAACCGCTCTTCATCGTGAATCCCT
>JAIOSJ010000304.1 GCA_021107705.1 Thermoanaerobaculales bacterium | reverse complement strand
TCCTGAGATTATCGCGTCAGATGAAGAAGGAAACGCAGAGACGCAGAGCCGCAGAGAGGGAGACCCAGGGGGTTGTCATTAAGAAAGGACTTGGATTTCAAGCGCAGTCTCAGACTTACTGCTTCATGGTAGCGTGATCGAGGGAGTACAGAGTTAAGAAAATGCGAAGGAGAAATACCGGTCTCGTAGGTCTCTTAATCTCTGCGTCCCTGCGTCTTTGCGTTAAATATTTCCGAATATCGCCTACAAACAACGTGTCGCCATTCAACGGCGACCGCCGCGTGGGGGGGGAAGTCACTCTTCTTCCAGCGTGATCTCGTCGATGATGCCGACGATAACGGCGCGGACGGGTGCATTGTCGGACTTGAGGATTTGCCGGGCGGAGCTTCCCTCATCGAGCACCAGGACGGTCTCGCCGGCGCCGGCATCGACGGCGTCGACGCAAATGAGGTAGGCGCCGGTCGGCGTGCCTGCCGGATCCAGAAGATCGACCGTCAGGAGTCGCCGCCCGTCGAAGAAGGGTGCGCTGATAGTCGAGACCACGGTGCCGGTGACGCGCCCGAGTTTCATGGCGCCTCCGGCTTGAGGGCGTCGAGGGCATCGACGATGCCGACGATGGCGTGATCGACCGGGACGAAGGTCTCCGGCATGGCGAGGGCCGCTTCTCGGCTGGCGACGAAGGTGACGAGCTCTCCGGGTCCGGCCATGGCCACGGCGTCGGCGGCGATCACCGCCTTGCCCTTCGCTTGCAACTGGCGATCCAGGGGCTGGACGATGAGCAGGCGGATGCCCTCAAGACCTGGATAGGTGGTCGTGGCGACGACGGTTCCCAGGACCCTTCCGAGCTGCATCTCAGGCCCCGATCCCGATCCGGTCGTGAAATTCAGATGCGGCCTCGAAATTCTCCAACATCTCGGCGTGGAATTGCGGGATTACGACCTTGGCGATCAGGGTGTCGGGCGGCTCAAGACCGGCAACGGCGAGATCAACGGCAATTTCGACATCGGCGACGGCACCGGAGAAGACGCAGTATGCCTTTCCGCCGAGACGGTCCGCCAGACGGATCTCGAGCAGTTTCACATCGGCGCCCTTGACGCCCCGGTCGGCAGCGCCGACGGTGGCGGCGGCGGTCCTCGTTTCAACGACCCCCAACGCTTCTCCGGTCATGGCGGAACGGGCGCCGCGCAAGGTGGAGATGACCTGGGGATGGACGCCGGGAAGAAAGATCTGGTCCAACAGGGTGTTGGCGCCTGCGGCGAGGCCCGCTTTATATGCCTCCTCGACGCAGGCCACGTCGCCTCCTACCAGAACCAGATATTTGCCCGGGTGTACGGTTCCGGCGTAGGTCACCTCGACCGGCGCCTTCTTGACCATCGCATCTCCGGCGCTGACGCCGATGGCGATCGATTCGAACTCGAGGAGGGCGATGGCCGGTTTCACGGTCTTGGGTCTCTCACACGATTCTCAGGCCGCCGGCCACGGTCATGCGCCTCTCACGAGAGAAGGAACGTGGCCGCGTGAGGCCTTCCCCGGTCGGGCTGGCGATGGAGAAGGAGCTGAAGCCCTCGCCACCGTCTCCCAGACCGGCAAGGTTGGCGGCGTTTGCAACGAAGATACTGACATTGATCTCCCGCGCCATGCGAGTGATGGCATTGACGTCCCGGGTGAAAATCGAGGCGGTGTGGCCGCAGCCGTGCTCGGCCCTGATCGCCAGGTCGATGGCGGCATCTCCATCGGAGACCCTGACCACCGGTAGGACCGGCATCATCTGCTCGGTCCAGACGAGGCTGTGCTTCTCCGGGACGCTGGCCACGGCCAGCCGGATATCGTCACCAACCTTGATTCCGATCTCGGCGAGAATGACCCCGGCGTTCTTGCCGATCCATTGGCCGTTGATGCGGCCGGGCTTGCCGGGTTCTCCCATTTCCGTGAAGATGACCCTTTCCAGGCGCCGGAGTTCGCTCTCCTGGAGCAGATAGGCGCCGTTGTCCTCCATCGCTTTCAGCAAACGCCCGGCCACCGATTCAACGACAAAGACCTCTTTCTCGTCGGTACAGATGATGTTGTTGTCAAAGGAGGCGCCGCGCACGATTTCCCGTCCGGCAAGTTCGATGTCGGCGGTCTCGTCAACCACCACGGGTGGATTTCCGGGGCCGGCGAGAATGGAGCGCTTGGTGGTCTTTCTCGCCTCCTCCACGACTCCCGGGCCGCCGGTCACGAGCAGAATCCGGACCTGCTCATGGTTCATTACCTGTTGGGCGGTCTGGATCGTCGGTTCGGGAACCGCGGTTACGAGATTCGGTGGGCCGCCGGCCGCGATGATGGCCTCATTGATCAACTGGATGTTCTGTACTGCGGTTCGTTTCGCGTTCGGGTGGGCATTGAAGACCAAGGCATTTCCGGCAGCGACCGCGGCAATCGTGTTGTTGATGATGGTCGTGGTCGGGTTGGTCGTGGGTGTGATGGCGCCGATTACACCGAAGGGGGCGTACTCGGTGATGGTCAGACCCTGGTCTCCTGTCCAGACCTGAGGTTCAAGATCTTCCGGGCCCGGTGTTTGGTCGATGACCAGGCGATTCTTGAGAATCTTGTCTTCGACGCGGCCGAGCCCGGTCTCCTCGTGGGCCATCTGGGCAAGGGCCTCGTTGTGTTCCCGCATCGCCTGGCGAATGGCCTCGACCACGCGGTGACGCTTCTTCAAGCCCATCGAACGGTAGTCGAGATAGGCCCTCAAAGCAGCCTGCACCGCCTGGTCTACAGTGGCATAAATTCCGCCCTCACCAAAGGCAGGGACATCTTTCGCCGCCGTCGACGGGGGCGCCTCCGCGCTGCCGCGCAGTTTCAAGCGCACCCTTTCGATGATTGCCTGAACCTCGTCCTCGCGGAGATCCACCATGATCAGCTCGACCACTCACCGTCGGCGGGAGTCTTGCGGTAAACCTGTTCTCCCGCTACTTCCCAACTATCGACGATGGCCATGATGACGGCATCACAGGGCCGATCCTTGGTGGCTTCCGTCTGGCGGGCCGATGAGCCTGAGGCCCACAGGACAACCTCACCGACTCCGGCGCCGACGCTGTCGACGGCAACGACGTGTCCCCCGGTTTCCTGACCCTGAATGTCAAGTTCACGCACAACGAGCAACTTTTGACCTGCCAGGCCTTCATCCTTCCGGCTGGCCACGACGGTACCGGCTACGCGACCGAGAAGCATGAGCCTTAGCTGCTTTTCTGTGCGGTCGCAGCCTCATCGCTTCGGCCGAGAGGCAGAACCTGGTCCACATTGACGTGAGGCCGGGCGATGACGTGGGTCGTTACCACCTCGCCAATGGTCTGGGCGGTTCGGACACCGGCTTCGATGGCGGCCTTGACCGCTGCCACATCGCCGCGAACGATGGCCGTCACATAACCACCGCCGGTCTTTTCATACCCCACCAACTCCACCTTGGCCGCCTTGACCATGGCGTCGGATGCCTCCACCATTGCCGCAAATCCACGTGTCTCAATCATGCCGAGTGCTTCAGCCATTTCGAACTCCTTTCACCAGCCCCCTCGGGGCCCATTTCTAATCTTTTTCGACTCGGCCTGTGACGGCATCAATGGCTGCCACGGCCGCCTGCCATGCCACTTCGATATCACGCTCTTCCCCGCCGAGATAGACCCGGCCCATGGAACCGAAGGCGCGGACCTCGAGGATGTTGATCTCGGCCGCCTTCTCGGCTTCGTTTGCCGCCAGGGCCGCGTACGCCGCAGGCTCGACCTCCATCACGTACATGGTTTGGCCCGGGATGATCAGTTGGCCGTGCCGCATACGGTTGATGAGCTGAACCTGGTGGTCGTCCAGGTGACGAATAACCTGGCTAGAGAGAATCTTCGGTTTGCGCCGGTCGGCTTCGGTGAGGTCGATTTCGCTCAGGATGGCCTCGCCCGCCGCTCGGGTCTCGGCCTGAGAATCCGAATGAATCTCGAGCAGACCGTAGTAGCGCTCGACGATCTGCATGCCCGGACGCACATGGGTCGCCTTGAGGGCAATATCCGTCAAGCGGTTGATCTCGATGCCGGGTGAGATCTCCACAAAGAGAGAGGCGTCGCCCGCCAGAGGCAGGAAGCCCTGCGCAATTGTGCCGAGAAAGGCGGCATATTGGGGCTGCAAAGAGTCGAGAAACACATAGGAACGAAGATCAATACGATTCACCGGATCCTCCTTCTTCACCTGTCACAATCCGCACGCCGGCCGAGGCGCCGATCCGAGTCGCTCCGGCCGTGATCATTTCACGGACCTGTTCGGCGGTGTGAATGCCGCCGGCGGCCTTGACCCCCATGCCGGCGCCCACAACCTCACGCATCAGGGCGACGTCAAAGACGGTTGCGCCTCCGGGGCCGAAGCCGGTCGAGGTCTTCACATAGTGGGCCCGGGCGTCCTGGGCCAGGCGACAGACAATTACTTTTTCTTCATCGGTCAGATAGGCCGCTTCAATGATGACCTTGTTCTTCGCGCCGACCTCACGGCAGGCGTCGCTGACTCCGGCGATGTCTTTCTTCACAAGATCGTGATATCCACCCTTGAGGGCGCCGATGTTGATCACCATGTCGATTTCGCGCGCACCGTCGCGCAGGGCTCGGCGGGTCTCCATCGCCTTGATCTCCGGTGCGCTGGCGCCGAGGGGAAAACCCACGACCGATGCCACGGTGACGCCGCTGCCGCGCAGGCGCGCGGTGGCGCGCCGGACCCAGACCGGATTGATGCACACTGCGGCAAAGCTGAACTCCATCGCTTCGTCACACAGGCGGTCGATATCGGACGGCGTCGTGTCGGCTCGCAGAAGTGTGTGGTCAATATAGCCGCCAAGACCGGTCGGCACGTCGGCGCCGTTGCCGCAGTACCCGATCCGGGCTGCCCCGGTGTCCACCACTTGTTGTACGTTCTTCAGATCCTGCTCGGCCGATTGACCCGACAGGGCCGCCAGGACCTGGCGCGTCACAACTTCGATAATTTCATCCCTGTCGATCATTCGTCATTCCTTGTGCGCAGGTAACTCCGCTCGATTGCGGTGATCATTTCAACACGGCGGGCGTGGCGGTCCGGCCCCCAGGGGGTCGCCAACCACTCGTCAACGATTTGGCAGGCCAGGTTGTCGCCCAAAAGACCGGCGCCCAGGGTGAGCACGTTCGCATGATTATGCTCACGACTGTTGCGTGCCGTCGAGAGATCGTAACAGAGTGCGGCGCGCACGCCCGGCACCTTATTTGCCACCATTGCGGAGCCGATCCCGGCGCCGTCGACGATCACGCCCCAAGGACAGGTTCCGTCGCTGACGAGGCGTGCGACGGCATGGGCGAAGTCCGGATAATCGACGGCCTCCGGAGAGCCACAGCCACAGTCCTTCACCGCTAAACCCTTCTCTCGCAAATGATCGACCAAGACGGTCTTCAGTCGGTAGCCCCCGTGGTCGCTGCCGACGGCAATGGCGTCGGTCGCTTTCGTGGTGGCGTTGATTGCCTCATCCACGACGCGTCGTACGAGGTTGCGGACGTCAGCTTCGGTCGTCATTCATCGATCTCCCCGGGGCCCGGGCGGCGAGGCCGGAAGCGGAGTATAGAGCATTCTCGATTCACCATGATCTCCAATCCTGGGTGGCATTCTCTTGTTGGACCGGGGGCTCGAATTCGCCCTTGAAACCTTCGCTGAACTCGGCATCGTCCGGCTGTGACCGTACGAGAACGTGCAGCCGGATGAGCGATTCATCGAAGAGGTCGAGGTTCTGAAACGCTTGCGCCTGCAGGGCGGCGCCCTCGACGGCGGCGAAGATCAGATGCGCTTCGGTCTTGAGGTCCCGCTCATTTCGGATGCCATTCGCGCCTTCCTCCAACAGACTCTGGATCGCTCGAACCCACACCCTGAGAACTGATGCCATACCATCCCTGATCCGTGGGTGGGTGTCACTGAGTTCCGCCGAGAGAGCGGCCATCGGGAAACAGAACTCGGCAGCTCCTCGGCCCAACTCTTGTCGAAGAACACCAAGGCCGGCGAAGAGGCGCTCGGTCGGGTCGATGATCTTACCGAACTCCGTGGGAGAGAAAAGACGCTTGATTCGTCCCTCGGCTCGGGCGAGAACGGCGAGCAGGAGGTCTTCCTTTGTCGGGAAGAAATGATAGAAGGAGCCGCTCGTGGCCTCGGCACGGCGGATAATGGCGTTGACTCCGGCGCGGTTGTAACCCTCAGCCCAGAACAGCTCTGAGGCTGCTCTGATCAATCGCTCTCGGGTGTTGGATCTCTCGGCCACGGCCCTGCGTCTCCTCTTGATTTCAAAATAACTAGAACAATCTATCTAGTCCCATGATAATCGGAAAACTACTCCTGGTCAAGGGCTGACAAAAAAACACCGGGACCCAAGTCCCGGTGTTTTTTTTGTAATGGTGCCGAAGGCCGGAATCGAACCGGCACGGATCGCTCCACACGGCCCTCAACCGTGCGCGTCTACCAATTCCGCCACTTCGGCAGGAAACGAGATTCTACCCGGCGTTGAGCCGGAGTTCAAGCCTTACTCTTCAGTCGTGTCCGGGGTCGTTGGCGGAGTCTCGGAATCCTCAATCTCGAGGAAACTTTCATCCCCGGCGGGAAGGGCATCGGCTTCCGCGGAAGACTCCATGCTCGAACCGTCGGTTCCGCCGGTCTGGACTTCCACCGCGGCTGCAGGCCCAGGACCCTCAACCTCTTCCATAACGGAGGTGCGCGCCTTGCCCGAAAAAATAGCCAGCACCATCGAGAGTACGATGAAAAGAACGAAGGAAATGGTCGTCATGCGGTGCATGATGTTGGTGGAGCTGCGTGGGCCAAAGGATGCCTGAGAGCCGCCGCCACCGAAGGCGCCGGCAAGATCGGCCCCCTTGCTCTGTTGGAGCAGAACCACCATGACCAGGAAGATACAGACCAAAACATAGATAATAACAAGTAGAGTTCCCACAATTATTCTCCAGCGGCGCAGTTCGCCGCAGCGCGGATGATAGCCGAAAATGAGTCAACGTCAAGGCTTGCCCCACCAATGAGGCCGCCGTCGACGTCGGGAAGGCTTATGAGATCAACGGCATTGGCAGGCTTCATCGAACCGCCGTAGAGGATCCGAAGGCCCGCAGCGGCCTCAGGTCCGAAGAAGATTTCAAGGCGAGACCGAAGGTAGAGGTGGGCCTCCTGGGCCTGGTCAGGGGTCGCGGTCAGACCGGTTCCGATCGCCCAGACAGGTTCGTAGGCAACCACCAGGTGATTCGGGTCGAGATCGGCCATGACCCCTGTTTGAGCCCTCAGCACCTCAAAAGTCTCTCCAGATTCTCTCTGGTCGAGAGTTTCTCCGACGCAGTAGATCACCTTCAGGCCGGCTTTCTGTGCCGCTTGAGCCCTACGGGCTGCCGTGTCATTTGTTTCACCGAAAAGCGTTCGTCTCTCACTATGACCGATGATGACCCACGACGCCCCAATCTCCAAAAGCATCGAGGGCGCCACCTCGCCGGTGAAGGCGCCCTTCTCTTCCCAGTGGCAGTTCTGTGCCCCGAGGCCGATCGATGATCCCGTCACCAACATGGCTGCGTTGGGCAATGAGGTGAAAGGAGGACAGATGACGACATCGACCTCCTCGGAATAATTCTGGGCCAGAAAGTTCTCCACCAGATCAGATGTCGCCGCCACGTTCTGGTGCATCTTCCAATTTCCGGCGATGATGGGTCGTCGTTGCGTCATGGTGTCAATCCTCCAAAGCCTTGAGGGCGGGCAAGGGCTCGCCGGTGATGAACTGAAGGGAAGCGCCGCCTCCGGTGGAGACGTGAGACATCCGGTCCTCAACCCCCGCCCTCTTTGCCGCCATTACCGATTCCCCACCACCAACCACCGTGAATCCGGTGCACTCGGCCATGGCGTGGGCCACCGCGAGCGTACCCTGGGCGAATTCCTCGACCTCGAAAACACCCATGGGTCCGTTCCAAAACACGGTCCGGGCATCGGCCAGAGCCTGTGTGTAGCGGGCTCTTGAAGCCGGGCCGAGATCAACGACCAGAAACTCGGCCGGAACACTGTCGGCCGGGACGACCTTCGATTGGCCGGCGCCATCCACC
>JAIOSJ010000290.1 GCA_021107705.1 Thermoanaerobaculales bacterium | reverse complement strand
GATCTTGAGCAGGAGGGTGCTCTGATCGAGCCCGGCTTGCGCGGACGGCGTCCGCTCTCGGCACAAGGAAGACGTTCTCCAAGAGCGAGCTCTTGTCGATCGTATGTCTTCCGCCTCGGCACGCTTCGCGTGCTGCCGGTCTCTCTTTTGAAGGTTCCACGGATTTGAACGCTGATGGGATCTGGGGTTGATACAACAACTAACCGTGGTTGCGCGAGTTGACCAGGAACTGGACCGCGACAATTTGGTCCGCCGTGAAAGGGCGAAGCCCGTGCCGAAAGGTCGGCGAAAGGGGAGGAGCGCTCGTGCTCCGAGTCGACAGCCGACCTGACGGTGGCCCCGAAGGGGCTCGGCGGACGCCCGGTATCGCTGAATAACAACACCACTTTGCGTCTTTGCGTCTTTGCGTTTCTGTCTTTTTGTCTTATCGGCCCCATGCAATCGACTGCACTTCGACCTGAACCCTTGCGTTTCGGGCGGCCGAACGCCTGAAACACTTCTGCAGCGACCCTCTGTGTACCTCTGTGCTCTCTGTGTCTCTGTGTTGAATTCTCCTAAAGGCCCAACCGACATCTCATCCCTCCCGGTCATCGGGTTCCGGTAGGTAGACCGGCAGCTGGTCATCCTTCATTTCGGCCAGGCGCGGACAGTCGGTGTCTTTGGGGCTGAGAATGGGTTCGATGCCTTCCGGGAGGGGCCACTCGATGCCGATGTCGGGATCGTTCCATGCAATCGAACGTTCCTCCTCGGGGGCGTGAAAGTCGTCGACCTTGTAGAGGAACTCTGCGACGTCGGACAGGACGACGAAGCCGTGAGCCATTCCTCGCGGGGCGTAGAGCATCTTTTTGTTCTCCGCCGAAAGCTCGGCGCCGAACCACCGGCCGAAGGTGTGGCTTCCTCGCCTGACATCAACGACGACGTCAAAAACCGTTCCGACAACGGTGCGAACGAGCTTGGCCTGGGGTCGCCCGACTTGGTAATGCAGGCCCCGAAGAACTCCGCGGCCCGAGCGGGAGTGGTTGTCCTGGACCCAGTCGCGATCCAGACCCAATGCGGCAAAGGTGCGACGGCTGTGGGACTCCATGAAAAAGCCGCGGTTGTCTCCATACACTGCCGGTTCAATGATGAAGACGCCGGGCAGGGGTGTTTCCTTGACCTTCATCGGGGCGAGTGTTCCCTGATCGCCAGTTCTCTGAGGTAGTCGCCATAGGAGGATTTTCCCGCATCCGAAACGAGTTCGTTGAGTTGGCTGTCGGAGATCCAGCCGGATCGCCATGCGATTTCCTCCAGGCAACCGACCTTCAGGCCCTGGCGTTCTTCGATGGCATGGATGAAGCTGGAGGCTTCGATGAGGCTCTTGTGGGTGCCGGCGTCGAGCCAGGCGAAGCCTCGACCAAGAACCTCGACCTCGAGCTGGTCGCGCTCGAGATAGATCCTGTTCAGGTCGGTAATCTCGAGTTCGCCGCGGCTCGATGGTTTGAGGCTGCACGCGAGGTCGCACACGTCGGGTCCGTAGAAGTAGAGACCCGGTACTGCGTAGTTGCTGCGGGGTTTTTCCGGTTTCTCCTCGAGACTGACCGCATGGCCGTTTCCGTTGAATTCGACGACGCCGTATCTTTCGGGATCGCGGACGTAATAGCCGAAGATTCGCGCGCCCTCAGTCAGAGTCGCGCACCTCTTCAGCATGGTTCCGAGATCGTGTCCGTGCAGGATGTTGTCACCGAGGACCAGGCAAGAGGGTTCTCGGTTGACGAAGTCCTTGCCCAGAATGAATGCCTGGGCGAGGCCGTCCGGGCTCGGTTGTTCGCAGTAATCCAGGCGCATTCCGAGGCAGGATCCATCGCCGAGCAGGTCGCGAAAGGCCGGGAGATCGCGCGGGGTGGAAATGACCAATACTTCACGGATGCCGGCATGCATCAAAAGACTCAAGGGGTAATAGACCATGGGTTTGTCATACACGGGCAGCAATTGCTTGCTGAGCACCCGGGTGACGGGATGGAGGCGAGTGCCGGATCCTCCGGCGAGAATGATTCCCTTCATTTCCCTCTGTTTCCTTTCGCCCTCGGTGGGTCCACGGGACCAATGCCGGATCTCGAACCCTGGGGTGGAGATGGTACCAGTTCAAGGTGAATTCTCTCTAGAATTTTGGAGATGAACAGGTATAACAAGAGGGTGAAAAAGGAATCAATGGATATTCCGGTGTCGGCGGTGCTGATCACTTTGGACGCGGAGCGATGGTTGGATACAGTTCTTGAACCTCTCCACTGCTGCGATGAAATCCTCATTCTCGATTCCGGTTCACGGGACAGGACCTCTGAGATCGCCGCCCGCCACGGGGTCGCCTGGCACGAACATGCGTTTGACGGATACGGGCCGCAGAAGAGGCGGGCGGTCGAAATGGCTCGCAACGACTGGGTGTTGTCGATAGATGCCGACGAGGTGCTGGAGTCCGCGACAGTCGAGGCCATCACGGCGATCATCTGGTCTCGTCAGGACCTGCGGACATGCTGGAAGATCCGGCGTCGTCCCTTCATCGGTGATAGAGAAGTTCGCTACGGTCACTGGGTTCCCGACCCGGTCGTGCGGCTCTTTAATCGGCGGGTCCACAATTTCACTCAGAGCATGGTGCACGAATCAGTAAGGCCCACCGGACCTGTTCACCATCTGTCGGGCGCGATGCTGCACCACAGTTATCCGGATCTTGCAGCCCTTTTCCGGGCCGATTATCACCGAATGAAGGCGACCGACTACCGCGCGCGGGGACGGCAGACGCCCGGCGCCCTCAACCTGGTGGGCAGGGCATCGTGGGCCTTCTTCTATTCCCTGGTGCTCAAACGAGGTCTCCTCGATGGGCCTGCGGGGGTTGTCGTTGCTCTCTCCGGCGCCGTCAATGCGGTCCTGGGTCTGGTTCTTGCCGGCGAGAATTCTGAGAAAGCGATTTCGAAGGAGAAATGATGCGTCTTTCAGCCCATTTCACGATTGGAGATCATTTCTGATGGATGACAGACAGAATCTGTTGCCAACGATCTCTACGCTATGAGGCAGGAAAGCTTTTAGCCGTTAGCAATTAACCATTGGCAAGATTCCTCGCGAAGGTGAAACGACGCTTCCCCGAGTGGGATCGAATAGATACCGACAGCTCATGGCCCCGGCGGAGCCGGAATCATTTCGAGACTTGGCTTCAGCTTGTGAAAACATTGACAAGCGGAGTTGGGCTTATAGAATGTGTCGGTCCTTGAGGGAGGAGGAGCACCGTGGAGCACTACGTTCCCATTCTCGTGTATGCCCTGGTGGCGATATCGTTTCCGATTATCGCGCTGTTGATGGCCAAGGTGGTTCGCGCCGGTTCACCGGACCCGGTCAAGGCCGAGCCGTATGAATGCGGGGTCAAGACGAATACGGTCGCCTTCGACACCAGGTTTTCGATTCGTTACTACCTGATCGCGGTTCTGTTCGTGATCTTCGACGTGGAAACGATCTTCCTCTTCCCGTGGGCCGTGTCGTTTGACCGGCTGGCTCTCTTTGGATTCATCGAGATGATGGTCTTCCTGGCCATTTTACTGGTTGGATACGTCTACGCCTGGCGGAGGGGAGCTCTCGAATGGGCCTGATGGAAGATCGTTTCGAGAAGAACATCATTACAACCACCTACGACATCGTGTTCAACTGGGCGCGGAGGTCTTCTCTGTGGCCGATGCAGTTCGGGCTCGCCTGTTGTGCGATCGAGATGATGGCGACGCTGGACCCGCGCTACGACATGGCCCGATTCGGCGCCGAGGTCTTTCGCGGGTCTCCACGGCAGGCGGACATGATGATCGTTGCCGGGACCGTGACCGAAAAGATGGCGCCGATCGTCAAGCGTCTTTACCAGCAGATGGCCGAGCCGAAATATGTTTTGGCGATGGGTTCCTGCGCCACCTGCGGTGGACCCTACAAGACGTACGCCGTCACCCAGGGGGTCGATCGGATCATTCCGGTCGATGTCTACATTCCCGGGTGCCCGCCGAGACCGGAGGCGCTGATCTACGGTTTGATGCAGTTGCAGCGCAAGATTGACCGACAGACCATCGCCCGCCGGCGGGCCTCATGAGGGGACGCCCATGAGTGACGACAAACCCACCCCGAACATCGACGATCTGGTGATCGACGTCGAGGCCGAAAAGGCCGCCAAGATCGCTGCAGCCAAGGCCGCTGCGGCGAAAAAGGCCGCCGAAGAGGCGTCGCCGAAAGACCCCTGGGAAGAGAAACCCGTGCCTCCGGTTCACTCAGATGCGGCGGACGACGATGATGTGACGGCTCTCAACGGGGCCCTTGAGGGCTCGGTCGTCGGCGCCGATCATTTTGCCGGCGCCGTCACCGTCACGGTTCGGGCAGAAAAAATCCTGGATGTCTGTCGGTTTCTCAAGGAGGAGCGTGACTACGATTTCCTGGTCGACCAGACCGCGGTGGACTGGCCTGAGCGCGAAGAGGGCCGGTTCGACCTTATCTACTGGCTGCATCGCTACTCGGACTCCAAGCGCCTTCGCCTGCGGGCGATCGTCGGTGAAGATCAGACCCTTGAGTCGGTGGCGCCGGTTTGGGGCGCGGCCAATTGGATGGAGCGTGAAGTCTACGATTTGTTCGGCGTGGTGTTCGAAAACCACCCCGGGCTCGAGCGCATCCTGACCTGGGAGGGTTTCAACGGCCACCCCCTGCGCAAGGACTTCCCCGTCGAGGGCATCGACACCGGCGCCGCCATCTACCCGGATGTCTATCCGTCCGGAGGTGGACCGATTCAGCCCGATGAAGGAGAGGGGGCATGACGATGAAAGGACCGGAACGTCCCCTGTTCGACGTCGAGGAGATGGAAGTCAGTTTCGGGCCGCAGCACCCGGCGACTCACGGTGTTCTGCGTGTGCAGATGAAGCTCGACGGCGAGCGTATCGTCGAGGCCAAGCCGATCATCGGCTATCTCCACCGAGGGACCGAGAAGCTGTTCGAGACGATGACGTTTCCCGCATGTATTCCTCACACCGACCGCCTGGACTACGTCAACGCCGCCCACAACAACCAGGGCTTCTGTGTGACGATGGAAAAGCTCCTGGGCATTTCCATTCCGCCGCGGGCCGCCTATCTCCGCATGATCCTGGCGGAACTGCAGCGGCTGGCCAGCCACCTGGTGTGGTTCGCGACACATGCGGTCGACATCGGCGCCATCACGCCCTTTTTCTACACCTTCCGCGAACGCGACGACATCCTTGATCTCTTCGAGGAATACTGTGGTGCTCGTTTGACCTTGAATTGCATGAAGATCGGTGGTCTGCCCTTCGAACTGCCCGAGGGTTGGCTGGATCGCTGCGCCGAGTTCGTTGATGCTTTCCCGTCGCATATCGACGAGTACGAGACCCTGCTGACCACCAACCGCATCTGGAAGAAGCGCACGATCGGCGTCGGCGTTATTTCGCCGGAGGACGCGATCGACATGGGCTTGACCGGGCCGCCGCTCAGGGGTTCCGGTATCGAGTGGGACATTCGCAAGGTCTTCCCCTACGATCGCTACGACGAGGTCGAGTTCGACGTTCCGACCGGCACCAACTGCGATACTTACGATCGTTACCTCGTGCGGGTCGAGGAGATGCGGCAGTCGACCCGCATCCTACGCCAGTGCCTGGAGAAGCTGCCCGAGGGACCGATCATGGCCAAAGCGCCCAAGGTCCTGCGCTCGCCCGAGGGTATGGTCTACGGATCGGTCGAAAGCCCCAAGGGCGAGTTGGGCTACTTCATCGTCGCGACGGAGAATGGGACGGAGCCCTACCGCTGTCGGGTCAGGCCGCCGTCATTCGTCAATCTCCAAAGCCTGCCCAAGATGGTTGAGGGTTCGCTGGTCGCCGATCTGATGGCGGTCATCGGAACCCTGGACATTGTTCTGGGCGAGATCGATCGGTAGGGAGCCATGCCGGAACCCATTCTGCAACTGCTGTTGATTCCCCTGGTCAAGATCGTCGTCCTCCTGGTCGTCGTGCTGCTGATCGTCGCCTATCTGACCTATGCCGAGCGCAAGATCCTCGGTTACATGCAGGTCCGCCTCGGGCCCAATAGGGTCGGTCCCAAGGGTTGGCTGCAGCCGGTGGCCGACGGCCTCAAGCTGTTGGTCAAGGAGGACCTGGTGCCCGGGGGCGCCGAAAAACTGGTGTTCATCATCGCCCCGGCGATCGTCATGGTCCCCGCGCTGGTGATGTTTGCCGTCATCCCCTTCGGCGAACCCTTCGAAGTGGCAGGCATGACCATCACGCCGTACCTGGCCGATATCAATATTGCCCTGTTGTTCATCCTCGGGGTTTCCTCGGTCGGCGTTTTCGGCATCATGCTGGGCGGATGGTCGTCCAACAACAAGTTCTCACTGATGGGCGGGTTGCGCTCGGCGGCCCAGATGGTGTCCTACGAGATTCCGATGGGCTTCGCCATCATCTCGGCGGTTCTGATGGCCGGCACCCTTTCGATGGTCGGCATTGTCGAGGCCCAGCGAACGGCTGGATGGTGGTTCGTGTTTCCGGGCATCCTCGGATTCGGTATCTATTGGATTTGCGGCATCGCAGAGACCAATCGGAACCCCTTTGACCTGCCCGAGGCAGAGGCGGAATTGGTGGCCGGCTTCCACACCGAGTATTCCGGCATGAAGTTCGCCCTCTTCTACCTGGCCGAGTACGCCAACATGATGATCGTCTCCGCAATGGCCGTCGTCATGTTCCTCGGGGGGTGGCTGCCACCCTTCCCCAATCTGCTGGCCGGGCTGTGGGCCTCGCCGGCATTGGCCTGGATTCCGGGCGTCATCTGGTTCCTCGCCAAGATGTCGTTCTTCCTCTTTTGCTACATCTGGTTCCGCGGGACCTTCCCGCGCTACCGTTTCGACCAGCTCATGGCCGTGGGCTGGAAGTGGCTTCTGCCCCTGTCGCTGGCCAACGTTATGTTGGTCGGCCTGGGCGTGCTGCTCTTGAAGGGATAGGAAATGTCAGTGAAAGACTTCCTTTCCACGCTGCTGATGCCGGAACTGTTCAAGGGTATGGCTCTGACCGGCGGTTATCTGTTTCGCAAGAAGGAAACGGTGCAGTATCCGGAGAAACGACTGAAACCCCAGGATCGATTCCGGGGTATGTTCGGTTATTCGCTTGAGCGGTGCATCGACTGCCACCTCTGCGCCAAGGCCTGCCCGATCGACATCATTTACATCCGGGACCATGTCGAAGTCGAAGAGATCGACGGCAAAAAGAAAAAATTGAAGGTCATCGACCGCTATGACATCGACGTCAAGCGGTGCATGTTCTGTGGCCTGTGCGAAGAGGCTTGCCCGACCGAGCCCAAGGCGATCTGGCTGACGACCTTGAGCTACGAGGGTTCGACCTATGAGCGCAACGAAGAACTGTACTTCGACAAGGAACGGCTGGAGTCCTGGGAGGGTTTCAATGCCTTCCCCGGTGTGCCGGCGCCGATCGACGGCCAAGTGCCCGGCGATGCATTGAAAAAAATCAGCAAGGCGGAAACGCCTGAGGAGGGAGCAGCCTGATGGACTTCCTCGTAAGCCACTTTGCGGAAATCCTCTTTTACATCCTTGCGGCATTGGCGGTGCTGGGTTCTGTTGGGGTCATCACCCTGAAAAACCCGGTCAACGCGGCGCTTTCCCTGCTGGGGACCTTCTTCATCGTCGCCGTCCTCTTCGTTCTGCAGCATGCGGAATTCTTGGCGGCAGTCCAGGTAATGGTCTATGCCGGCGGCATCATGGTGCTGTTCCTCTTTGTCATCATGTTGGTCAGCGTCAAGGGTCTGAAGACCCAGGCGGCCTTCCTCTCGCCTCTGGTTCCGGTGGCGATCATCGGGGCGATTCTGGTCGGCGCGCTGATCACCTCGGCGGTCCTCCTGGGGGTCTTTGCCACCGGCGACGGCGGTCCTGAGGCCCTCCAGATGGTTGACGGCGCCGTCCTGGGCAACACCGAAGCGGTCGGCATGGTGCTCTACACCAAATACCTCGTTCCCTTCGAAGTGGTTTCGGTCGTCCTACTGGTGGCCATGATCGGCGCCATCGTCTTCGGCCGAAAGGATCGCTTCATCGAGGAGCAAGAAGGGGAGGTGGGGTCGTGATTACCGCCACCCACTACCTGGCCCTGTCGCTGGTGATGTTCACCTTGGGTTTGATCGGTGTGATGGTCCGCCGCAACTTCATCACGGTTCTGATGTCACTTGAGTTGATCTTCAACGCGGTCAACCTCAATCTCATCGCTTTTTCCTTCCGGCTCGGGGACCTCTCGGGTCAGATCTTGGCCATTTTCGTGATCACAGTCGCAGCGGCGGAGGCGGCGATCGGCCTGGGGCTGATCATCGCTCTGACTCGCCTCAAGGACACTGTGATCCTCGACGATGCCAATGAGATGAGGAGCTAGCCTATGTCCTTTTACGACCTGATCTGGCTGGTTCCCCTGTTTCCCCTGGCCGGAGCGCTGATCAACGGCCTGGTGACCCATCAATTGGGCCTCAAGAAGTCGGTGGCCAACATCGTCGCCCTGATCGGATCCGGTCTGGCTCTCATCTGGGGTTGGGCTGCGGTCTTGCAGTGGTATTTCACCGAGGACCACACGGTTTCCTACGTCGTCAAGGTCTTCTCCTGGATCTCCGGAGGGGATTTACCGTTGTTGTCGGGCGGAACGGCGCCGCTGGAAGTGGCCGCCTCCTACCAGGTCGACCCGACCTCGGCGGTGATGGTCTGTTTCGTCACCTTGGTCGGTTTCCTGATTCACCTCTATTCGGTCGGCTACATGCACTCAGAGTCCGACAAGGCCTACAGTCGGTATTTCTCCTACCTCAACCTCTTCATGTTCGCGATGCTGACCCTGGTTCTAGGATCCAATCTGTTGGTGCTCTTCGTCGGTTGGGAGGGCGTCGGTCTGTGTTCCTACCTGTTGATCGGCTTTTATTACGAGAAGGAATGGTGTGCCTCGGCGGGGATGAAGGCATTCATCGTCAACCGCATCGGCGACTTCGGTTTCCTCTTGGCGATTTTCTTCACCTTCGGTTGGTTTGGGACGCTGGAGTTCTCCGAACTCTTTGCCGTCTTGTCGCAGCACCACGGTGACGCTCTGGTCGGCGCCGCCACCATCATCGGTGTTCTGCTCTTCATCGGCGCTATCGGCAAGTCGGCGCAGATTCCGCTCTTTGTCTGGTTGCCGGACGCTATGGCTGGACCGACCCCGGTCTCGGCCCTGATCCACGCGGCGACGATGGTCACCGCGGGCGTCTACATGGTGGCGCGCTGCAATTTCTTCTACCAGCTCTCACCCAACGCGATGCTGGTGGTCGCCGTCATCGGCGGCGTGACGGCGATTTTCGCCGCGACCATCGGCCTGACGCAGAATGACATCAAGAAGGTCCTGGCCTACTCGACCGTCTCTCAGCTGGGTTACATGTTCCTTGCGGCCGGCGTCGGCGCCTACATCGCGGCAATCTTCCACGTTGTGACCCACGCCTTCTTCAAAGCCTGCCTCTTCCTGGGGTCCGGCTCGGTGATCCACGCCTGCGGTGGCGAGCAGGACATGCGCAAGATGGGCGGTTTGAAGAAATACATGCCCAAGACCTACTGGACCTTCCTGATTGCCACGATCGCCATCGCCGGGATTCCGCCGCTGGCGGGTTTCGTGTCCAAGGATGCGATCCTGGCTAAAGCCTTCGAGGCGGGCTACACCGATCTCAACGGTTTCGGCGGCGCCTACTACGGGCTCTGGATTTTGGGACTGTGCGGCGCGGCCCTGACGGCCTTTTATATGTTCCGTCTGGTCTTCATGACCTTCGACGGCGCCTTCCGAGGTGGCGAGGAGGCCGAACACCATCTCCACGAATCGCCCTGGACGATGACCCTGCCGTTGCAGGTGTTGGCGTTCGGGTCGGTCATCGGCGGCCTGCTGATCGGTTTCCCGGGCATCTTGTTTCACAAAGAGAACTGGAACTTCATCGAAGGCTTCATGGGCCCGATGATCCTCGGCGCCCACGGCCATGGGGCCGCACATGCCGGCGGCCATGCCGTCAGCTTCGGTCTCGAATGGGCTCTGGTGGGGCTGTCCGTCACCGTTGCGGCTGCGGGTATCTTGGTAGCCTACCGCTGGTACAAGACGGACCCGGAATTCTCGATTCCCAACGCGATGGCCGAGCGCTTCCCCTTCGCCTACAAGCTCCTGCTCAACAAATACTGGGTGGACGAGCTGTATGACGCGACCATCATTCGAGGCACCATCGGACTGGCGCGGTTCTGTTGGGAATTTGACGCCCGCGTCGTCGATGGTGTGGTCAACGGCACCCGTCACGTGACCGTCGGCACCAGTTTCTTGTCCGGCATCTTTGACCTCAAGGTCATCGACGGCATTGTCAACCTGATCGGAACGATCAATCAGACGGCGAGTCGGTACTTCCGCCGTCTGCAAGTGGGCTTCACCCAGGGCTACGCCATGGTGATGGTCTTCGGTGCGGCGCTCCTGCTGGCCGTTTTCTTTATTTCATTCTGAGGGACGGGGTAGAACATGGAAACCCAGTACGCTTACCTGCTGAATCTGATCTGCTTTGTGCCGCTCGTCGGCGCGCTGTTCATCGTCTTCTTCCTCGACAAGGAGAATTCGCGCGCCATCAAGATGACGGCGACGGTTGTGGCGGGCCTGGACTTTGTCCTGTCCCTGCCTCTGTGGTTCCTCTACAAGACGGATGGGGCCGAATTTCAGTTTGTCACCAAGTTGGACTGGATTCCGTCGGTCGGTGTTCAGTACTTCTTCGGGGTTGACGGCTTTTCCGTCCTGCTGATTTTGCTGACGACCCTGTTGGGTCTGATCGCCGTCTATTCGTCCTTCACCGCGATCGCCCACCGCGAAAAGGAATACTACGTCTTTCTCCTGCTGTTGCAGGTGGGGATGTTGGGGGTCTTTTGCTCCCTGGACTTCATCCTTTTCTACGTCTTCTGGGAAGTGATGCTGGTGCCGATGTATTTCTTGATCGGCGTCTGGGGTGGTCCGCGCAAGCTCTATGCGGCAATTAAGTTCTTCCTCTTCACCCTGGTCGGATCGGTTCTGATGCTGATCGGTATCCTGGCACTCTACTTCTACAACTCTGACGGTATGGCGGCCATCGGTCTGCCCGGTCTGGGTAACGCCCCGACCTTCTCCATCCCCTCGCTGTACGAGATTGCGCCGCAGGTTCCCCCAGAATTACAGTTCTGGATCTTCCTGGCCTTCTTCGTCGGTTTCGCCATCAAGGTTCCGATGTTCCCGTTCCACACATGGCTGCCGGATGCCCACGTCGAGGCGCCGACCGCCGGTTCGGTCATCCTGGCCGGTGTTCTGCTGAAAATGGGGACCTACGGATTCATCAGGCTCTCACTGCCGCTGTTGCCCGATGCGACGATCAAGGCGGTCGGGTGGATTGGCTGGCTCTCGATCGTTGCGATCATCTACGGCGCCCTGGTTGCCATGGCGCAGAAGGACATGAAGAAGCTGGTGGCCTACTCCTCCGTCAGTCACATGGGCTTCATCACGTTGGGTATGTTCGCCCTTAACGAGGCGGGTCTCCGGGGTTCGATCCTGCAGATGCTCAACCACGGAATTTCGACCGGCGCGCTCTTCCTTCTGGTCGGCCTGATCTACGAGCGCCGGCACAATAGGATGATCTCCGAGTACGGCGGCATCGCCAAGGTCATGCCGATCTACGCGATGTTCTTCCTGGTGATCACGTTGTCGTCGATCGGCCTGCCGACTCTCAACGGTTTCATCGGCGAGTTCCTGATTTTGATCGGCGCCTTTGCCCACAAGTGGTGGTGGGCACTCTTTGCGACTTCGGGCATCGTGCTGGGCGCCGGCTACATGCTGTGGATGTACCAAAGGGTCTTCTTCGGGGAGCTTTCCAACGAGAAAAACAAGGGCCTCAAGGACCTCAACCTCCGCGAGCAGTGGACGATCATTCCCTTGATCATCCTCGCCTTCTGGATCGGCCTCTATCCGAAGCCGTTCCTCGACAGAATGGCGCCGACGGTCGATCGCGTGATGGAGAGGGTTGCAACGGCGAGGCCCGAGGCGGCCCTGCCGATGGTGGTCCACGTGTCCGCCGTCGATCAGCATGAGGAGCATGACGAGGCCGCGACTGAGCACGGGGAGTAAAGATGCCACTCGAGCAGTTCGTCCCGTTCATCCCTGAGATCTTCCTCGCGATCGCGAGCTTCGTGCTCCTCGTGGGTGGTATCGGGCTGGGGCGGCGGGGGATGCGGCCGCTGGCCCTGGGCGCCGTCGGATCTCTGGTTGTCACAGGCATCCTGGTATGGCTATTCGGTCGGCCGGCGGGTGAGCCCGAGGTGATCCTCGGCGGCATGCTGGCGATTGATACTTTTGCCGTTTTCTTCAAATTGCTGGTGCTGGCCTCCGCCATCCTGACAATCATGCTGGCCACCGGTTTCCTCGAACGTTTTCGTTATGGTGGCGGAGAATTTTTCGCCCTGATTCTTACGGCGACGTTGGGCATGTTCGTGATGGCTTCGGGTGTGAACCTGGTGAGCCTTTACGTCGGCCTCGAATTGATGGCTCTGTCGTCCTATGTGTTGGTCGGTTACTGCAAGCTCGAAGTCAAGAGCAATGAAGGGGCCGTTAAGTATTTCGTGCTCGGCGCGATGTCCTCAGGCATTCTTCTGTACGGCATCTCGTTGGTCTACGGCAGCCTTGGCACCTTGGACCTGATGGAAATCAAGACCGCCCTCGTGGCGGCTCCTCAGGACAACCTGGTTCTGATGCTCGGCATCGTGTTGATGGCCTTTGGAATGCTCTTCAAGGTCGCCGCGGTACCGTTCCACGTATGGTCGCCCGACGCCTATGAGGGTGCGCCGACTCCGGTGACCGCCTTTATTTCCGTAGCTCCAAAAGCGGCCGCCTTTGCGATGTTCCTGAGGATCTTCGCCGGCGCCTTTTCGCCCGAGATCGATCACTGGCGCAGTGTCATCTGGTTGGCGGCCGCCATGACGATGATTTTCGGCAACATTGCCGCCTTGAGCCAGGACAACGTGAAACGCATGCTGGCCTACTCATCGATTGCTCATGCGGGCTACGCCTTGATGGGTGTCGTTGCAGGCACCGCTTATGGAACCTGGTCGGTCTTGATGTACATGTTGGTCTACACCTTCATGAACATCGGCGCTTTTGGTCTGGTGGTTCTGTTGGAGACCCGCGGTTATGCAGGTGAGACCGTCAAGGACTGGGCCGGGCTTTCGAAGAAGGCGCCGGCAGCTGCAGCCGGAATGCTGATTCTCCTGCTCGCCCTGGCCGGTATCCCACCGACTGGCGGCTTCATGTCCAAGCTGTACGTCTTCGCGGCGGCGATCAATGCGGGCTATATCTGGCTCGCCGTCATCGGCGTCCTGATGTCTGCCGTCAGCCTTTACTACTACTTTCGCATTGTGGTTCAGATGTACCTCGTCGAAGGTGAAGAGGCTGAAAGCGGTGCAGAGTTGGTTCGTGATCGGTGGGCCGAAGGTGTCGTGCTGGTCAGCGTTCTGGTCGTGATGGCGATCGGAGTCTATCCGGCGCCCTTCGTCGGATGGGCCCAGGGTGGGTTGAATGCTTTGGGGTTGATGTAGCTCGGAACGTGAACCGTATCGGCCTCTTTGGGGTCACGAAGAAGTTGGTTGGCGCGTGTTCGGCCAATCCGGCCCACGTTCCGAGAGCTGTTATTTCTCAGCGACCAGTGTGACCATCGTGTTGGGCAATGCAGGACATGTTCAGCACACTGGACAAAGGGGGATTCCCCGCCGCCTTGAAAATCGCCGAGCCCGAGCGGCTGCTCCAGCAGTATTTCAACGACACGGATGCGGTGCCGGTCCGCTTTCTTGACTTCCTTACATGACTGTCTTACATTAACACAATGAAAGCGACACTTACCTCGAAGGGACAGATCACCATTCCGGCTGCAATCCGGCGTCGACTCGGACTGAAATCGGGCCAGGTTCTCGACTTCGACGAAGAGGCACCCTTTCTCAAGGCCATCCCCGTCTTCGACGAGGAGGCGATGCGCTCCGTAGTCGGATGCGGCTCCGACCGGATCACGGGATCTGCGATGGAGTGGTTGGAGGAGAGCCGTGGTCCGGTCGAGCTGCCGGCGGATGAAACATGAAACTCGCTCTCGACTCCTCGGTTCTGCTGACGATCTTCAATGGAGAAGATGGCGCCCAATCCTGGCTCGAACTCCTCATCGACGCACGCCGGAAGGGCAGACTCTGCCTCTGCGAGATCGTATATGCCGAGATTTCGCCCGCCTTTGAGACACGGGATGCGCTCGATACCGTGCTGGACCGGCTGGGCGCAAACCTTGAGCCTCTCCGGTCAGAAGCGGCCTGGCATGCGGGAATGACCTTCAAGGAATATAGGAGACGGGGCGGCCCCCGAGAGTTCATGATTCCCGACTTTCTTATTGCGGCTCATGCTCGTACTCAGGCGGATTATCTCGCCGCCATCGACCGTGGATACCTGCGGTCCTACTTCCCGGATCTCGACATCCTGCACCCCTGATGGAACGCCCGATCGGCACGGAGCAGCTCATTCGGGACCAGTTGGCCCGAATGCGGGAAGAGGGGCAATATCTGCGGCGGAAGAACCCCATTCCACAGCTGGGGGGCATCCATCCCTCGCTGAGAGAACAGCGTAGCAACGCCGTCGTTTTCTGACTCCGGACGCTTGGAATTTCGCATGGTTGTGTATTATTAGTGTGTAAGGAGGCAATGATGGCACACAGGGTCAACGTCATGCTGGATGACAGGGCATGGGAGGTCATTCGGTCTTTGCCTCGGGGTCGCCGAAGCCGCTTTGTCTCCCGTGCGGTGGTGGATGCCCATGTTCTCGACGAGCGAAGGGCCGCGGTGGAGCGATTGACTGAGCTTCGTGCGGAGATGCCGGCACCACCCGCAAGTGCCGAGGAAATGGTCCGGGAGCTTCGGGACACGTTGTGAACCGTCTTTTTGTCCCGGATGCATCGGTGATGCTCAAATGGGTGTTGCCGCCTGAAAACGAACCGAATGCCCAGGAGGCGCTTGCTGTCCTCGATCAGTTCGTAGCTGGGGACATCGTGTTGGCCGTGCCCTCACTCTGGTATTTTGAGGTCGGCAATACCGTCGCACGGCTGGTCCCTCAAGAGGCCGGCGAATATCTGAAACAGCTGCGGCGTCTCGGAATCACAGAGGCGGAGATCGACCCGTCGGTTGAGGACACTGCCCTTGGTTACGTGCAACGGTTCGGAGTTCCCCCGATTTCGTGGACACCAAGAATAGCACGTTTGTGTTTTGACGACCTTTCTTGCGAGAGCCCCCG